>JAFKGN010000034.1 GCA_017307205.1 Caulobacterales bacterium
GCTGCGCCTGCCGGACGCCTGGAACGGCCGCTTCTTCTTCCAGGGCGGTGGCGGTCCGAACGGCGCGATCGGCAACGCCATCCGCCCGCTGATGGGCGCTCAGCCGAGCAACGCGGTCAGCCAGGGCTACGCGGTGGTCAGCCAGGACTCCGGCCACGACAACGACGTCAACCGGGACCCAGCGCGGCAGGGTGAGGTGACCTTCGGTTGGGATCCTCAAGCCCGCGCCGACTACGGCGGCGCCTCGATCCCGCCGGTGGCCGCGACCGCCAAGGCGCTGATCGCCCGCTACTACGGTCGCGGCCCGCAGTTCAGCTACTACGTCGGCGGCTCCAAAGGCGGGCAGGAAGGCTTCATGGCCGTGCAGCGCTACGCGACGCTGTTCGACGGCGTGCTGGCCGGCTACCCCGGATTCCGCCTCGCTGACGCCGGGGGCGTGGGCCAGATGTGGGACGCCCAGGCCATGGCCGAGGCGGCGCGGGCCATGGGCGCCATGGCGGCCGACGGCCAGCCTCTGCTCAACAAGGCCCTCACCGACGACGACCTGCTGCTGGTCTCCGGCGCGGTGCTGAAGGCCTGCGACGGACTGGATGGCCTGGAAGACGGCATCATCGAGGCCTTTCCGGCCTGCAACACGGCGCGAGTCGCTCCGGCCCTGACGGCGATCACCTGTGCCGGCGCCAAGGCCGCCGACTGCCTGGCCCCGGCCCAGGTCGCCGCGCTGCGCAAGATCTTCGACGGCGCCAAGGGACCGGACGGCCGCCTCCTCTACGCCGACTGGCCGTGGGACGCCGGCATCGCCTATCGCAACCCACAGGGCGCCGTCAGCGGCGGCTGGCGGATGTGGAAGCTCGGCCCCTATGCCTCCCCGACCAACACAGGCCTCGCCGTGGTGCTGGGCGGCAAGTCGGCCTCGGCGGTGTTCACCTCGCCGCCAACGGAAGTCGCCGACGACCCCGGCGCCCTGACGCGCTACAGCCTCGGCGTCAATGTCGTGGAGAACGCTCGCAAAGGGCGGGTGAAGTGGGGCGCGCTGAACCAGAGCTCAGTCGATTTCATGAACGCCGACAGCGGCGATCTCTCCGAGTTCAACCGGCGCGGCGGCAAGTTGCTGATCTACCACGGCGTCAGCGACCCGGTGTTTTCGATCAACGACACCATCGCCTGGCTGGAGAAGGTCAATGTGATGGATCGTGGCCAGGCGTCGAAGTTCGTGCGGCTGTTCCCGGTGCCCGGCATGAACCATGGCCAGGGCGGACCGGCGACCGATCAGTTCGACGCCTTCGGCGCCCTGGTCGCCTGGCGTGAGCGCGGCGTGGCGCCGACCCAGTTCACGGCGACGGCGCGGCCCGGCACGCCCTGGCCCGGGCGCACCCGCCTGCTGTGCGCCTGGCCGCAGCAGCCGCGTTATCAAGGCGGCGACAAGGAGAGCGCGGCGTCGTTCCGTTGCGTGAATCCTTAAAGCGTAGGACGCCTAGCGCTCCGCCCGGATCGCCTCGATCCGGTCCCACATCGCGGCGGTCACGTCCGGGCCGCCGAAGCGCTTCAGCTGCTGGGCGCCGGTGGGCGAGGTGACGTTGATCTCGGTCATGTAGTCGCCGATCACGTCGATGCCGACGAACAGCAGGCCGCGGCGACGCAGCTCCGGGCCGATGATGGCGCAGAGCTCGCGGTCGCGGGCGGTCAGCTCGACGGCCTCGGCCCGGCCGCCGCGCGCGAGGTTGGAACGCACCTGGCCCTCGGCCGGCACGCGGTTGATGGCGCCGACCGGCTCGCCATCGACCAGCAGCACGCGCTTGTCGCCCTTGCTGACCGCCGGGATGAATTTCTGGGCGATGACCTGCTCGCGGCCGATCATGGCGTGCAGTTCGAGCAGGGCGTCGAGATTGGGGTCGTCGGCCTTCAGGCGGATGACGCCCGAGCCGCCGCCGCCGTACAGCGGCTTCAGCACCATGTCGCCGTGGCGCGCGCGGAAGTCGTAGATCGCCTCGACATCGCTGGTGATCAGCGTCGGCGGCTGCACGCCGGGGAAGTCGGTGACGAACAGCTTCTCGGGCGCGTTGCGCACCTCAGCCGGGTTGTTCACCACCAGGACCTTGGGGTGGACCTTCTCGAGGAAGTGGGTGGCCGTGATGTAGGCCATGTCGAACGGCGGATCCTGACGCATCAGGACGACATCGACCTCCGCGGCGAGATCGAGCGTGCGAACGTCGCCGAAGGTCACGTGCGCGCCCTTCACCGCCTGGACGTCGACCTGACGGGCGCGGGCGAAGACCCGGCCTTCGTCGAGCGTCAGTTTGTCGGGCGTGTAGACGTAGAGCCGATGCCCGCGCTCCTGCGCAGTCAACATCATCAGGAAGGTGGTGTCGGTCTCGATGTTGATCCGCTCGATCGGATCCATCTGAACGGCGACGCGCAGCGACATGGGAATTGCTCCAGCTTCCGGACTGCCGACTTAGGGCGTCGCGCGGCCGTGCGCCAGTAGAGGCGCTCTAATCGCGGCCCCAGGCGAGCTTCGAGGCGTTCAGCAACGTGGCGACCTCGGCGGCCTTCAAACTCCAGCCGCCGGGCAAGGCGGCGTCGCAGCCGGCGATCGATTGGTTGACCGCGCGCATACGCTTTCCCCGGTCACTGCCCTCCGCGAAGGTGAAGCCGATCATGTCGGTGCGCTGAACGCGGACGACGTAGAAGGCCTCCACGTCGCGCCAGTCGACGCGATGGCTTCGGAACAGAATGGTCCAGCCGCAACCCCGCTCATCGACGACTAGGCGGCCGGGACTCACGAGGTTTGCGAGCGCGACCAGCGAGCCAAGGCCGAAGAATACCGCACAGAGCGCCAGCATCGGATGGCGTTCGTCGAGCCAGCCGACCACGCCGACAGCGGCGAAACCCACGCAGACGGCGAACAGCAGCAGCGCCTTGCCCCGGGACTGACGCACGACGATGGGGCCGTCATCCGCCATCTAGTTGAGTTGCATCCTTACCCGCTCACGCGCCGCGCGGGCGGCGATGGCGGCGCCACCGTCAAGAAGCTGGGCCTGGGCGAGGGCCTGCAGGGCGCCGGCGAGCGCCCCCTGCCCTTCACGGGCGGCGGCGACGTCGAGCCAGGGGCGGTGGTCGGTCGGGTCGAGCAGGGCGCGGCGCAGGGCTGAGCGCTCGGCGCGGGCGTAGTCCTTGGCGGCGTGGGCGCGGGCGAAGATGATGTTCTGCAGGCGGATCAGCACGGCGCGGTCGCTCGCCGGAGCCATCAGTCGGTCGAGGCGCGAGGCGACGTCTGGGGTCAGGCCGGTGCGCAGGGCGCGGCGGGAAAGCTCGGACGGCAGCACCACCCGGCCCTCGCTGAACGGGTCGAGCGCCAGCGGGCCTTCCTCGGTCTCGATGCGCAGCAGGAAGTGGCCCGGGAAATCGACGCCGTTGACCTGCAGGCCGCAGAGCCGCGCCGCGTGCAGGTAGTAGATGCCGAGCGCGGCCGGCAGTCCTTTACGCCGAGCGCAGACGCCGAGCACGTCGGCGTTCTCCGGATGGTTCTGGGTCATCAGGTCGCCGGAGAGGCCGAGATCGCCGCTCATCGCCTCGGCCAGGGCTTCCTCGGGAGACTCGATGGTCAGGCGCTCGCGCAGGTGGCGCACACCTTCCTCCGCCAGATGCCGGGCGGACTGGGCGTCGCGGCTGTCGTCATCGTGGATGGCGCAAGCGAGCGCGGCCTCGAACAGGGGAAAGGCGTCATCCCCGGCCTTGCCGGCCTTCTGCAGCACTTCCTCGGCGTCTTCACGAGTCATGGCACGCGCTCAGCGACCCAAATCAGGCCAAGCGTCGGGAACATGACGCGGCAGGCGCCCCGGCGCCAAGGCCATAAGATCGAGACGGATCGACGCGTTGCGTAGGGCCGGTCGCGACGCCGCCACGTGGGCGCCCGCCCGACGCAACCGTTCCCGCTGTACGAACGACACCGCTTCCAGCGCTTCCTCGACCGTGCGACGCCGCTTCACTTCAACGACGGCCAGGATGTCGCCCGCCAGGCTGCGCTTGTGGGCCAGAAGGTCGATCTCGCCCGGCGGAGTCGTCAGACGGAAACCGAGGATGCGGTAGCCCTTCAACATCAGGACCAGAACCGCGAACGCTTCGCCGCGGCGGCCGGACAGACGCGCCGCGCGCCCTCGTTCCTGTCGGATCGAGGACTTGGCCGGGGTCATTTCGCGCCCTTCAGGGCCAGGGCGCGCCTGTAGAGGTCCTTGCGAGACAGGCCGAGCTGGGCGGAAACCTCGGCGGCGGCCTCACCGGGCGGCAGGCGACGCAGGGCTTCGGCAAGCGCAGTGTCGGCGTCGGCTTCGGTGGCGACGGCTTCCGCGCCGCCGCCGACCAACACCACGATCTCGCCACGGGGTTCTTCGAGGGCGGGATCGGCCATGAGGGCGCTGAGCGGGCCGCGGATACAGGTCTCGTGCAGCTTGGTCAGCTCGCGGGCGACGGCGGCGGGACGGTCGCCGAACACGGCGGCCATGTCGGAGAGGCAGGCGCGCAGGCGCGGGCCGGTCTCGTAGAAGATCAGGGTGCAGCGCTGGTCGCGCAGGGCCTCCAGCGCCGTGCGACGGGCGGCCGACTTTGGCGGCAGGAAGCCTGCGAACAGGAAACGGTCGGTGGGCAGACCCGCGAGGGTCAACGCCGCCAGGGCAGCCGAGGCGCCGGGGATCGGATAGACGGCCGCGCCCGCCGCCAGGGCCTCGCCGACGAGGCGGTAGCCGGGATCGGAGACCAGGGGCGTTCCGGCGTCGGAGACCAGGGCCACGCGGCCGCCCTCGGCCAGCAAGGCCAGGGCCTTGGGGCCGGCGCGATCGGCCGAATGCTCATCATAGCGGGCGAGCGGCTTGGACAGGCCGTAGGCGGACAGCAGCTTGGAGGTGACGCGGGTGTCTTCGGCGAGGAGAAGATCGCAGCCCTGCAGAACATCGAGTGCGCGCAGGGTGATGTCGCGCAGGTTGCCGATGGGCGTCGCCACCACATAGAGCCCCGGCGCCAGGGGCGCGTCGGACAGCGGCGGAGGCGGCGGACGTTCGGCCATGCCGTTCGATAGCCTGCGCCGCCGGATCAGACCAGCGAGGCGGTGAGGCGGTCGAGGACGAGGCGACCGGCGCGGGTGGCGCGCAGACGTTGACGATCCTCGGCGACGAGGCCCGCCGCGACGAGATCGTGGACGCGAGGATCGTCCGGCGTCAGGCCGAGGGCGGCGACCTCGGCGAAGCCGACGCCGGCGTCGATGCGCAGGCCGAGCAGCAGGCGCTCCTCGGCGATTTCCTCGGCGGTGAGACGCTCCCCCTCGCCGAAGCCGGGACCGCCCGCCTCGACGGCGGCGATGTAATCGGCGATGCGCGCGGGGGCGAGGGTGGCGAGGCGGCCATCGGCGTCAGTGATGCGCCCGTGCGCCCCCGGGCCGACGCCCAGGTAGTCGACGCCCGTCCAGTAGGCGAGGTTGTGGCGCGAGCGGAAGGCGGCGTCGCGCGCATGGTTGGAGACCTCGTAGGCGTCGAAGCCGGCAGCCTCGAGCACCGCCTGGGTGGC
>JAFKGN010000035.1 GCA_017307205.1 Caulobacterales bacterium
GGCGAAGGCGACGAAGGCGGCGGCGGTGGTCACCTCGAAGAAGGTGATCGGCTCGCCGGCGTTGGCGGCCTCCACGCGCTCGAGGATTTCGGCGAGGTGATCCTCGGCGATCAGCTTGCCCGCCAGGCGGATGCGCTCGGCGAAGCGGACGAGGTGGGGCGAGGTGAAGACGTGGACCTTGAGGCCCGCCGCCTCGGCGATGGCCCGCAGGTAGGCGACGGTCGAGCCCTTGCCGTTGGTGCCGGCGACATGGATCACCGGCGGCAGGCGGCGCTCGGGATGGCCCAGCGCGGCCGCGAGGCGACGCATGCGGCCGAGGGAGAGGTCGATACGCTTGGGATGCAGGGCGCGCAGGCGCTCCAGCGCCGCGTCGTGCGGTCTCAGGTAGTCGCTCATCGAAGAGGCCTTAGGCGGCCTTTCGCGCCCGTCCCATGGTCAGGGTCTTGAGGATCGAGCCCAGGACGGCCGGCAGTGACCGGCGAAGCCGATCAGGGCGTTCGGCTCGGCCAGGTGGATGTCGCCGAGCATGGCGTAGGAGGCGGTGACGCCGCCTGTGGTCGGGTCGGTGAGCACCACGATATAGGGCAGGCCGGCCGACTTCAGGCTCTGGATGGCGATGGTCGTGCGGGCCATCTGCATCAGCGACAGGGCGCCTTCCTGCATCCGCGCGCCGCCGGCGGCGGTGAAGATGACCAGCGGAGCCTTGCGGGCCACGGCGGCCTCGGCGGCGGTGATGAAGCCTTCGCCGGCGGCCATGCCGAGCGAGCCGCCCATGAAGGCGAAGTCCTGGACGAGGACGACGGTCTCAAGACCGCCGATGCGGCCGACGGCGATGGCCATGGCGTCGGTCTCGCCGGTCGCCTTGCGGGCCGCGGCGATGCGGTCCTTGTAGGGCTTGCCGTCGGAGAATTTCAGCGGGTCTTCGAAGACCTTGGGCGCGGGCAGCTGCTCGAACTCGGCGGCGTCGAAGGTGAAGGCGAAGCGCAGCTTCGGCCCGATGCGCATGTGGCGGCCGGACGGGGTGACCCACTGGGCCGCCTCCAGATCCGAACGGAAGATCATTTCCCCGGTGTCGGGGCACTTCACCCAAAGATTTTCGGGAGCCTCGCGCTTAACGAGGTTGCGGACGCCGGGCGCGATCTTCGAGAACCAGCCGCCGCGCTCCCGCGCGCCCGCCGTGTTCCGGGTCGGTTTCCGGCCGTCGTTTTCCGCCATCGCCATCGTCATAGCCTTTCCGCTACGGGACTCGCGCTGCGCGCACAGCCTTAGCCAAGGTTTCCACCTTGGAAAGAACGCTCGAGGTCACGTTTTCGTTTGTCGAGCCGACAACTTCCACGAACGCCGACCCGACGACCACCGCATCGGCCACCCGGGCCACCGCAGCCGCCCGCTCCGGCGTCTTGATGCCGAAGCCGACCGCCACGGGCAGGCCCGACGCCGCGCGCAGGCGCGTAACATAGGGTGCGACCGCAGTTTCGTCGGCTTCTTTTACCCCGGTCACCCCGGCGACGGACACATAGTAGATGAAGCCCGACGTGCGACGTACCACCACAGGCATGCGCGCCTCGTCGGTGGTCGGGGTGGCCAGGCGGATCAGCGACAGGCCGGCGGCGTCGAGCGCGTCGGCCAGCGGATCGGCCTCCTCCGGCGGGCAGTCGACCATGATCAGGCCGTCGACGCCGGCTTCGGCGGCGGCCTTGCCGAAGGCCTCGTAGCCGAAGTTGTAGACCGGGTTGAGGTAGCCCATCAGGATGATCGGGGTGTCCTGGTCGGCCTTGCGGAACTCACGGACCATCTCCAGCACACCCTTGGTGCGCATGCCGCCGGCCAGCGAGCGCTGGGCGGCCAGCTGGATGGTCGGGCCCTCGGCCATCGGATCGGAGAACGGCAGGCCGAGCTCGATGACGTCGGCCCCGGCGGCCGGTAGGCCCTTGAGGATCTCGAGCGAGGTCGCCAGATCGGGATCGCCGGCCATGACGTAGGCGACGAAGGCGGCGCGGTCTTCGGCCTTGCAGGCGGCGAAGCGGCGGTCGATGCGGTCTTTCACGATTTCGGTCCGCTAAATCTTACGACCGAGGTGGTCCGCTACGGTAAATATATCCTTGTCGCCGCGGCCGGAGAGGCAGAGGGCGATGACGCCGTCCTTGCCGATATCCCGGGCGACTTCGCCGAGCTTGGCCAGGGCATGGGCGCTTTCCAAGGCCGGAATGATGCCTTCCAGGCGCGAGCAGAGCTCGAACGCCTCGAGGGCTTCGTCGTCGGTGCAGGTCAAGTACTTGGCGCGGCCGATGTCGTGCAGGAACGAGTGCTCGGGGCCAATGCCGGGATAGTCGAGGCCGGCGCTGATCGAGTGGCCTTCGAGGATCTGGCCGTCGTCGTCCTGCAGCAGATAGGTCTTGTTGCCGTGCAGGATGCCCGGGCGGCCGCCGGTGAGGCTGGCGGCGTGCTTGTCGACCGTGTCGAGGCCGAGGCCCGCGGCCTCGACGCCGAAAATTTTCACATCCGCGTCCTCTAGGAACGGGTGGAACATGCCGATGGCGTTCGAACCGCCGCCGACGCAGGCGACGACGGCGTCGGGCAGGCGGCCTTCGAGTTCGAGAATCTGCTGGCGGGTCTCCGTGCCGATCACGGCCTGGAAGTCGCGGACCATGGCGGGATAGGGGTGCGGGCCGGCGGCGGTGCCGATCATGTAGTAGGTGTCGCCGACGTTGGTGACCCAGTCGCGCATCGCCTCGTTCATGGCGTCCTTGAGGGTCGCCGCGCCGCTGGTGACCGGGCGCACTTCGGCGCCGAGCAGGTTCATGCGGAAGACGTTGGGCTTCTGACGCTCGACGTCGACGGCGCCCATGTAGACCACGCAGGGCACGCCGAAGCGGGCGGTGACGGTGGCCGAGGCGACGCCGTGCTGACCGGCGCCGGTTTCGGCGATGATCCGCGTCTTGCCCATGCGCTTGGCCAGCAGCATCTGGCCCATGCAGTTGTTGATCTTGTGCGCGCCGGTGTGATTCAGCTCCTCGCGCTTCAGATAAATCTTCGCCCCGCCGAAGTGCTGGGTCAGGCGCTCGGCGAAATAAAGCGGGCTGGGGCGGCCGACGTAGTGGGTCAGGTAGCCGCGCAGCTCGGCCTGGAAGGCGGGATCGGCCTTGGCCTCGGCGTAGGCGCGGTCGAGCTCCAGCACCAGAGGCATCAGGGTCTCGGCCACGTAACGACCACCGAACTCGCCGAAGCGGCCGTTGGCGTCGGGATAGGCGGAATAGGCGTTGGGCTGGGCGGTCACGCTTCTAACGGGCTTGGCGGAGTGTGAATCAGGCGCGTTTGGCGGCGTCGAGGAAGGCCGCGATCAAGGCGGGGTCCTTTAGGCCCGGACCGCGTTCGACGCCAGAGGAAACGTCCACCAGGGGCGCCCCCGAGGCGGCGATCGCCTCCTGCAAGTTCCACGGATCGAGGCCGCCGGCCAGGAAATGCGGCCGGGCGTAGCGCCGACCGGCCAGCAGCGACCATTCGAACCTGGCCCCCACGCCGCCAGGCAGGGCCGCGTCCTTGGGCGGGCGGGCGTCGAACAGCAGGTGCTCGACCACCGGCTCGAAGGCCGGCGCCGCGTCGAAATCGGCGGCCTCGGAGATGGCGATCGCCTTGATCGCCCCGACGCCCGCGCGCGCCGACGCCTCACGCACCCGCGCCGGGGTCTCATGGCCGTGGAACTGCACAAGGTCGGGCTTCAGGTGGGCGGCGATGGCGTCGATCAGGGCGTCGTCCGGGTCGACGACGATGGCGACGAGCTTGATCCCCCGGCCGCGCACGGGCTCGGCCAGACGCGCGGCCGCCTCGGGCGTCACCGCCCGAGGACTACGCGGATAGAAGTTGAACCCGAGGAAGGCGGCGCCTCCATCGGCCGCGGCCGCGACGGTCTCGGCCGTCGACAGTCCGCAGATCTTTACTGACGCCATGGAACCCCGGGTTACTTCGCCTTGGGCGCCGGCTTCTTGGCGGGCGCCTTCGCGGCTTTCGGAGCCGCCGCCTTGGCGGCCGGCTTCGCCGGAGCCTTGGCGACCATGGGCTTGGGCGCGGCCACCTTCGGGGCGGGCGCGGCGACGGCCACGACCGGCGCGGGCGCCGGGGTCTTCAAGAGGTCGCGAATCTCGACCAGCAGGCTTTCGGTCGGCGTCGGGGCGGCCGGGGCGGCCTCGGCGGGGGCCTCCTCTTCCTTACGGCGGGCGGCGTTGACCAGCTTGACCAGCAGGAACACCGCGAAGGCGGTGATCAGGAACTGGATGATGGTGTTGATGAAGGCGCCGTACTGGATCGAGACCTTCTCGACGGCCTCGGCGGTGGCGGTCGCCGCCACGGCGGGTTTCAGCACCCATTCGAGCTTGGAGAAGTCGATGCCCCCGGTGGCCAGACCGATCGGCGGCATGATCACCTGGTCGACGAAACTGCCGACGATCTTGTTGAAGGACGCGCCGATGATCACGCCGACGGCGAGATCGATGACGTTGCCGCGCGCGATGAACTCGCGAAACTCTTTGACCACGCTCATGGACAGCTCCCGTTGCCTGGAACGGAGCCTAGAGCGACATGCCGATTGTGCAAAGCCCGAAGGGCGAACGCGTTATTCGCTGTCGGCGTTGAGCCGGGCGCGCAGTTCCTTGCCGCTCTTGAAGAACGGGACGTGCTTGGCGGCGACGTCGACCGCTTCGCCGGTGCGGGGGTTGCGGCCGGTGCGGGCCGGGCGCGAGCGGAGCGAGAAGGCCCCGAAGCCGCGGAGTTCGACGCGGCCGCCGTCTTCCAGGGCGACGATCATGCGATCGAGGATGACGGCGATGACGCGCTCGACATCCTTCTGGGTCAGGTGCGGGTTTTCCGACGCCAATCGCGCGATCAGTTCCGACTTGATCATCTAACCCCCCAACCTGAAACGGTAATCCAGGCGCGCGGACCCTATGCCTCCGCCGAACGGAGACTTCAATAGCCTAGAGCGCGTTGGGCGAAAGTGTCTGCGGTTTCGCCCGCCAAACGCGCTCTAAACATTGAAAGAAGAGCCTTTTCCAACGCGCCGGATGACTTCTCATCCGGCTCTAAAAGGCTCTGCCGCAAAAGGAAACGGCGGACCGGTTTCCCGATCCGCCGTTAACTCAGAAAGCTAGGCTGGCGCCTGCTTCTTAGTCCTTCGAGGCCTTCTCGCGCAGAGCGGCGCCCAGGATGTCACCGAGCGAGGCGCCCGAGTCGGACGACCCGAACTGCTCGATGGCTTCCTTCTCTTCGGCCATTTCCAGCGACTTGATCGACAGCGACACGCGGCGAGCGGCCTTGTCGATGTTGGTCACCTGGGCGTCGATGCGGTCGCCGACGGCGAAGCGCTCGGGGCGTTGCTCCTGGCGGTCGCGCGACAGGTCCGACTTGCGGATGAAGGCGGTCATCGGCGCGTCGTCTTCGCCGAACTTCACCTCGATGCCGCCCGAGCGACCGAACACCGACAGGTTGGCGGCGATCGTGTGCAAGCTGCGTCATGCTGCTTGATCAGTCGTGGGGACGCAAGAACGAGCGAGCGATCCATCGCCACGCTCGTACCCATGGAAGGTCGAGCCCAGCCGCAGGTGGTCGTTGTTGGAGAGATTGGGCGCGTCGGGCGAGAAGCTCTGCGACCGTGGCGCGCGTCAGAGCGCGCAGGGAAGCTCACGAGAGTACACGAGCACCACGTACCTCGTGGAATATCAGGCCGCCGCTCTTGTTGATAATGTACAACGAGTAGATCTCCATGGCCAAGGTGCCAGCTGCGCCTGGATGACGAGACGGCGACGACGATGGCGACGGCGCGAGGCAGCAACGACAACAACAACGACAACGACAACGACAGCGACGCCGACCTCGTCATCGCCATC
>JAFKGN010000036.1 GCA_017307205.1 Caulobacterales bacterium
ACCTTGCCGTAAAGCTCCGAAGTCGAGGCTTGGTAGAAGCGGGTCTTGTCCTTCAGGCCCAACAGCCGGATCGCCTCCAGAAGGCGCAACGCGCCGCCGCCATCGACGTCGCTGGTGTAGTCGGGCGTCTCGAAGCTCACCTGCACATGGCTTTGGGCAGCGAGATTGTAGACCTCGTCGGGCTGCACGTCGGCGACAAGGCGCGTGAGGTTCAGCGCATCCGTCATGTCGGCGTAGTGCATGAAGAAGCGCGGGTTGGGCTCGTGCGGATCCTGATAGATGCCGTCGACCCTTTGGGTGTTGAAGGACGACGCGCGACGCTTCGCGCCGTGAACCGTATAGCCCTTCGCAAGCAGCAGCCGGGCGAGATAGGCGCCGTCCTGCCCGGTTACGCCGGTGATCAGGGCCGTCTTGCCATTCGCGCTTACATTCATCCGCCCTGCCTATCGCTGGCGCCGCGCTCGACGCTTAGGCGTTACTAGCGCGTCTGCTGGCGCCCACGCCAGCGGCGCGCCGCGTTCGCTCTCCCCCAAACGGGGGTCGCACCCCTTTCACGCGTGCGGCATCAAGACAACTCGCCCGAAGGATGAATAAGAGCGTTAAAGGATTCGAGTTGGCCAAGCTTGGCTTGTCAGGCATTCCGGCGGAGAAAGGAGACAGATGCAGACGCGTGAACGCTCGCCGCTGACTCTTCTGACGCCGAGGGAACTTGATTGCCTGCGGCTGGTCGCCCTGCACCTGACCTCCAAGGCCATCGCCAAGCAGCTCGGCATCTCGCCCTACACCGTCGACAAGCACCTGCGGGAAGCCCTGCAAAAGCTGGGAGTCTCCACGCGACGCGAAGCAGCCATCGTTCTGGGGCGCTTCGAGACCCCCCCTAATTTCGAGGGGGCCGAATTTGCAGCGATTGCGACGCCCGGCCCGGATGCGTCTGCTGCCTCCACGGAGGTAGCCGATGAATTTTCCCCTTGGCCAGGCGACAGCCAAAGCCCAAATCCTGAAGCGCGATCACGAGAGCTTCGTGGTGCAGTTTCCGCCCTCGAACGCGAACGGCGGAGCGTTTCCGACCTTCACGTGGCGGCAGCTGGAACGTCAGCTGATCGACTTGGCGTCGGAACAGCACCTGGCGAGCTTCGCCCAGACTCTGGTGAAGCTGCGGTCTTCGAACCCGTCGGGTTTGCCACCGGAACTGCTTCTGCGGGAAATCCTGGTGCTCGCCGCCATCGTGCAGGAGGAGCGGCCGCCGATCTCGACGGAGACCTCGAGCATGGGGGAGGATTCCTCCATGCCTTAGCTCCCGCCCAAACTCTCGCGCTCGTCGCCGGCGTCGGTCTCGGCGCGGCGCTGCTGATCACCGGCGCGCTATTCGCTGCGCGCATGACCCTCGAAGCGATCGCCCGGCTGATGAGCTGAGGCCTCGCGCCTCACCTCTCTACGGAGCTCATTCTCATGAAGAAATTCGCCGCCGCCAACAGCGCCAAGCGCGCCATCCGTGAAGCCGAAATCGCCCTCGACGAAGCCCTGACCCGCGCCAGCACCATGATGGCCCGTCTGCCCGAGCTGCGCCGTCAAGCCGGCCTCTCCGCGACCGTCGGCCAGGTCGTCCTGCGTCACACCGGCGACACCATCGCCGCGCTGGTGACCGCTCAGAGCAGCATGTCGCTCGCCCACAACGCCCTCGAAGCCGTGCGTCTCGACCACCACATCCCGATCACCGCCGCCGGCCCGGACGAAGACAAGCCGCCGCCCGGCGTCACCCAGGACCTCGCCGTCGTCGCCAACGCAGCCTAATACGGCGTGGCGCGCCGGCCCCAGGCCGGCGCGTCCGCCTATTTGGGGACTCGTCGCCGATGGACTTTGAAGCCGATGGACTTTGAAACTGTCCGCTTGATCGGCCGCTTGTTGTATTACGGCCTGTGCGTGGCTGCAGTGCTGCGGGGCGACCGTCCCCTGCGATACGTGGGCGTGCTCATCATCGCCAACGCCCTGCTCAGCCCCATTGTACAGCCGCACGATGATCTCAGGGCGCCGCGCTACGGCGTTATGGCCATCGATTTCATGCTCCTCCTTTCCATGGCGCTTATCCTACTGCGCGACCGCCGCTGGTGGCTGGTCGTCGCAACCGCCCTGTGCCTGATGACGACCTTGACCCATCTGGCGGGTTTGATCGGGGCGCCAATCGAATCGCGCATCACCTACTTCGGCCGCCTGTTCTGGGCGTACGGCATGGTGGCCGCGTTGGCTTACGGCCTGGTTGAGCGCGAACTGCATCGTCGAAACCCGCGAAGACAGGCGGAAGCTACGGTTCGCGCCCTCGTCGCCGAGCACGGCGAAGCCCGGACGCGGGCGGAACTGGACCGCCGCTATCTGGTCGCGACCAATCCCACAGAAAAGGCCCGCGCGGCCGAACTGTCGGAGGCTCTGCGTCAGTTGACTTTGACCCGGGAGCGGGATGGCGCCATGTAGGCGAACACGTTTCACCAGCACATCGCAGAATGGCTGACTCACCCCACCCCGTAGACGTCCATGTCGGTCGCCAGATTCGTCTTCGGCGCAAGGCCATAGGACTTACCCAGCACGCCATCGCCGAGCGGCTTGGGCTCACGTTTCAACAGGTTCAGAAGTACGAGCGTGGCCATAACCGGGTCAGCGCGTCGAAGCTGTTTGAGATCGCCAACGCCCTGCAGACCGATGTCGGCTACTTCTTTCAGGGCATGTCCAGCCACAACAGCGCCCCGCCCACCCACGAGGACCGGGCGATCGCCGAGTTCGCTTCCAGCGATTTCGGACGCGAGCTGATTCTGGCGCTTAATGGCGTGCCGGCGAGGAATGTGCGGCGCGGCATGCTTGCGCTGGCCAAGGCGCTGGCCGACCCCTCCGACCTCTAGGCGGTGATGAACGGCGTCCGTTCGTGGACACCGGAAAGTTGCAGCCGGCGCCGGACCTTAGCGGGCAGGCCGCCGAGGGTGCTTCCCGCGATCCCCAGCGTCTGCCGGGCGACAGTTCGGGCGCTCCGGTGCGACAGCCGACCCAACATGGTTTGCGCATCGCGCCACTGCCCCTGCTTAGCGCAGCGCAGGAAGCCGTGCAGTTCGCGGCCGGTCAGATGGACGGATAGCCGCGCCCGCAGCTCCGGGTGACGCTCAGCGATTGCTTGAGCGACAAGCTCCGCCGAGGCGATCATCCGCGCGTTGCGGCTCGACATGTTGCCGCGATAGATGCGGTAGCCGGTCAATGGTCGGCGCACGACCGCGAACTCACAGAACTCGGCCAGCGCGAGCCAGAGTCGCCAGTCCTCGCAACCTTCGGCGCCCTTCGCACGCAGGCCCGGATCATATCCCCCCACCTGGCGCACCAGGGCGGTGCGCATCATGGCGTTGCTGCCGTTGCCGACGAAATCGACATCGCAAAGGTCGGCGAGCACGTCCCCCTCAAAGCTGAACCGGAAACCGCCGGAGAAAATCCGATCATTAAGGTCGATATTCTCGAACCAGGCATAGACGACCCCCACCTTGGGATCGGTGAACCGCTGCAGCTGAAGTTCGAGTTTTTCCGGCGCCCAGAGGTCGTCGGCGTCGATCGGCGCGACGAACGCCCCCCGGGCCGCCGCCAGGCCCGAATTGCGCGCGGCCGCCACGCCCGCGTTCGCCTGAGAGATCAGCCTTGCCCGCGGATCGCGGGCTACGAACGCCTCGGCTACGCGCGCCGAACCGTCAGTCGAGCCGTCGTCGACGATGAGGATCTCGATCTGACGGTAAGTCTGGCGCGAGATGCTGGCCAGCGTCCGCTCCAGCGTCCGCTCTGCGTTGTGACAAGGCACGATCACGGTGATGAGGTCGGGGTCGGTCACGGCGCGCCCCCTTGCGAAACCGTCCAACGACGCGGAGGCGAAAGGATGCCTTTGGCCTTCTGCGGCGCCTCTATCCGAAGGGGATAGGCCCGCCAGTGATAGTCATGGGCGTAGGACCAGTCTGGGGCATAGATGCCGACGCTGACGGCATAGTCCCCTGTAGCCAGATCCAGGCGATCGAAGGAAACCTCCACTGTCTGGGTGTGAGCCAGTCCTGACAGCTCAATCCGATCGCCGTCGGTGTTGACGTCGATGCAATCCTCGTGGGCCTCGGTTCCGATGGTCACGCTGGCGAACAGCGGGCCCGTTTGCCCGGAGGGCGTGACGGTGAAACGAACGGTGAGGGAGTCGCCTCCGCCGACCTGCCTGACCTCGCGCCTGTCGCCATCGAGGAGGCGCACGTCCTGAATGACTGTTTCCAGCGATCCGAACCGGTTTTCATTGAGGACGAGGTGCTGGCCGCCGGCCGTCATCTGAGCCGCCGCGGCGCCCGGCGTCCGGCGCGACGTCTCCGCCAGCATCTCGGCGCGATACTCGCCGACCAGCATCTCCGGCGACCCGACGGCGGCGACCTGCCCCTTCCGCAGCCAGATGGCGCGATCGCAGCTTTGCTCCACCTGCGAAAGATCGTGGGTGATGAGCACGATGGCGCAGCCGTCGCGCTTGAACTCCTGAATGCGCTGCAGGCACTTTTCCTGGAAAGCGATGTCCCCGACCGAGAGGATTTCATCGATCAGCAGGATGCGCGGCCGCACGTGCGCCGCCACCGCGAAGCCCAGCCGCAGCTTCATGCCGCTGCTGTAGGTGCGGACCGGATTATCGATGAAGGGTTCGAGCTCGGCGAAGTCGACAATTGCGTCGAACCGCTGGACCACCTCCTCCCGGGTCAGGCCGGCGACGACGCCGTTGATCAGGATGTTCTCGCGGCCTGACAGGTCCGGGTGCATGCCGGTGTTCAGTTCCAGCAGCCCGTTGACGTGAGCGGCCCGCTCGACCGTGCCTTCATCGGCGCGCATGACGCCGCCCAACACCCGCAGCAGGGTCGACTTGCCCGAGCCGTTGTGGCCGATGACCCCGAGCATCTCGCCCTCGCCGACTTCAAGGTCGACGCCGCGCAGCGCCCACAGTTCACCTCGGCTGCGAGGACGCAGGACACGGGGAGAGAGCAGCTCCTTGAATGTGCGCGGGCGATCCTCGGTGTAGAGCGAGAAGCGTTTTCCGACCCCGGAAGCCTTCAGCATCGTCGCCATCACAACTCCTCGAGGAAGCGGTAGCTGGCGCGCCGGAAGAAGGCGTGGCCGACCCAAAGCAGGGCGGCGGAGCAAACGAACACCACACCCAATGCACCCCAGTTCGGGGCGGCGCCGCGCAGCAGGATGTCTCGGTATCCGCCCAGGATGTGAACCATCGGATTCAGGTTGAACAGCAGGGCGAACTGCTTCGGGGCGCGACTGGCGTCGTAGAAGATCGGGCTCATGAAATAGCCGATCTGCAGGACCGCCGGCAGGATGTACTGGGTATCCCGCAGGTGCACGTTCAGAGCCGCCAGGAGGTAGGACAGGCCCAGGGTCAGTACGTACTGAATGAACACCAGCAGCGGGAGCGTCAGCCATATCAGGTGCGGCCTCGCGCCTTCGAACAGC
>JAFKGN010000181.1 GCA_017307205.1 Caulobacterales bacterium
CATCGGCGGCGCCCTCGCCCAGGTGCCGTCCTTCGCCGCGCCGCCAAGCGATGATGCGGCCGCCCGCATGTGGTCCGAACGACGGGCGCTGGTCGGCGCCTCGCTGCGCACGGGCGACTATCAGGGCGCCTACACGGCCGCCGCCAACGCCGCCCTGCCCGCCGGGGCCGACGCGGCCGAGGCTGAGTTCTTCGCCGGCTGGCTGGCCCTGACCCGCCTGAACAACCCGCGAGCCGCCGAGAAGCATTTCGCCAACCTGGCTGGCATCGGCTCTTCGCCGATCACGCGCGGACGGGCGCTCTATTGGCAAGGTCGGGCCGCCGAAGCGCTCGGCGATACCGTGGGAGCCGCCAGCTATTACGGCGACGGCGCGCGCCACATCACCACCTTCTACGGCCAGCTCGCCGCCGAGAAGGCCGGGATCAAGACCATCAGCCTGGAGGCCGATCCGCAGATCACCGCGGCCGATCGGGCGCGCTTCGAGGGGCGGGAGCTGGTCCGCGTCGCGCGCCTGCTGGCCGAGGCCGGGCTGAAAGACCAGTTCCGCGCCTTCGTGCTCTATATCGACGACACGCTTCCGTCCGCCGAGGAAGAGGCGCTGCTGGTCGATCTGGCGCGCAGCTACAACGATCCGGACCTGGCGATGCGCGCCGTGCGCACGGCGGCGACGCGCGGCTTCATCCTGCCCGAGCGCGGCTATCCCATCCTGCCGCCGCCGGACGCCCCGGCCGGGGCCGAGCACGCCTACGCTCTTTCCATCGCCCGCCAGGAAAGCAACTTCGACCCCAACGCCCGCTCCGGCGTCGGCGCGCGGGGCATGATGCAGCTGATGCCGTCGACGGCGCAGATCGTCGCCCGGGGGCTCGGCGATTCCTACTCGGCCGACAAGCTGAGCGACGCCACCTACAACATGCGCCTCGGCAGCACCTATCTCGGCCAGATGGTCGGCCGGTTCAGCGGCTCCTATGTCCTGGCGTCGGCCGCCTACAACGCCGGCCCCGGCCGCCCCAGCCAGTGGGTCGGCCAGTGCGGCGACCCGCGCGGCGCGGGCACGGACGCGCTCGATTTCATCGAATGCATCCCGTTCTCCGAAACCCGCAACTACGTGATGCGCACCATCGAGACGATGATGATCTACCGCGCGCGGCTGAACGGCGGCTCGACGCCGCTGAACCTCAGCGCGGAGTTGAAGCGCGGCGGATACGGCAGCAGCTACGCCAGCGCCGCGACGAGCCCGCCCGCCCAGCAGTAGCGAACCGGCCTGCGATTGCGTATGCAGCGGCATGGCTTCCGACCCCATCGTTTCCGACGCGCCGACGGTGATGCGCACCACCGGCTGGGCTGACTACGGCCTCGTCGACAGCGGCGACGGCCGCAAGCTCGAGCGCTACGGCCGCTTCAGCGTCGTTCGCCCCGAGCCGCAGTGCCTTTGGGCGCGCCAGTCGCCTGCCGCCTACGACACAGCCGACGCGGTCTTCGATCCGAGCGACGAGGACGAGGCGGGCCGTTGGCGGTTCTCCGCGCCACCGGTTGAAAGCTTCCCGCTCGCCTGGCGCGACGTGAAGTTCCATGGCCGCTTCACCAACTTCCGCCATCTCGCCTTCTTCCCCGAACAGGCCGCCAACTGGGAGTATCTCGACGCCCAGGTCCGCGCCGCGCCCAAGAACGCCGACGGCGGTCCGCCCCGAGTGCTCAACCTGTTCGGCTACACCGGCGTCGCCAGCCTCGTCTGCGCCGCCGCCGGCGCGGCGGTGACCCATGTCGACGCCTCCAAGAAGTCGGTGCAGTGGGCGCGCGACAACGCCACGCTCTCCGGCCTCGCCGATCGCCCCATCCGCTGGATCACCGAGGACGCCCGCCGCTACGCCCAGCGCGAGGCCCGGCGCGGCTCGCAGTACGAAGGCATCATCCTCGATCCGCCGAAGTACGGCCGTGGGCCGGAAGGCGAGGTCTGGCGCCTGTTCGAGGATACGCCCGAGCTGGTGCGCCTGTGCGCCAGCTTGCTGTCGCCCGACGCCCGCTTCCTGATCCTCAACGCCTACGCGGCGCGGATCAGCGGCCCGGCCCTCGCGGGCATGCTGTCCGAGGCGCTCGCCGGTCGCGGCGGACGTATCGACTGGGGCGAACTGGCCCTGGTGCAGGAAGACGGCAAGCGCGAGATCGGCCTCTCGTTCTTCGCGCGGTGGTCGCGATGAGCAGCCGCACCATCACCTCCCTCGCCAACCCGACCGTGAAGTCGGTCCGCGCCCTGCACATGCGCAAGGAGCGCGAGGCGACCGGCCTGTTCCTGGCCGAGGGCCTGAAGATCGTCACCGAGGCGGTCGAGCTCGGCCACGCGCCCCGCTACCTGCTGCACGGCCCCGACGCCGCCGATCATCCGCTGACCAAGGCCGCCGCCGCCAAGGCCCTGGCCAACGGCGGCGAGGTGTTGGAGGTCAACCGCGACATCCTCGAGAAGGTCTCCCGCAAGGAGAACCCGCAGGCCGTCGTCGGCGTATTCCGCCAGGCCTTCACGCCGCTGTCGGCCATCGAGCCGGCCAGCGCGCCGTGCTGGGTCGCCCTGGAAGCCGTGCGCGATCCGGGCAACCTCGGCACCATCATCCGCACCGCCGACGCGGCCGGCTGCGGCGGGGTGATCCTGGTGGGCGACTGCGTCGACCCTTACGGCGTCGAGGCCGTGCGGGCGACCATGGGTTCGATCTTCGCGGTGAAGATCGCCAAGGCGACCATCGCCGAATTCCTCGCCTGGCGTCAGACCTGGCGAGGCTCGGTGGTCGGCACGCTGCTGACAGCCAAGGTCGACCACACCACCGCCGACTACCAGCGCCCGACGCTGATCGTCATGGGCAACGAGGCCCAGGGCATGACGCCGGAGATGGCCGCCGCCTGCGACCTGGCGGTGAAGATCCCCATGCGCGGCCGGGCCGACAGCCTGAACCTCTCGGTGTCCACCGGCATTATGATCTACGCCGCGACCGCCTAGCCTCAACGGCTATTGATAATCACTCGCATATTGGGGCGTCCCGGCGTATGCAGGGGTGAAGCTTCGACCATGCGGGTTCCGATGACCAAATCCTCCTTCGCCCTGGCGTTCACCCTCGCCGCGCTGACGGCCGCGCCGATCGCCGCCCAGGCCCAGGCCCCCTTCCCCGCTGGCCGCGCCGCCGCCGCGCCCGCCGACCGTGAGCGGGATCGTCAGTCGATCCTCGCCATGGCCGGCGACTACAAGGTGCGCTTCGACATGCGGGAGACCATCTCCTTCGTGCAGGGCTACAAGCCGCTCGAGCCCAAGGTCAGCGGCGGCTACGAAAGTGTCCGCGTCGTCGAGGACGCCCCCGGCCGCGTCGTGCTGCAGCACCTGCTTGTCGCGACCGTCGAGGGCAAGCCGATGGTCATCAAGCACTGGCGCCAGGACTGGGTCTATGAACCGGCCACGGTGCTGACCTACGACCGCGCCAACCACTGGACCCTGACGCCGGTGAGCGCCGCCGACCGCAAGGGCGCCTGGTCGCAGACCGTCTGGCAGACCGATGACTCGCCCCGCTACGGCGGCGTCGGCCGCTGGGAGTACGCCGACGGCGTCACTCGCTGGACCTCTAACGAAACCTGGCGCCCGCTCGCCCGCCGCGACGCCACCCGCAAGCCGCCCTACGACCACTACGTCGGCGCCAATCGCCACGCCCTGACGCCCAACGGCTGGGTGCATGAGCAGGACAACGCCAAGGTCGGGATGAAGGACGGCAAGAGCCAGACCTACGCCCACGAGGTGGTGCTCAACACCTATGAGAAGTTCAGCGGCTACGACGTGGCACCCGGTGACAAGTACTGGAACGCCGCACCGCCTGGGACAAGGAGATCGCCGCCGGCAAGGGTGTGGCGGTCACTGAGGAGGCGCAGAACGGCTCCGTCACCGGCCCGAAGCTGATGGGCCTTGCCGACGATGTCGCCGAGGGCAAGACCACCGAGCAGGCGGCCGTGACCGAGGCCCAAGCCCTGATCCGGGGCTCGGAACGCACCCGCCCCCTGGCGGCGGACTAAGCCCACCCGGCAGAAACCGCCCGGCAAAGCTCGCCTCGCAGAATCAGCCGAATTTCGTAGGCATTTGATTTTCGGCGCAATTCTTCGCGGGAAGACCTGCACGCCATTTGCATCTGACGAGTGTCCGCCACAGGAGCCCGCCATGCAGATCTCGTCTTCGATGTTCGGTTCGCTCGTTGGGGGCGTCAGCAAGACGCCGTCGTCGGCGGGCCTCGACATGAGCTGGATGCAGGCAGAGCCGTCCAAGGACAGCCAGTCCGCGGCCCGCACCGAGTTCGGCGACTACATGAAGATGTCGCCCGCCGAGAAGATGCGCGCCGAGATGCTCAAGCGCCTCGGTGTCACCGAGGAAGAGTACAAGGCGATGAGCACCGAAAAGCGCCAGCTGATCGACAAGCAGATCGAGGACATGATCAAGCAGGAAGCCCAGCTCGCGGCCGACCAGGAAGGCAAGAAGGGCCTCTTCGCCGACGTGAAGGTCTAGACGCCTTCCAACAAGCGCTTCAGCGCCTCAAGATCGGCGCGCACCAGTCCGGCGTCACGCTCAAACATCTCGTCGGTCATCTCCGGCTGGCGCAACAGGGTCAGCGAGACCTCGACGCCGCTGCCGTTACAGATCATCCGGAGCGGGATGTGGATCTCCGGCCTGCCGGGAAACCGCACATAATGATCGAGCACCCCGTAGGCGTTGTGCGGCGTGAAGGCGACGCGCGCCTCGCCGTCGGGCGTATCGGCCACCCAGCCGCGCCGGGTCTTGTGCAGGCTCGTGGCCAAGCCCGCAGCCCACTGCATGAAACTCTCCGGCCTATGGGCGAAATCATAGGCCGCCTCGTACGGCGCATCGATGCTGATGCTCAGCGTCCGGGCTTCGTGCAGGGCCATCGCGTCCTCCGATAGGGCGATCAACGTCGAGGCGGCCGATCAGGTCCCGCGCGGCTTGGCCCGCGTGGTCGGCGGCGCTTCCAGCGGGTTTTCCGGCCAGGGATGACGCGGATAGCGGCCGCGCAGGTCGGCGCGCACGGCTTTCCACGAGCCGCGCCAGAATCCGGGCAGGTCCTTGGTCACCTGGATGGGACGCCGCGCGGGCGACAGCAGCGCCAGGGTCAGCGGCACGCCGGCGACGGTGGGGTGGGCATCGAGGCCAAACAGTTCCTGCGCCCGCACCTCGACGCGGGGACCGCCCTCGGCGGCGTAGTCGATGCGGCAGCCGGTTCCGGTCGGCGCGGTCCAACTCGACGGAACCTCTCGGTCGAGGCGCTGCAGCGCATCCCAGTGGATCACGGCGCGCAGGGCGTCGGTCAGGTCGGCGTCGGTGAGCTGCGAGAGGGCCGAGCGCCCGGCGAGCAGTGGCGCCAGCCAGTCGTCGAGCCGTTCGATCAAAGCTTCGTCCGAGAGGTCAGCCGCCGTAGCGTCAGCGGCGCGAAGGAAGGCGGCGCGCGCCCGCAGCGCCGCGGAGCGCTCACCCCAAGGCAACGCGCCAAGACCGTTGCGGCGCACCTCACCCAGTAGAGCAGCGGCGATCATCGCCGGGTCGGGCCGCTCGACGACACGCTCCGCGACGATGATCTCCCCGAGCTTCAGGCGACGCAGCGCCTTGAGCCGCCCCTTGGCGTCAGGCTCCAGCACATCCTCGCGGACCATGCGGTCGGCGAAGGCGGCGCGCAGTTCGGTCTCATCCAACGGCGCAGCGAGCAGCACGCGATCACGCGCCGCGCCGCCGCCCAGTTCGGCCACCGCCAGCCATGGCTCACGCGCCAAGGCGTCGGTCGGTTCGACGAAGACGCCGCGACCATTGGCCAGGCGATACTCACCCGTCCCGCCGCGCTGTCGGGCGATGCGTTCGGGATAGGCCTCGGCCAACAGCAGGCCGTCCGAGCGCTTGGGCCCTCCGGTCGCCGCACCGGCAGCCTTGGCCCAGCGGGCCGCGAGCGTCGCAGCGTCGCGCCCACGACCGCCCTGCTCCTTGGCGAAGCGGTCGAGGCGGTGGCGCAGGTCGGTGTCCTTGCCGCCAAGCCCCTGCTCGGTCAGCACCGCGGCGATGCGGGCGGCGCGCTCGCCCTGCCCGGCGGCGGCGCCCTTCAGCACCATGTGGGCGAGGCGCGGGGGAAGCGGCAGACGGGCGATGGCCTTGCCGTGCGTCGTCAGAGCACCCTCGGCGTCGAGCGCCTGAAGCTGCACGAGCAATCGGCGCGCCTCGGCGAAGGCGCCGGCCGGCGGCGGATCGAGGAACGCCAGACCAGAAGCGTCGCGCGCGCCCCAGGCCGCGAGGTCCAGCGCCAGACCGGCGAGATCGGCTTCGAGGATTTCCGGGCGCGCGAAGGGCGCGAGGCTGCGGGTCTCCGGCTCGTCCCACAGCCGCCAGCAGACGCCGGGCTCGGTGCGCCCCGCCCGGCCGCGCCGCTGATCGGCGGCCGCACGCGACACCCGCACGGTCTCCAGGCGCGTCAGCCCCTGGGCGGGATCGAAGCGAGGCACGCGGGCGAGGCCGCTGTCGATCACGCCTCGCACGCCTTCAATAGTCAGACTGGTCTCGGCGATGGACGTGGCCAGCACCACCTTGCACCGACCCGGCATGGCGGGCGCGATGGCGCGGTCCTGCTCGGCGGGATCGAGCGCGCCGTAGAGCGGAGCGATATCGACCGATGGATCAGTGATCCGCTCCTGCAGGCGCTCAGCCGTACGCCGGATCTCGCCCTGCCCCGGCAGGAAGACCAGGAGGCTGCCCGTCTCGGACGCCAGGGCGCGGACGACGGCCTTGGCGACCTGATCCTCGATCCGCTCGCGCGGATCCTTGCCGACATAGCGGGTGTCGACCGGGTACATCCGCCCTTCGCTCTCCACGATCGGGGCGTGGTCCAGAAGGGCTGAGATGCGCGCGCCATCGAGGGTGGCGCTCATCACCAGCAGCCGCAGGTCCTCGCGGAGCAGGCCCTGGCTGTCGCGCGTCAGGGCGAGGCCCAGGTCAGCGTCCAGGCTGCGTTCGTGGAATTCATCGAAGATCACCGCCGCTATGCCGTCCAGCGCCGGATCGTCCTGCAGCATGCGGGTGAAGACGCCCTCGGTCACGACCTCGATCCGCGTGCGGGCCGACACCTTCGATTGCAGGCGCACGCGGAAGCCGACCGTTTCGCCCACCGGCTCGCCCAGGGTCTTGGCCATGCGCGCCGCCGCCGCCCGCGCCGCGAGACGCCGGGGCTCCAGCATCACGATCTTGCCGTCGCCGACCCATGGCTGGTCGAGCAGCGCCAGCGGTACGACCGTGGTCTTGCCCGCGCCGGGCGGGGCGACGAGCACCGCGGCGTTACGCGCCGCCAGCGCGGCCTTGAGTTCGTCGAGCACCGCGTGGATCGGCAGCATGGGGCGGCTCTAGCGACGCGAAGCGGCCCCGCCAAGCACAGATCGTGCGCGGCATTTGCTTATGACGGCATGGCGCTTGACCGCGCGCCAGGAAACGCGCCAGCTTCGCCCCAAACAAAAATACCGCACGGGCGCTTGGGGGCGCCCGGGGGTGAGGAGTCTCAATGAACAAATGGCGCATCAAGTCGCTGGATTCGATCCTGGCGACCGCCGAAAAGAAGTCGCTGCACCGATCGCTCGGCCTCTTCCAACTGACCATGCTCGGGATCGGCAGCGTCATCGGCACCGGCATCTTCGTGCTGACGGCCGAAGCGGCTCAGAAAGCCGGCCCAGGCATGATGATCTCCTTCATCGTCGCCGGCGCCGTCTGCGTCGTGGCGGCCCTCTGCTACGCTGAACTGGCCTCGATGGTGCCCGTCGCCGGCTCCGCCTACACCTATTCCTACGGCGTCATGGGCGAACTGATCGCCTGGCTCGTCGGCTGGGCCCTGATCCTCGAATACGCCCTCGGCGCCTCCGCCGTGGCCGTCGGCTGGTCCGGCTTCGCAACAGGCCTAATCGAGAAGGGCCTCGGCATCGACATACCGGCCTTCCTGACGACAGGCCCCTATGCGCCCGGCGGCCTCATCAACCTGCCGGCGATGATCATCTCGATCCTGGTGACCACCCTTCTGGTGATCGGCACCAGCGAGAGCGCCAAGGTCAATTCGATCCTCGTCGCCGTGAAGGTCCTGGCCCTGACCGCCTTCATCGCCCTGACCATCCCGCTGATGAAAGGCCAGAACTTCACGCCCTTCACCCCGCTCGGCTGGGGCAATCCGCTGGGCACCAGCGGCCTCGGCGTGCTCGGCGCCGCCGCCTCGATCTTCTTCGCCTACGTCGGCTTCGACGCGGTCTCGACCGCCGCCGAAGAGACCAAGAACCCGCAGCGCAATGTGCCCCTGGGCCTGATCCTGTCGCTCGGCATCTGCACCATCTTCTATCTGCTGGTCGCCGCTGGGGCGATCGGGGCCTACGGGGCCCAACCGGTCTATGGGCCGAACGGCGAGATTCTCGGCCCGGGTTCGGTCGAACTCGCCGCCCGCTGTCAGACCCTCGCCGCCAGCGCCCACGAGCCGCTGGTCTGCTCGCGTGAAGCCTTGGCCCACGTGCTGCGCAGCGTCGGCCATCCGGCCGTCGGCAACCTGCTGGGCGTCGCCGCCATCATCGCCCTGCCCTCGGTGGTTCTGGCCATGATGTACGGCCAGACCCGCGTGTTCTTCGTGATGGCCCGCGACGGCCTGCTGCCGGGTGTGCTCGCCAAGGTGCACCCGAAGTTCAGGACGCCGCACGTGGTGACCATCGTCACTGGGGCATTCGTGACCATCGCCGCGGCCTTCGTGCCAGTGGGCAAGCTGGCCGACTATTCGAACTCCGGCACGCTGTTCGCCTTCGCCCTCGTCGCCGTGGCTGTGATGATCCTGCGCAAGCGCTCGCCGGAACGGCATCGTCCGTTCCGCACGCCGTTCGTCTGGATCGTCGCGCCGCTGGCGGTGATCGGATCGACGGTGCTGTACCTGTCGCTCGGCCTCACGGCGAAGATCGTGCTGCCGGCCTGGGGCGTGGTCGGCCTGATCGCCTACTTCGCTTACGGCTACCGCAACAGCCATGTCGCCAAGGGGATCACCGAGGCCGTGCCGCTGAACGAGGATGCGCCCGGCGGCCCCGCCTAAAGCTCCGCCTCAATCGACCTCGCGAAGGCCCGGACGGCAACGTCCGGGCCTTCTGCATTTCAGCCCCCTTCCCTTCGCGGGCCCGAC
>JAFKGN010000182.1 GCA_017307205.1 Caulobacterales bacterium
AGTGTCGCATTGTCTCCAACCGCGGTCGCACGTCGTGACCTGGAGCCTTAAGATCGAGGTCTCCGCCTGAGGCGTCGAACGCCAAAGGTTTGAGTCACGGCCGCGATAGCGGCTACGACGATGGAAGGGCCGCCCGGAGCAATCCGAGCGGCCCTTTGCAATTCCAGCGATGTCGATCAGCCCTAGTCGGCGTCGTCTTCCGCAATGCCGAGCTTGCGCAGCAGGCCGTAGGCGGCGACGCCGAAGCACAGCACCCCGATCACGCCCAGCACCCAGCCGACCGCCCGCGCCGTCGCCCCGTCGGTGGCGTTGTCCGGCGCCTGGGCC
Source organism: Caulobacterales bacterium (assembly GCA_017307205.1). Taxonomy (GTDB): domain Bacteria; phylum Pseudomonadota; class Alphaproteobacteria; order Caulobacterales; family Caulobacteraceae; genus Caulobacter. Next base: position 328 of record JAFKGN010000182.1, read on the forward strand.
AGTCCCCAGAACACGCCGCCGGTGAAGATGACCAGGCCAGCGACGCCAAGGCCGATCAGGCGTTTGCCGCCGAACATGCCCTTCTCGGCGAAGGCGGAGTCGTTGAACACCGTCGCGACCTTGCGGACCGGCAGGGCGGGCGCCGGCTCGCCGACCGACTCCGACGGCGTGGCCGGCTCGGGCGGCGGCGCGATGACCAGCTCGCCATCGTGCAGCGTCGGAGACGGCCAGCGTTCAGCCTGAGTTACGGGCGGAGCCTCATCCTCGATCGAGGCGACGCTCACAACTTCCACCTCCGCCTCAGGCAGCTGCATGCCCTCCTCGGCCGCTTCAGGCGCTTCTGGCGCTTCTGGCGCTTCAGAAATCTCGGAGTGCTCGGGTTCGACCGCCAAGGGCGCGAGGCTGTCCTCGACCTGGGGAGCGCGCTCGGCCCTATCCGGCAGTAGCGACTCCAGACGCGCCGTCACGGCGGCGGCGGCCTGTTCGGCGGCGGTCGGGGGCGGCTCGGGCGGCGCAGCCGGGGCGACGGGAGGCGCCCGTTCGGCGAGGAGCGTTTCGCCCTCCAGGTCGGCGCGCACCCCAACCGGCTCCTCGCGGGGCGCATAGGGTTCGACCTCGTAGTCGATCTTGGGCGGCAGCAGCGGCGACGGAGCGGGCGACCAGCCGGCCTGCGGCATCAGGAACAGCGTCTTCTCAGCGGAGCGACGACGAACCAGGGCGTCGATGACGATGCGCTCGCCCTCAAAGTCGGCGCGGCGCCACATCTCCATGGCATAGGCGGCGCGCAGCAGTTCGCCCTCATTGACCCGGCGCAGCACGGCCGAGCCGCGGAACGCCTCAATCCCGATGCTGAACGCGAAGCAGCTGAGGGCGTCGAACTGGTTCTGCGTCAGCGGCGTGAACACCAGCTCGTTCACCGCGTGGCTGACGGCGATCAGGTCGTAGAGCAGCAGGGCATGGGCGTCGTCGGGCGAAACCTCCGCGCCCTCGCGGGCGGTCAGGGTGTGGCCGTATCCGATCGTCCACCGGCCGTCGGGCAGGTGCGCGGCGCGCGCGCGATACCCTTCGAACGTCTTGATGTGTTCGATGGCGGCTCGGGAGACCTGGTGACGAGGCTTCATCGCCGACTTGACCTGAATTGAAACAAACGCGGGACGTCTGGTTCGTGTCAGGCAAGAGCCGGGCCGCTTCCGCGTCTCCTCACGGGAGAATTGCGGGCCGGATCAGGCGTGCAGCAGGGTGGCGATCAGCAGCACGGCGAAGAAGCCGCTGAAGTCGGTCAGGAAGGTGACGAAGATCGACGAGGACACGGCCGGATCCCGGCCCATCTTCTCGAGCGCCAGTGGGGCCAGGATGCCGCCGAGGGCCGCGATGAAGGTGTTGACGATCAGCGCCAGGCTGACGGTCAGGGCCAGCAACGGCTTGTGGTAGATCGCGAACACCGCCGCGCCCATGACGGCCGCCAGCGCGAGGCCGTTGATCAGCCCCACCGTCAGCTCCCGCCCGATCACCCGGCCGGCGTTGGCGGCGCTCATCTCCTTGGCGCCCAGGGCGCGCACGGCGACGGCGAGGGTCTGGGTGCCGGCGTTCCCCCCTAGCGACGAGACGATCGGCATCAGCACGGCCAGCTGCACTAGCCGGACGATCTCTTCTTGAAACAGCGCCACGCCGCTGACTGAGACGGCGGCGGTCAGCAGGTTGAGCAGCAACCAGGGCAGGCGCGAGCGGACGATATCGCCGACGCCGGCGTCGCGACCGGCGTCCGACACACCGGCCAGGGCCAGGATGTCCTCCTGGGCTTCCTCGCGGATAACGCCGACGATGTCGTCGACGGTGATCTGGCCGACCAACCGTCCGCCGGCGTCGATCACCGGCGCCGAGATCAGGTGGTACTTGTTGAAGATGTAGGCGACCTCTTCCTGGTCCATTTCGGCGGTGACTTCGGTCACGGCCTCCATGATTTCAGCCAGGCCGCTGGTCCGTGGGGCGCGCAGCAGGTGGCTGACCGGCACGGCGCCCACCGGCTTGTAGGACGGGTCGACCACGTAAATGTCGAAGAACAGCTCGGGCAGGTCCGCGCCTTCGGTCCGCAGATGGTCGATAGCCTGGCCCACGGTCCAGAACTGCGGCGCGGCCACCACCTCGCGCTGCATCAGGCGGCCGGCGGTCTCTTCCTCGTAGGCGAGCGTGCTCTCGATAGCCGCCCGTTCGATCTCGGGCATGGCCGCCAGCACCTCGGCGCGCTTGTCGTCCTCAAGGTCGTCGACGACGTCGGCGGCGTCGTCCGAATCGAGGCTCTCCAGCGCCTTGGCCAAGGCGGCCGACGGCGTCGCCTCCAGCACCTCTTCGCGGAGGTCGTCCTCCAGCTCGGAAATCACCTCGGCCAGCACCTCGCTGTCGAGGTACTTGATGACGTCCTCGCGGTACTCGGCCGTCAGGAAGCCCATCAGGTCGGCGACGTCGGCGGAATGCAGGGCGTCGAGCAGCTCCCGCAGCCGCGCCTCATCGTTGCGGTCAGCCGCATCGACGACCATTTCGACGTATTCGGGATTGAGCGCGTAGTCGTCGCCTAGGGCGAGGTCCTCTAGGTCCTCGGCAGGCTGATCCGCGATCGGGGGGTCCGGAAGGGTAAGAACAGCGTCGAACGCTTCATCCTGCTCGCTGAGGCGGGGTGTTTCCCGGGTCATGGGAGGCCTCCTCAACTAACGGCTGAACACGCGTCGAATCGCTGTCCTTACTTTCCTTGTTTCACTGGTGCGGTCGAGAAGACTCGAACTTCCACGGGTTGCCCCACAGCGACCTCAACGCTGCGCGTCTACCAATTCCGCCACGACCGCTCGTGGTGAGGCGCGGGGGTTAGCAAACTCAATCCGCTTTGGGAAGCGCCGCGTTCGCCTAAGCCTCAGCTTTGCGCCGCGCCACCGGCCATGAAGTCGTAGACATTGGCCGGGCCGGTCACCGCGATGGCGATCCGATCATCGCTGATCTGGATCTGGCCGCGGGCCACCGGGTGGTTGTTGGCCAGAATCCACACTTCGTCGCTGGCCTTGGCGTCGAGCGGAATCACCGCGCCGCGGCCCATGCGCAGCAGCTGCTGCATGGGCAGCTGCGAGCGGCCCAGCACCACGCTGATCTCGACATTGACGGCCTTGACCTGACTCACGCGAACCCCACTTGGGACGCGATCCGTCCCGAACTGGGCTACAGTGCTCCCTTATGCTTGACCGCTCGTTAAACAGCCCGCCCGACCTGCCTGATGTCGAATGGGCCGTCTCCCCCGGCCTGATCGACTATCCGGTCGCCGTGGCGGCCATGGAGGCGCGGGCCAAGGCGATCGCCGACGGCGGGGCGGGCGAGCTGATCTGGCTGCTGGAGCACCCTGCCCTCTATACGTCGGGCGTCTCGGCCAAGCCGTCGGACCTGCTCGACCCGAACCGCCTGCCGGTGTTCGAAAGCGGTCGCGGCGGCCAGTTCACCTATCACGGCCCCGGCCAGCGGGTGGCCTATGTGATGCTGGACCTGACCAAGCGCGGACGCGACGTGCGCGCCTTCGTCGCGGCACTGGAAGCCTGGATCATCGGAGCGCTCGGCCGGTTCGCCGTCGAGGGCCAGATTCGCGACGGCCGCGTCGGCGTCTGGGTAGAGCGCAAGGGCGTCGGCTGGAGCCGGGAAGACAAGATCGCCGCCATCGGGGTGAAGCTCCGGCGCTGGGTGTCGTTCCACGGCGTCAGCCTGAATGTGGAGCCCGATCTTGCCGACTTCGCCGGCATCGTGCCCTGCGGCCAGACCGAGCACGGCGTCACCAGTCTGGTCGATCTTGGTCTGCCGGTGACCATGGACGAGGCGGACGCAGCCCTGCGCGCCAGTTTCGAAACGATTTTCGGCCCGACGCAGGACGCGTCGCCGCCCGCCTAGGCCGGATTATTCAAGCTCTGGCCGGCGGAGCCTGTGGATTGGGACCGAAACGATTGGCGCCCGGCTCGCCCGGCATGACGCCGAGTTCAATCACGGCCCAGATCAGCACCAGCGAGAACACGAAGTCGAAAAAGCCGCGCGGCGCCGGCCAAACGATGATCACCGCCAGCAGAATGACCGCCGACCACCAGCCCGACCGTCCCCGGTCGTGCAGCCGCTTCGACAGCACGCAGGCGCCCACGAACAAAAGGGCGGGATAGACGAACCAGCCGGTCAGCAGGTGCAGCGTCGGCGGCGTCGCCTCATAGAGCGCGGTGAGGCCGATCAGCACGGCGGCGACGATCAGGAAAGCGCCCCGCGCCAGCCGTCCCGTCGACGACAGCAACAGCTCCGCCAAGTCCACCTGTCCGCTCATACCGACTCCAGCCATCTCGCTCGCAGCTTAGGCGGTCGCAGCCCGGATCGAAAGACGCCAGCATCCGGGCCTTGCGTATGGCGTTGCAGTCCCGACATTTCAGCAGACGATCGCGAGGCCCCATGACCCACACCTTCGACCTCACCCCGCCCGACGCCGACGAGCGGCGCCGCCTGGAGTCCGGCCTCGACGCCGAGGAGAAGCGGGTGCTGCTGCATCACGGCACCGAGGCGCCGTTCTGCGGCGGCCTGCTCGGCGAGAAGTCACCGGGCGTCTACGCCTGCCGCCTCTGCGGCTTGCCCCTGTTCCGCCACCACACCAAGTTCGAAAGCGGCACCGGCTGGCCGAGCTTCTACGCGCCTTACGACGAGACGCATGTGAAGGGCGTCAAGGACGTCAGCTACGGCATGGTGCGGATCGAAACCCGCTGCGCCCGCTGCGACAGCCACCAGGGCCACGTCTTCCCAGACGGTCCGCCGCCGACCCGACTGCGCTACTGCATCAATTCGGTGTCGCTGCAGTTCGTGAAGGCCGGCGAGCCCCTACCCGACCCGCTCGGGCGTGGGGACGATTTCCACCTTTGCCGCCGTCGGCGCGGGGCTGTTTGCCGTGTGCACGTGGTACTTCGGCGGGATGGCCCTCGACCACGCGGAGGCCGCCGGCTTCAGCAGCGAGATAGCGGAAATCCACGAGGGCCTGGGCGAGATCAGCGCCTTGACCTTTCTGGGCTGGGGCCTGCTCCGGCTTGTGCTGTGGCTGCG
>JAFKGN010000183.1 GCA_017307205.1 Caulobacterales bacterium
GCTGGTCGCCGATGGCTTCGTGGATCAGGACGGCGGCCACGGAGCTGTCGACGCCGCCCGAGAGGCCGCAGATCACCCGGCCGGAGCCGACCTGATTGCGGATCTTCTCGACCATCTCCTGACGGAAGGCGGCCATGGTCCAGTCGCCGGTGAGGCCGGCGATGTTGTGCGTAAAGTTGCGGTAGATCTGGCGGCCGCCGGGGGTGTGGTGCACCTCGGGGTGGAACTGCACGGCGTAGATCTTGCGCGCCTCGTTGGCGATGGCGGCGTAGGGCGCGCCGGGCGAGGTGGCGATCACCTCGAAGCCTTCAGGGATGGCGGTGACGCGGTCGCCGTGGCTCATCCACACGGTCTCTTCGGCCCCGACAGGCGCGAGGCCGGCGAACAGCGGGCTGTCTTTCTGGATGGTGATCTCGGCGCGGCCGAACTCGCCGTCGTGGCCGCCCTCGACCTTGCCGCCGAGCACATCGCACAGCAGTTGCTCGCCGTAGCAGATGGCCAGCAGCGGCACGCCGTAGTCGAACAGCTTGGTCCCGATGCGGGGGCTGTCGGCCTCCAGCACGCTGGCCGGGCCGCCCGAGAGGATGATGGCCTTGGGATCGTAGGCCTCCACCATCGCTTCGGCTTTGTCGAAGGGGTGGATCTCGCAATAGACGCCGCTCTCGCGCAGGCGGCGGGCGATCAGCTGAGTCACCTGACTGCCGAAGTCGACGATCAGGACCTTTTGGTGAGCGGGAGTTTGCATGGCGAGGCTCTAGTTCAGAATCGGGCGGGCGTCATCCGGCGCGGACCAGGACGGCGGCGAAGAAGGCGTCGGTGTCGCTGACGGCGGGCGACAGGCGCAGCATGCCGGGCTCGGTGGCGAAGCGCGCCACAGTCTTGGGCAGGTCGCCGAGCCTGAAATCGGGCCGGGCTTCGAGGAAGGCGGCGACGCGGTCCTCGTTCTCCTCGGCCAGCAGCGAACAGGTGACATAGATGATCCGACCGCCTGGGCGGACAAGGCCGGCCGCCTGGTCGAGCACCTCGTCCTGCTCCTTGTTGCGCAAGGCCAGGCTGCCCTCGGAGAGCTTCCACTTGGTGTCGGGGTGGCGCCGCCAGGTGCCCGAACCGGTGCAGGGGGCATCGACGAAGACGAGGTCGAACTTGTTGTCGAGGCCCTTGAGCGGCTCCTTGTCGAGCGGCGACAGCACCGTGAGGTTGCTGAGGCCTGCCCGCTCGGCGCGCGGAATGATGTCGACCATCCGGCGCGGATCGCGGTCGTAGGCGTAGAGCCAGCCGGTGTTGGCCATCATGGCCCCGAGCGCCAGGGTCTTGCCGCCGCCGCCGGCGCACAGGTCGATCACCTTGGCGCTCTTGATGTCTCCGGCCACGGCCGCGGCGATCTGGCTGCCGGCGTCCTGGACCTCGAACCAGCCGCGGATGAAGGCCGGATGGGTCTCCACCGGGGCGACACGATCGGTCGCCGACGGAGCGTCGATCCGCACCGTGGTCGGCAGGCCGCCGGCGGCGTGGACGTCCATGCCTGAAAGCGCCTCGAGCACCTGTTCGGTGTTCGACTTCAGGGTGTTGACCCGCATGTCGACCGGCGCGCGCACGGTGAGGGCCGCGCCCTCCTCCGCCCGCGCATCGCCGAACACCCGCGCCAGCGGGCCGTCGAGCCAGTCGGGATAGTCGCCCTGCACCGGCGGCGGGGCGTCGTTGAGACCGTTGGGCGCGGCCAGCCTGGCGGCCTCCTCGGCGCTGAGCGCGCCGGGGCCGTGCGGGGTTTCGGCGCAGGTTTCGGTCACCCGCTCGATGGACCAGCCCCAGACGAAGCGCAGCACGCCGATGCAGGCGGCGCGAGGCGTATCCTCGCCCATCATCCAGGCCAGCGACCGGCGGCGGCGCAGGGCGTCGAGCATCAGGCCGGCGATGGCGGCGCGGTCGCCCGAGCCGGCGAAGCGGTGGGCTTCGCCCCAGGCCTTGACCGCCAGCTTGGCGGGTTTGCGGCGGGCCTCGATCTCGGTGACGATGTCGATGGCGGCGGCGAGGCGTCCTGCGTCGCGCATCAGACGAAGATCGCCGCGACGACCATCAGCGTACCGATGAAGCCGACCATGAACACGGCGCTGCGCAGACCGACGATGCCGAGGGCGTAGACCGGCAGGTAGACGGCGCGGGCGACGACGTAGAGCCAGCTGCCCCACATCGTCAGCGCGCCAAGACGGCCGCCGAGGTAGGCGACGATCACCGCGGCGGCGAACAGAGGGAAGGTCTCTCGGAAATTGCCGAAAGCGCGGTTGATGCGCTGCGCCCCTCCGGTCAGCGGCACGTTCACCTCGCGGTTGCCCGCGTTCCACTTGGGGCCGCGCTGGGCGGTGACGGACACGACGTCAGCCGCCCAGTAGATGAAGCCGAGGATAATCGCCGCCCCGAGCAGCTTCAGTTCAATGGCCATGGTCATGGCGCACCCTTAGCCCAGCTTTAGACGTTGCTGGGATAATTCGGCGCCTCGCGGGTGATCATCACGTCGTGCACATGGCTTTCGCGCAGGCCGGCGCCGGTGATGCGGACGAACTTCGCCCGCTTCTGGAACTCGTCGATGCTCGGGGCGCCGACATAGCCCATGGCCGCCCGCAGGCCGCCGACGAGCTGGTGGATCACCGGACCGACCGGACCCTTGTACGGGGTCTGGCCCTCGATGCCCTCGGGCACCAGCTTGAAGGTGTCGGTGACTTCCTTCTGGAAGTAGCGGTCGGCCGAGCCGCGGGCCATGGCGCCCACCGAGCCCATGCCGCGATACGACTTGTAGGACCGGCCCTGGTAGAGGAACACCTCGCCCGGGCTTTCCTCGGTGCCGGCGAACATCGAGCCCATCATGGCCACTGACGCCCCGGCCGCGATGGCCTTGGCGAGGTCGCCCGAGTACTTGATGCCGCCGTCGGCGATGACCGGCACGCCGCTCTTGCGGGCGGCGCGGACGGCTTCCGAGATGGCGGTGAGCTGCGGCACGCCGACGCCGGCGACGATCCGCGTGGTGCAGATCGAACCCGGACCGATACCGACCTTCACCGCATCGGCGCCCGCGTCGATCAGCGACTGGGCCGCGTCGTAGGTGGCGATGTTGCCGGCGATGATCTGCACGCGATTGGCTTCGCGGCGCAGACGCGAGACGGCGTCGGCCACCGACTTGGAGTGGCCGTGGGCGGTGTCGATCACCACCACGTCCACGCCCGCGTCGACCAGGGCCATCGAGCGTTCGAAGCCTGCGTCGCCCACCGTCGAGGCGGCGCCGACCAGCAGGCGGCCCTTCTCGTCCTTGGCTGCCAGCGGATAGGCCTCGGCCTTCTCCATGTCCTTCACGGTGACGAGGCCGACGGCGCGGCCTTCTTCGTCGACCACGATCAGGCGTTCGATCTTGTGCTTGCGGACCAGCTCGCGGGCCTCGGCCTGGCCGACGCCTTCGCGGACGGTGATCAGACCGTTGCGGGTCATGAGGGCCGACGCCGGAGTGGCCAGATCGGTCTCGAAGCGAACGTCGCGGCTGGTGAGGATGCCGGCCAGCTTGCCGGTCTCGGGTTCGACCACCGGGAAGCCGCTGATCTTGCGGCGAGCCTTGATCTCGCGGATCTCGCCGAGCGTCGTATGCGGGTGGATGGTCACCGGATTGATGACCATGCCGCTTTCATAACGCTTCACTTCGCGCACCTGGTCGGCCTGTTCTTCGACCGTCAGGTTGCGGTGCAGGACGCCCAGACCGCCCGCCTGAGCGAGGGCGATGGCCAGGCGGCTTTCCGTGACCGTATCCATCGCCGCCGACACCAGCGGGATGTTCAGATTGATTTCGCGCGTAAGCTTCGTCGCCGTAGTGACCTCGGTCGGCATGACCTCGGACGGACCCGGTTCAAGCAAAACATCGTCGAAGGTAAGCCCTTCGCGAATCTCCATGGAGACACCTCGTTTTGCAGGCGGCGTATCCCGGCAAACGGCGGCGGAGTCAATGCGGCGAGGCGACCTTTTCCCCGCCTAGCCCCGCGCGAGCACCCAGCGATGGGAGGTGACGCCGAACGATCCGCGCACGCGGGCGGGCACATCCGGCGGCAGGCGGCAGTGGGCTTCGAAGGCGGCGATGACCTCGCGCTCAAGCTTCGGGGTCACACGCGCAGGCACGCCGTGGCGGGCGATGGCGATCTGATGCAGCACCATGGTGCGGTGGGCCTCGCCGCCGAGCTTGGTCAGGGCGGCCACGATCTCGGCCACCTGCACGTCCAGGGAAATGACCAGCTTGCGCGGCACACGCTTCTTGAGACGGGGAAGCGAGCGACCGTCGACCATGCTCAGCCCTTGAAGCCCGTAGCCAGGAGGTAGACCTCCGAGCTGTCCGCGCGACTGGCCTTGGGTTTGACGCTCTTCACCTCGGCGAAGCGGGGCTTCAGGCGGGCGATGACATCGGCCACCTCGCCGCCCTGGAACGACTTGGTCAGGAACGCCCCGCCCGGTTTCAGCACCGACATGGCGAAATCGGCGGCGACTTCGATCAGACTGACGATCCGCAGGTGATCCGTCTGGCGGTGGCCGACGGTGTTGGGCGCCATGTCCGACAGAACGAGGTCCGGCGGCCCTCCGAGCTTCTCGATCAGCAATGGGGCGCACGCCGGGTCGGTGAAATCCATCTGGATCAGTTCGGCCGGGGGCAGCGGATCGATGGGCAGGAGGTCGACGCCGACCACCATGCCCGCCCCGCGCTCGACCGCAATCTGCACCCAGCCGCCGGGCGCGGCGCCGAGATCGATGATCTTCGAACCGCGCTTGATCAGCCGCGCCTTGTCGTCGATCTCGGACAGCTTGAAGGCCGCCCGACTGCGATAGCCCATGGCCCGCGCCTTGGCGGAGAACGGGTCGTTGATCTGGCGCTCAAGCCAGGCCTGGGAGGAATGGGTGCGGCCCTTGGCGGTGCGCAGGCGCGCGGGCGTCGCCCGGCCGCCACCGTCGCCGCCCGAGGGCGGTTTCACCATGCGCTTACGTGGCGGATCTTCGCTCATCGCCCTCCCCCTCTACGCCGGCGACGGGGCCGTTGATCGGCCATCAGCGACAACAACAAACCTTCCCGCAGACCGCGGTCGGCCACGCGTACGCGCTCGCAGGGCCAGAGCTCCTGCACCGCCCTGAGGATCGCGGCGCCGGCCAGCACCAGATCGGCGCGATCCGGCCCGATGCACGGCTGAGCCGCCCGCTCTGCGGCGGTCTGGGCCAGGAGTTTCTCGGACACGGCGACGCAATCGGCATCCCGCAGCCACAGGCCATCGACCTTGCTGCGGTCGTAACGCGGCAGGTTGAGGTGCAGGCCCGCCAGGCTGGTGATCGCGCCCGAGGTGCCGACCAGGTGCGCGCGGCCGGATTCGAACACCGGACGCATGCGCTC
>JAFKGN010000168.1 GCA_017307205.1 Caulobacterales bacterium
GCAGGCTCTTGTGGCGGTGCGCGTCGAGGTAGCCCTCGATGTCGCTGGCGATGAGGTCGGATTGGTGGGCCATCAGAAGTAGCCCTCCTGCTTCTTCTTCTCCATGGAGGCGGCCTGGTCGTGGTCGATGACCCGCCCCTGGCGCTCGCTGCTGGTGGTCAGCAGCATCTCCTGAATGATCTCGGGCAGCGTGGCCGCCTCGCTCTCGATCGCCCCGGTCAGCGGATAGCAGCCGAGGGTGCGAAAGCGCACGGTCTTCATCTGCGGGGTCTCGCCCGGCTCCAGCGGCATGCGGTCGTCGTCGACCATGATCAGCGTGCCGCCGCGCTCCACCACCGGCCGCGGGGCGGCGAAGTAGAGCTCGGGGATCGGAATGTTCTCCAGGTGGATGTATTGCCAGACATCCAGTTCGGTCCAGTTGGAGATCGGGAAGACGCGGATGCTTTCGCCCTTGTGCTTGCGGGCGTTGTAGAGCTTCCACAGCTCCGGCCGCTGGCTCTTGGGATCCCAACGGTGCTGGGCGTTGCGGAAAGAGAAGATGCGCTCCTTGGCGCGGCTCTTCTCCTCGTCGCGGCGGGCGCCGCCGAAGGCCGCGTCGAAGCCGTACTTGTCCAGCGCTTGCTTCAGACCCTGGGTCTTCATCACGTCGGTGTGGACGGCCGAGCCGTGGGTGAAGGGGCCGACGCCGGCGGCGACGCCCTCGGGGTTCTTGTGCACCAGCAGCTTGAATCCGAGCTCGGCGGCGCGGGCGTCGCGGTGCTCGTACATGGCCTTGAACTTCCAGCCGGTGTCGACGTGCAGCAGCGGGAACGGCGGGGGTGCGGGCCAGAAGGCCTTCACGGCCAGGTGCAGCATCACGGCGCTGTCCTTGCCGACCGAGTACAGCATCACCGGGTTCTCACACTCGGCGACGACCTCGCGCATGATGTGGATGCTCTCGGCCTCGAGCCTTTGCAGGTGGGTCAGGCTGGGCGGTGCGGGGGACGACAAGGGACGCGCAGGCTCCGGACGAAAAATCGGGCTCTCCGTCACCACGGGCGGCTTGCGGGCGCAATGCAGAAGGCCTCCATCCCGGGCCAGTAATGCTGAGCACGGTCGCAGTTTTCTTGCCGCGCGTGTCGGAAATCCACTCGCCTTCAACGCGAAACGGTTTGTTTGCAAACGTTTGTTACGAAGGCGGGCATACCGGAGCGCCTGTGTCCGCCGTCCTGTCTTCTGTCCTTGTGCAGCATGATCTCGCCCGCATCGTCCTTGCGGTGGTGGTCTGCGTCTGCGCCAACATCACAGCCTTCAGGCTCTATGCTCGCGTCCGCGCGGCGACCGGTCCGGTCCGTGCGGCGTGGCTCCTGCTGGCCGGCATCGTCGCCGGCTGCGGCGTGTGGTCCACCGAGTTCCTAGCCTTCCTAGCCTACAAGCCGGCGATGACCACCGGCTTCGCGCCGACGGGCCTGCTCTACGCCCTGCCGACCGCCGTGTTCTGCGCCATGGGCGGCTTCGCGGTGGCGGCGGCCGGTCAGGTCCGCAGCCGAAGTCATGCCGTGGCCGGGGGGCTCGCGCTCGGCCTCGGCGTTGGCGCGGCCTACGCCCTCGGCTTCTCGGCCCTCGCCGTCAGCGGGCGCGTGATGTGGAGCGACGCCCTGATCGCCCTATCGCTGGCGACCGGTATCGTCGGCTTCTCGGCCTCCCTGCTGGCCACCGGCTGCGGCCGCACACTGACCCGCCAGATGATCGGCGGCGGCCTGTTCAGCCTCACGCTCTGCATCCTGCATTTCACGGCCATGGCCGCGATGACCGTCACGCCCGACACGACAGTGGCCCCGCCTGAAAACCTGTTGTCGCGTGATCTCGTTCGCGTGGCGGTGACCAGCATGGGCGTGCTCAACATCCTGCTCGGCCTCGGCGTCGCCGTGATCGAGCAACACCTGACGTCATCCGCCCTGCGCCGGATGCGCCGCCTGGCCGACGCCGCCCATGAGGGGCTGGTGGTCATCCGCGACGGCCGCATCCAGGACGCCAACGCCGCCTTCTGCCACCTGATCCGCGCGCCGATCGCCGCCCTGATCGGCCAGAAGGTCGAAGACGCCGTGCTGACCTGGGAGAGCGCCACGGAGGTCGACGGCGACGGCAGCCGCGAGGCCCTGCTGCAGCCCGCCGATGGCGGCGCTGAAGTGCCGGTGCAGGTGTTCTCGCGCGTGCTTGAAAACCTGCCGGGCGAGGAAGGCGAAACCACCGTTCTGGCGGTGCGCGACCTGCGTGAGCGCCGCGCCGCCGAGGAGAAGATCCGCTTCCTGGCGGACCACGACGGGCTGACGGGCCTGGCCAATCGCACCGCCCTGCATCTGCGCCTGGGCGCCGCGGTCGACGCGGCCCACGTCCGCACCGAGGGCGTGGCCCTGATCTGTGTCGACCTGGATCGCTTCAAGGAATGCAACGACCTGCACGGTCAGCAGGCCGGCGACGCCCTGCTGGTCGAGGCCGCCCGCCGTCTGAAGGACTGCGTCACGGCTCCGTCGTTCGCCGCGCGGCTCGGCGGCGACGAGTTCGTCGTTGTACAGATGGGCGTCGATCAGCCGGAGACGGCCGCTGCCCTGGCCGGGGCCATCGTCGACACCCTGTCGGCCCCGATGCGCTGGCGCGGTCACGCCGTGCCGATGGGCGCCAGCGTCGGCGTCAGCCTGCTGCCGGAGGACGCGCAGACGGCTGAGGACCTGATGGCCAATGCCGACATGGCTCTGTTCCGCGCCAAGGAGCAGGGCCGCAATCGCTACTGCTTCTTCAAGCGCGAGACCGACGACGCCGTGCGGGAACGCCGCGCCCTGGCGCGTGATTTGCGTCGTGGCATCGCCGCCGACGAACTGGTCATGGTCTATCAGCCCCAGGCCCGCACGGCCGACGGCGCGATCTGCGGCTTCGAGGCCCTGGTGCGCTGGAACCATCCCGTGCGGGGCATGGTGCCGCCGCTGGATTTCATCGCCGTCGCCGAGGAAAGCGGCCAGGTCGCCGCGCTCGGTGAGCAGGTGCTGCGCCAGGCCTGCGCCGAGGCCGCACGCTGGGCGACGCCGCACCGCATCGCCGTCAACCTTTCGCCCCTGCAACTCTGCGACCCGCTGCTGCCGGGCCTTGTCCACGAGGTTCTGATCGTCAGCGGCCTGTCGCCCGCGCGGCTCGAGCTGGAAGTCACCGAGAGCGCCCTGTTCGAGGATCCGCAGCGTGCGCTGGATATCCTGCGCCGGCTCAAGGCCCTTGGCGTGCGCATCTCGATGGACGACTTCGGCACCGGCTACTCGTCGCTGTCGACCCTGCAGTCCTTCCCGTTCGACAAGCTCAAGATCGACAAAAGCTTCGTCGAGCAGATCCACCGGGATGGCCGAGCCACCGCCATCGTTCGCGCCGTGCTCGGCCTCGGCCGCAGCCTGGGTATTCCGGTGACCGCCGAAGGCGTCGAGACCGAGGCGCAGCTGGCCTTCCTGCGCGCCGAGGGCTGTGACCAGGTGCAGGGCTATCTGATTGGGCGTCCCTCACCGGCCGACGCCCTGAGCGAGTGGACCGCGCCTACCAGCCGCCGCCCGCGCCGGACACGCAAGGCTGCCTAGTCCGTCAACGCGCCGACGCGGCTGGACGCGACGACAAGCGCACGCCTAATGTCGTCCCAGCTTGCAAGGGGGCGTCGGGATCGATGCTGGGGCGCGTCGCCGTAAGGTTCGCCACCGCCGTCAATCGTCCGCTGGTCGCCTACACGGCGGCCACGCTCTGCGTCGGCGTCGGCGTCGCCCTGCGACAAGGCTTGAGCCTCGTGCTCGCCAACCCGGGGGTGATCGCGCCTTTCTTCCCGGCCGTGTTGTTGGCGGCGGCGATCGGAGGCCTGGGACCGGGCCTCTACGCCATCGTGCTCGGCGCAGCGATCGCGGTGACCTTCTGGATGGGCGGTGTCGCCCATATCAGCGAACAGAACATCAGCAACCTGATCATCTTCTCGGTGATCGCCGCCCTGATGGTGCTGATGGTCCAGGGGATGCGTGTGGCGGTCCGGCGCGGCTTCCAGGCCGAGGAGCGATTCCGTAGCGCCCAGGACAGCGCCCTCGACGCCTTCGTCATCCTCGATCCGGTGACGCGTCGCGGCGAGATCGTCGACTTCCGCTGGAGCTACGCCAACCCCGCCGCCGAGGCGATGCGCCCCGCGGGGGTTTCAACCCTGGTCGGCCGCCGTGTGCTCGAGATGTTCCCCGATGAAGCGGGGGCGGGGATGGTGGCGCGGCTGAAGGCGGTGCTGGCCGGCGATCGGCCCGACGACGTCGAGCTCGATTGGAAAAGCCGCGGCGCAGATTGGCGACTGCGCTCCAGCGCGATGCGCCTCGGCGATGGCGTCGCCGCCACGTTCAGGGACGTCACCGGCGAGCGCGCCGCGGCCGAGGCGGTCAGCCGCTCGGAGGCTCAGTTCCGCGCCCTGGCCGAGATGACGCCGCAGCTGATCTGGTCGACTGACGCCCGAGGCCTGGTCGACTATTTCAGCCCGCAGTGGAGCGCCTACACGGGCGTGCCGGAGCAGGAGCACTTCGGAGCCGGCTGGCTGGAGGCGTTGCATTCCGATGATCGGGCTCGGGCGGCGGAGGCCTGGCGGCTCGCCGTCGAGGAGGACCGTGGCTACGACGTGGAGTACCGCCTGCGCCGGCACGATGGCGCCCTGCGCTGGTTCAAGGTTCGCGGCCAGCCGATCCGCGACGAGGCGGGCGCCATTCAACGCTGGTTCGGCGTCTGCACCGACATCTCTGAACTGGTCGAGGCCCGGCGCGATCTTGAGGCCCGCTTCGAGGCGCGCAGCCGCGAGCTGGAACAGAGCCTGGAGGACCGCGCCCGCACGGAGGCGGCCCTGGCGCAGGCCCAGCGCCTGGAGACGGTCGGGCGGCTGACCGGCGGCGTCGCCCACGACTTCAACAACCTGCTGACGGTGGTGATCGGCGGGCTGGACATGATCCTGCGCAAACCGTCCGACACCGCGCGGGTCGTGCGCTACAGCCAGGCGGCGCTGGAAGCCGGACGGCGCGGTGAGCGCCTGACCCGCCAGCTGCTGGCCTTCGCCCGCAGCCAGGAGCTGAAGCTGCAGACCATCGACCTTTCCGGCCTGCTGCGCAGTTCCGAGCCCCTGCTGCGACGGGCGGTCGACGAGGCGGTGGAGCTGAAGGTGATCGCGCCGGTCGATGTCGGCGGAGCGCGGGTGGACGCCGCCCAGTTCGAGAGCGCGGTGCTCAATCTGGTGGTCAACGCCGCCGACGCGACGCCTTCCGGCGGCGCCATCACCCTGGAGGTCGCGCGGCAGGTTCTGGCCGAGGGCGAGGTGGCCGGCGCCACGGCCGGCGATCACCTCTGTGTTTCGGTGACCGACACCGGCGCCGGCATGCCGCCGCATGTGCTGACGCGGGTGTTCGAACCCTTCTTCACCACCAAGGAGATCGGCAAGGGCACCGGCCTTGGCCTCGCTCAGGTCTACGGCTTCGTGCGCCAGTGCGGCGGGGCGGTGACGGTCGACAGCGCGGTGGGCGAAGGCACGCGGGTGGCGCTCTACCTGCCGCGCGCTGACGTCAGCGAGGCGGAGGCGACGCCCGACGCCGCCCCCGTGGATTTCTCGTCCCTGGCCGGGCGACGGGTGCTGCTCGTCGAGGACGACGCGGCTGTGCGCGAGGTCGGGGAAGCGGCCCTTCTCGAGTTCGGCTGCCAGGTGACAACCGCTGTCGACGGCCGCGAGGCGGTGGCGCGGCTGCGGGCCGGCGAACGCTTCGAGATGCTGATCTCCGACATCGTCATGCCCGGCGGGGTCAGCGGCGTCGACGTCGCCAACACCGGCCGCGAACTCGACGCCGGCCTGGCGATCCTGCTGACCACCGGCTACGCGGGCGAACGCGTCGACGGCGCCCCGGCTGACCTGCCCTGGGCGATCCTGCACAAGCCGTTCCGCACGGAAGAACTGGCGGCGGCGATGGTGGACGCGCTGAAGGGCGAGCCCGCGGCGGCCTAGCGCGGGATCACCGGCAGTTCGATGTGCGACGCCCGCACAGCCGTGCGCCAGACCATCTGATGAGCGACGGCCGAGCGCGTGGCCCCGGCGGTCGGTTCACCGGTGTTGGGGTTGCGGTCAAAGCGCGGGTGGTTGCTCGACGAGATGTCGAGGCGCAGGCGGTAGCCGGCTGGCAGCCTTATGCTGGTCGCACCGAGGTCGATCTCTACGCGGGTGGGGACGCCGGGCTGGTAGGCTTGGCGAACAATGCCGTCGGCGAGGTTGTAGGCCGACCCGGTCGTATCGACGAAACTCAGCTTGGCGGTGAAGTCGGTGGAGGGCGCGTCGGTGCTCACCCACAGCACGGTGCGTAGCGGCCCGGTGACCTCCAGAGGTTCGGCGAGCGGCTCGGTGACAAAATTCAGCACGTCCGCGCGCGCGCCCATGGGGAGTTGCCGGGTGATCCCGCCGCGCTCACCAAGGATGGCGCCGCCGGCGGTGGGAGCAGGGTCGCGCGGATCGTAGGCGTAGCGGTCGGCCGCCTCGCTGCTGCTAGGCGGCATCGTTGAGAGAGCGCCGCCGTCGCCGAGATAGAACGAGGTGTACCGGGTGCGAGCCAGGGGCCATTCGGCCTCGTCCCGCCAGACGTTCTCGCCCATGACGAACAGCCGCACGCGCGGCGAGGCCAGAGGGGCGCCGCGTAGTCGATGGTCGAACCAGGCGAGCGCCGGCGTCACGCTGGCTTGGCGGTAGGGCTGATCGAGATCGCCGCCGGGCCAGTTCAGGTCGCGCGCGTGGCCATAAGGGCCGATGACCAGGCGGCTGTCGGCTGAGGCGGTATGAGCGCGCAGGGCGGCGAAGTCGCGCAGCATTCCAGGCAGGAAGGGATCGTACCAGCCGCCGAGCAGCAGCACCGGAGCCGCCGCCGTGGTGGCGCGATCTTCTCCATCGCTGGCTCGCCAATAGGCGCCGTCGCGCGGGGCGGCGACCCAGGCGTCGAAGAAGCCGATGTCGTGGCCGGCGGCGATGTTGTCGGCGCGCAAGGTGTCGAGCGTCGCGGCGCCGAGGTCGAGCGCCGCGTAGTCCACCTTGCGCTCGCGAGGGCCGTCGCTGGCCAGGGCCCATTGCAGCGCGCTTTCCAGGGCGGTGGCGCCGCCCGGATGCATCATGTCGTAGAAATGGCTGCCGGCGATCTGGATGAAAAAGGCCTGGGCGCCCGGATCGGTCTGGTCAGCGATGGCCCATTGGGTCTGGCCGAAGGCCGAGCCGCCCCACATCCCGATCCTGCCGTCGTACCACGGCTGTTTCGCCAGCCAGCGCAGGGTGGAGACGCCATCCTTCCGCTCGTGTTCCAGGGGGGTGAAGGCGCCGTCCGAGCCGTAGCGGCCGCGTGCGCCCTGGACCACGACGACATAGCCCCGCGCCGCCCAGAAGCGGCCGATGGCGTCGGACCGCAGCCGGTTCCACAGGGTGTTGGTGAAGGGGATGCGGATCAGGATCGTCGGGGCGCGCTGGAGCCCCGCCGGCGTATGGACGTCGGCCCGCAGCACGACGCCGTCGTCCATCACGGCTTCGACCTTGCGGCGGGTGGTCACCGAATACTGGCGCGGCGCGGGATCGGAGGATGCGAAGATGCGCTCGGCCGCCCGGTCGACAAGCGGGTTGAACACCGCCGACAGGCCGAGAACCACGCCGGCGACCGCGCTCGTCAGGATCATCCGGTCACGGTTGGGCTAGCGGACCGCAAGGGCGATGCAATCCCTACCGCTTCCGCAGACTCCCCAGCACGCCGCGCATGATTTCGCGGCCGATGGAGCTGCCGACGCTGCGGAGGACGGACTTGGCCAGGGCCTCGCCCATCGACTGGCGGTTGCTGGCGCGCGGGCGCGGGGCGGCCTTGGGCGCCGGAGCGCGGCCGCGCGGCGCCGGGGTCGTGCCCCAGGGGCTCGGGTCGTAGCGCGGTTGGCGTGCCGCTTCTTCCTGCTGGGCCTCGGCCTGGGCGGCGGCGGCGCTCTGGCGGGCGGCGGCCTCCAGGCGCTCGAAGGCGCTCTCGCGATCCTGCACCTGGTCGTAGGTTCCGCGCACAGGGCTCGAGGCCATGGTCGCGGCGCGCTCGGGCGGCAGGGCGGGGCCCATGCGGCTGTCCGGCGGGCGGATCAGGGTGCGCTGCACGACGCAGGGCGCGCCCTTCTCGTCGAGGCACGAGACCAGCGCCTCGCCGACGCCGAGAGCCTGGATGGTCTCGGCGGTGTCGAAGGCGGGATTGGCGCGGAACGACTGCGAGGCGGCGCGCAGACCCTTCTGGTCGGCCGGGGTGTAGGCGCGCAGGGCGTGCTGGATGCGGTTGCCGAGCTGGGCCAGAACCCCGTCGGGGATATCGGCCGGGTTCTGGGTGACGAAGTAGATGCCGACGCCCTTGGAGCGGATCAGGCGGACGACCTGCTCGACCTTCTCCAGCAGCGGCTTGGGCGCGTCGTTGAACAGCAGGTGGGCTTCGTCGAAGAAGAACACCAGCTTGGGCTTCTCGGGGTCGCCCACCTCGGGCAGCACCTCGAACAGCTCCGACATCAGCCACAGCAGGAAAGTGGCGTAGAGGCGGGGGCTCTGGATCAGCTGGTCGGCGGCCAGGACGTTGACGTAGCCGCGTCCGGCGGCATCGGTCTTCATCAGGTCGGTGAGCTGCAGTGCGGGCTCGCCGAAGAAGTGGGTCGCGCCCTGGTTCTCGAGCGTCAGCAGTTTGCGCTGGATGGTGCCGACCGTGGCGGGCGAGACGTTGCCGTACTGGGCGCCGATCTCGGCGGCGTGGTCGGCCACGTACTTCAGCATCGACTGCAGGTCCTTGAGGTCCAGCAGCAGCAAGCCCTGCTCGTCGGCGACGCGGAAGGTGACGTTGAGCACGCCTTCCTGCACCTCGTTGAGCTCCAGCAGGCGCGACAGCAGCAGCGGCCCCATCTCCGAGACGGTGGCCCGGATCGGGTGACCCTTCTGGCCGAACAGGTCCCAGAAGATCGTCGGCATGGCGGCGGGGGCCAGGGTGATGCCCATGTTCTGGGCGCGGGCCAGCATCTTCTCGTTGGGTGAGCCTTGCTGGCTGATGCCGGAAAGGTCGCCCTTCACGTCAGCGGCGAACACCGGAACGCCGGCGCGGCTGAAGCCCTCGGCCAGGATCTGCAGGGTGACGGTCTTGCCCGTGCCGGTGGCGCCGGCCACGACGCCGTGGCGGTTGGCGCGGTCGAGCCTGAGGCCGACGGGGGCATCGGACGCTCCGACCGGAATAGAACCTTGAAGTGCAGACCAGTCCATTCGCCGTCTCCGAGCGTTGCTGTGTAAGGCCTAGCAAATGACGCTGCGCCGCGCCAACCTGAGCCTCATGCCGACCAGCCCCGAAAAGCCTCCCGAAACTCCGTCCGCCGGCTCCGTGTCGAAAACGGGGCGCAACGCCCTGGTCATCCTGGCGGTAATCGTCACCGGCGCGGCCCTGCATTGGCTGGGCGATATCCTGACGCCCCTGGCGCTCGCCGTCTTCCTGGCGGTGATGGTCGACGGCTTCGCGCGGGTGCTGCGCGAGAAGGCGCCGATCCCCGACGCCTCCGCCTTGCCGGTGGCCATCGTGCTGTCGATCCTGATGTTCGCCGGCAGCGCCTATGTGATCGCCGACAACGCCTCGAGCTTCGTGACCCAGCTGGCCGATTACGGGCCGAGGCTGAACGCGGTGATCGCCCGCACGGCCGGAATGCTGCATCTGGCCGTCACCCCGACGCTGGACGACCTGTTCCGGCAGCTGAATCCGACCCGCTATATCGGCGACGTGGCGAAGGTGCTGCAGAGCTTCGCCTCCAACGCCGTCTTCGTGCTGATCTATCTCGGCTTCATCCTGGCCTCGCGGCGCGGCTTCCGGCGCAAGCTGGTGGCGATGTTCCCGCACCAGAAGGACCGCGCCGACGCGGTGCAGATCTTCCAGGCGGTGCGCAACGGGGTCGAGCAGTACCTGTGGATCCAGACCGTCACCGGCCTGATGATCGCCGCCGCCTCCTGGGCGGTGATGGCCGCGGTGGGGCTGGAAAACGCCGCCTTCTTCGCCTTCCTGATCTTCGTCGTCGGCTACATCCCGATCGTCGGCGGCGCCGTCGGTATCCTGCTGCCGCCGCTGTTCGCCCTGGTGCAGTTCGACACCATCTGGCCGGCGGTGATCCTCATCGCCGTGCTGCAGGTGATCAACTTCGTGGTCGGCAACATCATCCTGCCTCGCATGCAGGGCGACAGCCTGAACATCGACCCGGTGGTGGTGCTGCTGTCGCTGGCCTTCTGGGGCGCCATCTGGGGCGTGCCGGGCATGTTCCTGTCCACGCCGCTGACGGTGATGTTCATGGTCATCCTGGCTCAGTTCCCGGGCGGTCGCTGGATCGCGGTGCTGCTGTCCAGCGACGGCGATCCGTCAGGACTTTCGCACCACAGTCCGGGGCCAGCCGGTGTCGACGACAGCCCCAAGAAGCGGCGCGCGCGGGCCGCCGCAGGAAAAACGTAAGGCGCCCCTTTTTTCGCCTCCGAGGGCGCCTATCTGAGTGTCTCGCCCGGGCCCACACCCCCCTCCCGCCCGGGTCTCGATGCGGCCCTCCACCCCCCCCACCCGGGGCCGTAATTTGAGCCTTCCGCTCTACCCCCCAAGAGCGGAGACTGCGCCGCCGGCCCCCCAGCCGGCGGCGTTTCTGCATCTGGAACAGTTTTGCCCGCGGACTCGCCTTTTTCGTTGAACCTTCACCCACTTCGCCTAGGTTCTCCGTAGAAAAATAGCGAGGAAGCCGATGGACGGCGAAACGCTCGTGCGCGATGGCGCGACCCTTTCCACCGAATCGCTGCAGCGCGCCTTCGCGGCCGCCGCGGGGCTGAAGGCGCCCGACCCGGCCGCCCAGGATTTTATCCGGCAGGCCGCCGCCGACTGCGCGCCCGAGGAGCTGCCGGGCCTCACCGACGAGGACGTCGGAACCCTGCTCGCCGGGCTGTGGAATTTCGGTCGCGCCTTCACACCCGGCCAGCCCGCGGCGGTGCGTCTGCGGCGGGCCCTGGGGGCGGGCGAGCGCGACCTCGGCTTCGATGTGCTGGAGATCGCCCAGGATGACCGGCCGTTCCTGGTCGACAGCGTGATGAGCGAGGTGGCCGACGGCGGCTTCGTGGTCCGCGCCATGGTCCACCCGATCGTCGGCGGCGTGTCGATGATCCAGGTCCACCTCGACAGCGTCGGCGACGACCGCGCGCCCGGCCTGGTGCAGGGCATGGACGGCGCCCTGCTCGACGTGCGCCGGGCGGTCGACGACTTCGGCGCCATGCGCAGCCTGATGGAGCGCAGCCGCGCCGAGCTGGCGGCGTCGCCGGAGGCGGGTGGCGAGGCGGTGACCGAGGCTCTGGCCTTCCTCGACTGGCTGAACGACGACCACTTCGTGTTCCTGGGCGCCCGGGTCTACGACTATCCGCGCGACAGCCTGGGCGGCTATGCGGCCGAGGAACCGCTGTTCGAGCCCGAGGCGAGCCTTGGGGTGCTTCGAGATCCCGAGCGGATGGTGCTGCGCCGGGGCAGCGAGCCGGCGGTCCTTTCCGCCCAGCTGCGGCGGCAGATCGAGATCGGCGCCCCGCTGACGGTGGCGAAGTCAAACCTGCTGAGCCGCGTCCATCGTCGTGGCTACATGGATTACATCGGGGTGCGTCGTTACGGCGACGACGGCAAGCCTTCGGGCGAGGTGCGGTTCGTCGGCCTGTTCACCGCCGAGGCCTACGAGGAGCCGGCGCGCGACGTGCCGCTGATCCGCCGCAAGGTCGCCCTGGTGCTGCAGCGCTCGGGCGCCGCGCACGGCGGGCACAACGAAAAGCGCCTGCGCAACATCCTGGAGACCTGGCCGCGCGACGAGCTGTTCCAGAGCGGCGAGGACGAGCTGCTGTCGATGGCTCTGGGGGTGCTGCACCTCTACGACCGCCCGCGCGTGCGGCTGTTCGCCCGGCGCGACCCGTTCGACCGCTTCGTCTCTGTGATCCTGTTCACGCCGAGGGACCGCTACGGCTCGGGCCTGCGCCAGCGGGCGGGGGACATCCTGTCCAAGGCGTTCGGCGGCCGGGTGTCAGCCTACTATCCGAGCTTCTCCGAGCAGCCGCTGGCGCGGGTGCACTTCATCATCGGGGTGACGCCGGGCGATCACGCCGAACCCGATCTGGCCGCGATCGAGGCCGAGATCGCCGAGGCCGCCCGCACCTGGGAAGACCGTTTCGAGGCGGCCGTCCGCGACGGGGCCAAGGCCTCGGGCGTGGCCGCGACCGCGATTTCGGCCAAGCTGGCCGCCTGGGGCGAGGCGTTCCCGCCGGGCTACCGCGACCAGTACGACGCCGCCGAGGCGTTGATCGATCTCGCCGAGGTCGAGGCGCTGGAGGCGGATGGCGGCGTGGTGCGCGTGCGGGCTTTCCGCCGCGCGGCCGATTCCGCCCTGACCTTCCGCTTCAAGCTCTATCGCCCGAAGACCGCCGCGCCCCTGGCCGACGTGCTGCCCATCCTGGAACGGATGGGGCTGAAGGCGATGATCGAGGAGGGCTTCAAGCTCTCGCCGCGCGCTCCTGAGAACGAAGCGGGAGCCCGCGATGTCTGGGTGCACGAGTTCATCCTCGAGGACGAACGCGGTGAGCACCTGTCGTTCGACGATGTTCGCGACGCCTTCGAGGAGGCCTTCGTCGCCGTCTGGACCGGCCAGATCGAGAACGACGGCTTTAACCGCCTGGTGCTCGAACTCGGCCTGCCGCCGCGCGACGCAGCCCTGATCCGCGCGCTGGCCGGTTATCGCCGGCAGAGCGGCCTGGACCCGAGCCGCGAGGTGCAGGAGGAGGCGTTGAGCGCCTACCCCGGCGTCGCCCGCCTGATCCTCGACCTCTTCCGCCTGAAGTTCGATCCGGCCATCCGCGCCGACGTGGCCGCTCGCACCGAACAGGCCAAGGCCTTGGAGGGCGAGATCGCCGCGGCCCTGCAGGGCGTCGCCAGCCTCGACGCCGACCGCGCCTTGCGCCGCATCGCCGCCTTGGTCGGAGCCATCCAGCGGACCAACTTCTATCAGCGCGGTCCCGACGGGGCGGCGAAGCCCTACATCAGCTTCAAGGTGGCCTCGCGCGAGCTGGCCGACCTGCCGGCGCCCAAGCCCTATCGAGAGATCTACGTCGCCGCACCGCACATCGAGGGGGTGCACACCCGCTTCGGGCCAGTGGCGCGCGGCGGGCTGCGCTGGAGCGACCGGCGCGACGATTTCCGCACCGAGGTGCTGAGCCTGGTGAAGGCGCAGCAGGTGAAGAACGCGGTGATCGTGCCTGTGGGCGCCAAGGGCTGCTTCTATCCGAAGGCCATCCCGGCGGGCGCCGCGCCCGATGTGGCGCGGGCCGAGGCCGTGCGCGCCTACAAGACCTTCCTCTCCGGCCTGCTCGACATCACCGACAACCTCGACGCCGCCGGCCAGCCCGTGCGGCCCGAGGGCGTGATCGCTCACGATGGCGACGACCCCTATCTCGTCGTCGCCGCCGACAAGGGCACGGCGACCTTCTCAGACATCGCCAACGGCGTGGCCGAGGACTACGGCTTCTGGCTGGGCGACGCCTTCGCGTCTGGCGGCTCGGCCGGCTACGACCACAAGGGCATGGGCATCACCGCCCGCGGCGCCTGGGAGGCGGTGAAGCGCCACTTCCGCGAGCTGGGCAAGGATATCCAGGCCGAACCCTTCACCTGCGTCGGCGTCGGCGACATGTCGGGCGACGTGTTTGGCAACGGCATGCTGCTTTCGGAGCAGACCCGCCTCGTGGCCGCCTTCGACCACCGCCACATCTTCATCGACCCCGATCCCGATGCGGCGGTGTCGTTCAAGGAGCGGGCGCGGCTGTTCGCCCTGCCGCGCTCCTCGTGGGACGACTACGACAAGAGCCTGATCTCGGCCGGCGGCGGCGTCTATCCGCGCAGCCTGAAGGCCATCCCGCTGAGCGCCGAGGCGCGGGCCCTGCTCGATATCAAGGTGGAGGCGCCCGACCCGTTCACGGTGATGACCGCCATCCTCAAGGCGCGGGCCGAGCTGCTCTACTTCGGCGGTATCGGAAACTACGTGAAGGCCAGCCGCGAGAGCCACGCCCAGGCGGGCGACAAGGCCAATGACGCCATCCGTATCGACGGGGCGGAGCTGCGGGTGAAGGTGGTCGGCGAGGGCGCCAACCTCGGCATGACCCAGGCCGGGCGCATCGAGTACGCGCAAGCTGGGGGACGTCTGAACACCGACGCCATCGACAATTCGGCCGGCGTCGACACCTCCGATCACGAGGTGAACATCAAGATCCTGGTCGGCCAGGTGGAGCGGGCCGGGGGCATGACGCGCGAAGAGCGCGATGTGCTGTTGGCCTCGATGACCGACGACGTGGCCGCCCACGTGCTGGCCCACAACTACGACCAGACCCTGGCCCTTTCGCTGATGCAGGCGGACGGCGTCGGGGCGATGGACGCCTACGCCGGCTTCATGGCCGATCTGGAGCAGCGCGGTCGTCTGGATCGCGCCGTCGAGGGCCTGCCCAATCTGGTGGCCATGACCGAGCGGACCCAGGCCGGTCAGGCGCTGACCCGGCCGGAGCTCGCCGTGTTGCTGGCCTACGGCAAGCTCGACCTGAAGGACGAGATCGTCGCCGGGGCGGCGCCAGACGATCCCTGGCTCGAGGCGACGCTGAAGGCCTACTTCCCGGACGGCCTCGGCCGGTTCGAGGACGAGATGAAGCGCCACCGGCTGCGGCGCGAGATCGTCACCATGGTGGTCGGCAACCGGATGGTGAACCTCTGCGGCCCGACCTTCCCCGGGCGGCTGCGCGCGGCGGCGGGCTGCACCACCGACGCCCTGGTCGCCGGCTTCGAGGCGGCGCGGACGGTGCTCGGGATCGATGACCTCTGGGCGCGGGTGAATGCGCTGGACGGCAAGGCGCCGGCGGCCGCTCAGTTGGCGCTGTACGGCGCCCTCTCCACCGCCCTGCGCGGTCAGACCTATTGGCTGGCGCGGCGGGCCAAGGCGAGCGGTCGCGGCGGGGTTTCGATCAGGGGCCTGGTCGACGCCTACGGGCCGGCCATCGCCCAGCTGAAGCCCCTAACGCCGGGCATCCTCAGCGGCGCGGAGAGGGAGGCGGTCGCCAAGCGCGCCAAGGCCTTCGTCAAGGCCGGGGCGCCGGACGACCTCGCCCAGGTCGTCGCGGCCCTGCAGCCCCTGACCGTCACCGCCGATCTCGTGGATCTGGCGGCCGGATCGAGCTGGCCGCTGGAGAATGTGGCGCGGCTCTACCACCAGGTCGGCGCCGCTTTCGCCATCGACCGGCTGCGCGCCGCTGCCGGCGCCTTCGCGCCAGGCGACAGCTTCGAGCGCCTGGCCGTGCGCCGCCTGATCGAGGATCTACTCGCCGAGCAGGCCCAGATCACCGGGGCGATCGTGAAGTTCGCCGCCGGGCCGCAGGGCGGCGACACCGCTGAGCACGCCCGCGAAGCCGTCAAATCCTGGGCCGCGCTCAAGCCGGAGGTCGCGTCGGCGGCCAAGGCGGCGGTGGAGGAGATCGAAAAGGCCGGCGGCGGCTGGAGCTTCGCCAAGTTGACCATCGCCAACGCAGCGGTGCGCGAGCTGGCCTCGGGAGCGGGCGGCTGAACGCATCCCTTTGTGTGCGAACGGTTCTCAACTCCGCTGCAATGCACAAGGCCGCGTTGACACTCGGCCCCTCAGGACTAAAACCGGCCGCGCTATATCCGGGGCAAGTGTGGGGACATTGTCGCACCCATGAGTGAAGCTACGAGCGGACCGCGTCCGCGAGGACCGGAAGACCGGCCGACGTCGCCACATACGACGATCTGGCGCTGGCACATCACCATGGCCTCGTCGATCCTGCACCGGGTGTCCGGCTGCGCCCTGTATTTCGGCGCGCTGATCCTGGCCGGCGGCGCCCTGTCGCTGGCGTGCGGCCCCGAGGCCTACGACATCTTCCGCGCCCTGATGGCCGGCTTCCTCGGCAAGATCGCCCTGTTCGGCCTGACCCTGGCGATCTTCTACCACCTCGCCCACGGCGTGCGGCACCTGACCTACGATGTCGGCTACGGCTTCCAGCCGAAGCTGGCCGACGCCATCGCCGTCGCCGAGATCGCCTTCACCATCGTGGCCACCGTCGTGGCCTGGTGGCTGGCCTATTACACGGGGGCGTTCTGATGGCTCGCAGCCCTGAAGCTCGCGTGAAGGCCCAAGGCTCCGCCAAGCACGGCGCCAGCCACTTCATCGCCGAGCGCGTCACCTCGATCGCGCTCGTGCCCCTGTCGTTGTGGGCCGTCTATGCGGTGATCGCCCTGGCCCCGCTGCCCTATGAGGGCGTGGTCGCCTGGCTGCAGTCGCCGCTGAACATCGTGTTCTCGACGCTGTTCATCGCCATCGCCTTCTACCACATGGGCATCGGCATGAAGGTGGTCATCGAGGACTACATCCATAAGCCCAGCAGCCTGGTTCTGCTGCTGCTGCTCAACACCTTGGCCTGGGGCCTTGGCGCTGTCGTCGCCATCGTCTGCATCCTCAAGGTCGCCTTTACGGGAGCCGTAGCCTGATGGCGGCCTACAAGTTCATCGATCACAAGTTCGACGTCGTCGTCGTCGGCGCTGGCGGTTCGGGCCTGCGGGCCGCCCTCGGCTGCGCGGCGGCCGGCCTGCGCACCGCCTGCGTCACCAAGGTGTTCCCGACCCGCAGCCACACCGTGGCCGCGCAGGGCGGCATCTCCGCCAGCCTCGGCAACATGAGCCACGACGAGTGGAAGTGGCACATGTACGACACCGTGAAGGGGTCGGACTGGCTGGGCGACCAGGACGCCATCGAATACCTGGCGCGCAACGCGCCGGCCGCCGTCTACGAGCTCGAGCACTGGGGCGTGCCCTTCTCGCGCACCGAAGAAGGCAAGATCTACCAGCGCGCCTTCGGCGGCATGACCAAGAACTACGGCGAGGCCCCGATCCAGCGCACCTGCGCGGCGGCCGACCGCACCGGCCACGCCATGCTGCACACCATGTACGGCCAGGCGATCGCCAAGCAGACCGAGTTCTTCATCGAGTACTTCGCGCTCGACCTGATCATGGACAACGGCGTCTGCCGCGGCGTCACGGCATGGAAGCTCGACGACGGCACCCTGCACCGCTTCCAGGCGCAGCAGGTGATCCTGGCCACCGGCGGCTACGGCCGCGCCTATTTCTCGGCCACCAGCGCCCACACCTGCACGGGTGACGGCGGCGGCATGGCCCTGCGCGCCGGCCTGCCGCTGCAGGACATGGAGTTCGTGCAGTTCCACCCGACCGGCATCTACGGCGCCGGCTGCCTGATCACCGAAGGCGCCCGCGGCGAGGGCGGCTACCTGACCAACTCTGAAGGCGAGCGCTTCATGGAGCGCTATGCGCCGTCCGTGAAGGACCTCGCCCCGCGCGACATGGTCAGCCGGGCGATGACGCTGGAAATCCGCGAAGGTCGCGGCGTGGGCCCGAACAAGGACCACATCTACCTGCACCTCGATCACCTCTCGCCGGCCACCCTGGCCGAGCGCCTGCCTGGCATCTCCGAGACCGCCAAGATCTTCGCCGGCGTCGACCTGACCCGTGAGCCGATCCCGGTGCTGCCGACCGTGCACTACAACATGGGCGGCATCCCGACGAACTTCCACTGCGAGGTGGTGACCAAGGCCGGCGGAAACCCGGACAGCGTCATCCCCGGCCTGATGGCTGTGGGCGAGGCCGCCTGCGTCTCGGTGCACGGCGCCAACCGCCTGGGCTCCAACAGCCTGA
Source organism: Caulobacterales bacterium (assembly GCA_017307205.1). Lineage (GTDB taxonomy): Bacteria > Pseudomonadota > Alphaproteobacteria > Caulobacterales > Caulobacteraceae > Caulobacter. The sequence goes on from JAFKGN010000168.1 coordinate 17,820, forward strand.
CCGACCTCGTGGTGTTCGGCCGCGCGGCCGGCCTGCGCTGCGGCGACAGCCTGGAGCCGGGCGCGACCCAGCCCGACATGAAGGACGCCTGGACCGACGGCCACCTGGCCCGTCTGGACCGCTTCCGCAACGCCAACGGCGGCACGCCGACCGCCAAGCTGCGTCTCGAGATGCAGAAGACGATGCAGGAAGACGCCGCCGTGTTCCGCACGGGCGAGAGCCTGAAGAGCGGCGCCGAGCGGATGGCCAAGGTGTTCGCCGGCAAGGCCGACCTGTCGGTGCAGGACCGCACCATGATCTGGAACACCGACCTCGTGGAAACCCTCGAGCTCGATAACCTGATCGGTCAGGCCGTGGTCACCGTCGAGGGCGCGCTGAACCGCACCGAGAGCCGCGGCGCCCACGCCCGCGAGGACTTCGCGGACCGCGACGACAAGGAGTGGATGAAGCACACCCTGGCCTGGATCGATGAGAACACCGGCAAGGTGAGCATCGATTATCGCCCGGTGCATAACTTCACCATGACCGACGAGATCGACTACATCCCGCCGAAGGCGCGGGTCTACTAAGGGGGATAGGTCATGGCTGAACTCGTCCTCCCCAAGAACTCCAAGGTCCAAACGGGCCGCCACTGGCCGGCGCCGCAGGGCGCCGATAAGGCCAAGGTGCGCACCTTCCGCATCTATCGCTACGATCCGGAAACCGGCCTGAACCCGCGCTGGGACACCTACGACGTCGACACGTCGCAGTGCGGCCCGATGGTTCTCGATGCGCTGATCTACATCAAGAACGTCATCGACCCGACGCTGGCCTTCCGCCGTTCGTGCCGCGAAGGCGTCTGCGGTTCGTGCGCCATGAACATCGGCGGCCGCAACACCCTGGCCTGCACCCACGGTCACGCCGAGACGCCCGGCAAGGCCGTGCAGATCAGCCCGCTGCCGCACATGCCGGTGGTGCGCGACCTGATCCCGGACCTGACGGTGTTCTACGCCCAGTACGCCTCGATCGAGCCGTGGCTGCACACCTCGACCGCGACGCCGGACACCGAGTGGCTACAGACCCCGAAGGACCGCGAGAAGCTCGACGGCCTCTACGAGTGCATCCTCTGCGCCTGCTGCTCGACCTCGTGCCCGAGCTACTGGTGGAACGGCGACAAGTACCTCGGCCCGGCCGCCCTGCTGCACGCCTACCGCTGGCTGATCGACAGCCGCGACCAGGCCACCGGCGAGCGCCTGGACGGCGTTGAAGACCCGTTCAAGCTCTACCGCTGCCACACGATCATGAACTGCGCCCAGGTCTGCCCGAAGGGGCTGAACCCGGCCAAGGCGATCGCCGAGATCAAGAAGATGATGGTCGAGCGGGCGCTCTAGCGCTCGCTCTTCCACCTCTTGCTTTTCGTCGCCAAACCGCCGAAACCTAAACTGTATACAGGGCCCGCCGACGAGGCCCTGAGCGGGAGGTTCGGATGAAGCGGCTGTGGTCGATGGCGCTGTGCGCCCTCGCGTTTTTCGTTCCCGCCAGCTGGGCCGCCGCCCAGGCCCGCTACAGCGTCAAGACGACGGGCGATGTCGTGCAGCTGCGCGACAACGGCACAGACACCACGATCTCGGTCCTGACGCCGGTCAACAACGCCTACGAGATGGTCGTCAAAGGCCAGAACGTCATCCGCATGGCGGTGAAGAACGTCGACGAGATGCGCGCCCGACCCGGCCTGAACGGCGTGCCGTTCCTGGCCCCCTGGGCCAACCGCCTCGATGAACTCGGCTTCTACGCCAACGGCAAGAAGTACAACTTCGACATGGACCTGGGGAATGTGCGCGGCCCGGTGCCGAGCCAGGGCTTCCTCAGCGGCACCAACGCCTGGAAGGTGGTCGAGGCCAAGGCCGACGCCAACGGCGCGTGGCTGACCAGCAAGCTCGAGTTCTACAAATACCCTCAGTACATGGCCCAGTGGCCGTTCGCCCACACCATCACCATGACCTATCGCCTGTCCGGCGGGGTGATGGAGGTGCGCACGCGCATCGACAATCTGGCCAATGAACCCATGCCGGTGGTGATCGGCTTTCACCCCTACTTCCAGCTCACCGACTCGGGGCGCAACGACTGGACCTTGAGCGTGCCGGCCAAGGTCCACTGGCTGCTCGACCAGCGGGTGATCCCGACTGGCGAAACGGAAGCCTCCACGAAGTTCTGGGGCACGGACGACCTGACCAAGATCCCGCTGTCGCTGAAGGCCGGCCAGCGCCTGGATGATGTGTTCACCGACTTCACTCGCGATGCCCAAGGCCGCGCCGTGGTCAGCATGTCGGGCGTGAAGCAGAAGGTGGCCGTCACCCTCGGGCCGAAGATCAAGACCGTGCTGGTCTATTCGACCGCCGCCCCGCCGCCGCCGAACGCCGCCCCGCAGGGTCCGCCGCCGCCGGCCGCGGGCGCCGTGCCGCGCCCAGCGGCCCCCGCGCCGACCCCGGTCAGCGTCGGCCCGCCGATCCCGTTCAGCGCCACCAAGGGCGAGCCCGCCCCGCCCGAGCGCGGCTTCATCGCCTTCGAGCCGATGGTGGCGATCACCAACGCGCTGAACGCCGCCCAGAAGGGCCAGTACAAGGAACTGCAGACCGTGGCCCCCGGCGCCTTCTGGGAAGAAAGCTTCTGGGTGACGCCGACGGGGTTCTGAGGGGCCGGCCTGGGATGGGGCGTTAGAACGCCCCGCCTTCACGCAGGTTGATGCCGTATTCCAGGCTGGCCTTGAGCCCGCACATCATGTGCATCCAGCCGGGCGCATTGCCGAAGGCGGCCTTGAAGCCGGCGGCCGTCTCGCGCCAGCCGCTCTCGCTGATCGAGACCATGGTGTTGCTCGCGTCGAGCGGCTTGAAGCTCATCTCGATATGGGTGTCGTAGTCGCCGTCGGCGGCCTGCCACGCCAGCACGATGCGCTCCGGTGCGGTGATCTCGATCACCTTCACCGGGAAGAACTCGTCGAACTCCGGAAACTTCCACTGCACCGTCTGGCCGGCGACCAGCGGACCCGTGGCTTCGGCGATGAAGTAGCCGCTCATCTTCTTGTCATCGACGACCGCGTCGAACACCTCGGCGGCAGGTTTGCGGATCTTCAGCGAGACGGTGAAGGCGGGCTTGATGACGTCCGTATCGGCTTCGACGGCGCGGGGCATGGCGCTCTCTCCCTTGAGGATGTGCGCCCATAAATGTTATAAGACTATAACATGTCAACCGTCGATTCGCAGCGGGCCGATCCCGAGGATCAGGCCGACCTGGTGTTCAAGGCGCTGGCCGACCGCCGGCGCCGGCGGATTCTCGATGTGCTGAAGGCCGGGCCGCAGACCACCGGCGAGCTTTGCGCGCGGTTCGAGGGCGACCTCGATCGCTGCACGGTGATGCAGCACCTGGGCGTATTGGAGAAGGCGGGCCTGCTGATCGCCGCACGCGACGGGCGGGTGCGCTGGAACCACCTCGATGTGGCTCCGATCCAGGACGTGCACGCCCGCTGGATCGCGCCCTACGCCGCCGAGGCGGCCGGGCTGCTGCATCGGTTGAAATCGGATCTGGAAGCATGAGGCGGCTCGCGCTCGCCGTCGCCGTGCTGCTGGCCGGCTGCGCCCTGCAGAACCGCTTCGAGGTGATCGTCATTGATCCAGGCGCGACGTCGGCGCGGCTGGAGCTCTGCGGCCGGTTGCCGGAGGTCCTGCCGCGCACCGCCAAAGGCTTCGAGCTGCGTCGCCGTTCCGATTGCCGGGGCGGCGGGCAGGTGGTGGTCAGCTTCCAAGACGGCAGCTCGGTCGTCTGCCCGGTGCGGTTCGTCGATGGCGGCCTGGAGGCCTGGTATCGCTACCGGGTCGAAGGCGGACGGTGCGTGATCGCCTAGGCCGCCATCTGACCGTCGTAGACGCGGGCGATCTGGCCTTCGCGTTCGTCCCACACCACCGACACCTTGGCGGCGCGCGCCAGGTCCGGGCCGAAGACGGCGCGGACTTCGGCGTCCTGCAGGCGATCGGCCGACAGCTTGTTGAGCACGCGGCCGCCGCCGAGGTCTTCCTCGATATCGGCGAAGCGCAGGATGTTGGAGATGGTCTCGCCCGAGAGCAGGCTGCGCTGGGCCAGCGTCTGGGCGGTCGGCGTCGCGCGCTTGGCGTAGGGGGCGTAGGCAGCGGCGAAGCTGCGGCGTTGGGTCGGGCGGCGATAGGTGGAGCTGGCCATCGGTTCGTCTCGGTTCGGGGTTGCGTTCCGTGTCGAATAACGTTTTGTTCCATTGAAACGACAAAAACGGACGCACCTATGCGACACGAGAAAGCGGCGGGCCTTCTGGAGCTGGCGCGCATGCTGGCCAGCTCGGCCGAGGGCCTGACCCTCGACGAGATGACCGAGCGTATGGGCGTCGGCCGTCGGACCGTTGAGCGCATGCGCGACGCCCTCAACGACCTGTTCCCGGTGGAGATCGTCGAAGAGCCGCCGACGCGGCGGTTCCGCATCCCCGCCGGCCTCGATAATCTGTTCCAGACCCCGACCGCAGAGGAGCTGGCTGCCCTGCGCCGCGCCGCCGAGGTTTCGGGCGGATCGACCGCCGCCGCCCTGCGTACGCTTGAGCAGAAGGTGCTGTCGGCCCTGCGTGCCGGGGCTCGCCGGCGCCTGGCGCCCGATCTTGAAGCCCTAGTTCAGGCCGAGGCCATCGCCGTCCACGCCGGTCCGCGACCGTTCGAGGATGAGGAGGTGTTGTCGGTGGTCCGCCAGGCGATCGTCAGCCTGCAGGCCCTGTCGTTCCGATACGAGGGCGGCAGCCGGCGGGGCGAGGCTCGGGAAGTGACGCCCTACGGACTGCTGTTCGGCCGCTCGAACTATCTGGTCGCCGCCGAGGCGGGCTCGGAGGCGCCCAAGACGTTCCGCCTTGACCTGATCCGCGACCCGCAAGTGCTGGACCGGGCCGCCGCGCCGCCCAACGGCTTCTCGCTGCAGGACTTCGCCGACCAGAGCTTCGGCATCTATCACGACGAGGTGCAGGACGTGGTGCTGCGCATCGGCAAGGGACGCGCTCGTGACGCCCTGAACTGGCGCTTCCATGCCCGCCAGACGGTGGAGCTGCAGCCCGACGAGACCGCCCTTGTCCGGTTCAGCGCCAGCGGCATGCGCGAGCTGGCATGGCACCTGTTCACCTGGGGTGGACAGGTCGAGATCGTCTCGCCGCCGAGCCTCAAGGCGCAGATGATTGAGCTGCTGCAGGACGCCCTGGCCGCCCACAGCAGCTGATTTCTCGGGCCTCGGTTGACGCGAAGCGGCTTTGGCGCAACGAACCGGACATGTCGGATTCCCCTCGCGTACTCATCGTCGGCGCCGGTCATGCGGGCGGCACCGCCGCGGCCCTGCTGCGTCAATATGGGTTCGAGGGACCCATCGCCCTGGTCGGCGAAGAGCCCATCCCGCCCTATCAGCGCCCGCCGCTGTCCAAGGCCTGGTTGAAGGGCGAGGCGGACGAGGACGCCCTGACCTTGAAACCGGCGGAATGGTACGCCGAGGCCGGGGTCGATCTCTGGCTGGCGGCGCCCGTCGCCTCCATCGATCGCGCTGACCGCAAGGTGACCCTGAGCGACGGCGAGCGGCTGCCTTACGACATTCTGATCCTGGCCACGGGTGCGCGGGCGCGGCCTCTGCCCGTCGCGGGTGCGGACCTCTCCGGCGTGCTCTCACTGCGCAGCGCCGCCGACGCCGAAGCCCTGAAGACGGCGCTCGGCCCGGGCAAGCGCATCGTTGTGGTCGGCGGCGGCTATGTGGGCCTGGAGGCGGCGGCCTCGGCCCTGGCCCTGGGCGCTGAGATCACGGTGGTGGAGCGTGAAGATCGGGTGCTCGCCCGCGTCGCCAGCCGCACGCTCAGCAGCTTCTTCCAGGACTACCACCAGACCCAAGGCGTGACGTTCCATCTCGGCGCCCGGGTGACGGGCTTCGACGGCGTCGACGGCAAGGTGACGGCCGTGCGGCTGGCGGATGGCGCGACCCTGCCGTGCGATGTCGCCCTGGTCGGGATCGGCGCTCTGCCGAACGTCGAGCTGGCCGCCGGCTGCGGCCTGGCCCTGGCCGATGGGATCGTTGTCGACGGCGAAGCGCGCACCTCGGATCCCGCGATCTTCGCCATCGGCGACTGCACCTGGCGGCCGATGCCGCTCTACGGCCGCGAGCTGCGGCTGGAAAGCGTGCCCAACGCCCTGGAGCAGGCCAAGCAGGCGGCCAGCGCCATCGCCGGTCGCGCGCCGCCGCCGTCGGAGGTGCCGTGGTTCTGGTCGGATCAGTACGATCTGAAGCTGCAGATGGCGGGTCTGGCCGACGGAGCGGACGAGATCGTGGTGCGCGGCGACCAGGCGGCCGGCCGCTTCGCCGTGTTCCATCTGCGCGAGGGCGTGCTGACCGCCGTTGAGGCTGTCAATGCGCCGCCGGAGTTCATGGGAGGGCGCCAGATGATCGGCCGGCAGGCGCGCGTCGACCCCGCGAAGCTTGCGGATACGGCCGTTTCCATGAAAGAGGTCGCCGCAGGACAGTAAGGGCGCGCAGATCGCGCGCCGGCGACGGACGACCATGGCGAAGATCACCTACATCGAGCACGACGGGCGCGAACACGAAGTCGAGGTGCGTCCCGGCCTGTCGGTGATGGAAGGCGCGGTGAAGAACAATATCCCGGGCATCGACGCCGACTGCGGCGGCGCCTGCGCCTGCGCCACCTGCCATGTCTATGTCGACGACGCCTGGCGTGAGCGGACCGGCAAGGCTTCGGCCATGGAGGAGTCGATGCTCGACTTCGCCGACGAGGTGGAGCCGAATTCGCGCCTGTCGTGCCAGATTCGCGTCACGGCCGAGCTCGACGGCCTGGTGGTGCGCCTGCCCGAGCGGCAGCACTAGCTCTCAAACTTTGAGACCTGGCCTTTGGCCGAACGGCGCTAGCCGTGATTTCCTGCCCTCCAGCGCGCGGAACGCCGACGCGCCAACAAGGTCGTGGCCTGTGACGCCTGCCTGACGCACCCGCGTGAAGGGCCGGCGACGCTGAGACCGCGCCCACAAGGGAGGCACTACATGAGCAAGCTTCGCCGCTTGACCGGACTGCTGCTGGCGACCGCCGCCATCAGCGTCGCGGTCCCCACGGCCATCGTCGTCGCGCAGAACGCGGCCCCGGCCAAGACGCCGTCCACGCCCCAGCCGCCGTATCCCGACATGCCGCCGCTGACTGATGCCGAGATCCTGGCCCGCCAGGGCCGCGGCGGAGGCGGCGGCCAGGCCGCGCCGTTCAACTGGGCGGTCTCGCTACGGTCGGATTTCGACAAGCAGCTGCAGAACCCCTACGTCGCCGACATGAACTGGTACCAGATGCCGGCGGGGCGCTTCCTCGGCGGCATCAGCGCCATCGACACCGACCGCGACGGCACTTCGATCTGGATCGCCGAGCGCTGCGGCGGGATCAACGCCTGCGAGGGGCAGAGCGTCGATATGATCATGAAGATCGGCGAGGACGGGAAGATCAAGAAGATGTTCGGCAAGAACATCATCAACTACCCGCACGGCCTGTTCGTCGACAAAGACAACAATATCTGGGTGACCGACACCTGGTCGAACGTCATGGCCAACGGCAACATCCCGGCCCCGAAAACGCCGCCGCAATATCCGGGCGGCGCGCAGGTGATCAAGTTCGACCAGAACGGCAAGATCCTGCTGCGGATCGGCAAGCCGGGGATCTACGGCAGCGGGCCTGAGCTGCTCAGCCAGCCGTCCGACGTGGTGGTGGACAGCAAGGGCAACATCTACGTCGCCGACGCTCACGACAGCCCGCCGGCCAACAACCGGATCGCCAAGTACGACAAGAACGGCAAGTACCTGATGGAATGGCGCAGCTGCCACCCGTCGCAGGCGCGTCAGATCGACTGCAGCCACTCGATCGAGATCGACAGTCAGGACCGCATCTTCGTGGCCAACCGGGCCAACAATGTGATCCAGATCTACAACACCGAGGGCAAGATGCTGGCGGTGTGGCCGCACTTCGGCAAGCCGACCGGCCTGATGATCGACGACAACGACAACCTCTACGTGGCCGACTCGCAGACCGGCACCGGCAACGGCAACTCGTTCGTCAAAGGCACGCACGTCGGCAGCGCCAAGACCGGCGAGGTAAAGTGGTTCATCCCCGACCCGCTCGGCAACTCCGCGCCGTGGACCGGCGCCGGCACCCTCAGCCCGGAATCGGTGACCGCCCTCAAGGACGGCCGGATCATCACGGCGTCGGTGCGGCCGCAGGGCCTCTATCGCTGGAGCATCTCCAAGAACACGCGGCCGTTCCCGGCCCCGCCCGCCGCGGGTGGCGGCGGCGGCGGTGGCGGCGGAGACTGATCCGTTATCGGCGCGGTCTTCAGGGCCGCGCCGACCCCGCGCTAGACGCCGAGCTCGGTCTGGCTGGTCGAGCCGGCGGCGACGGCTTCCGGCAGGTGGCAGGTGAAGGTCGCGCCGTTGCCGGGCTCGCTCTCCAGGGCGACCCAGCCGCCGTGCAGTTCGACCAACGCCTTGACGAGAGCGAGGCCCAGGCCTGGGCCGCCACGGTCTCGCGTGGTGAAGCGGTCGAAGATGTGGGCCTGGGTGTGGAAGGGAATGCCCCGACCCGTGTCGGCCACCTGCAGCCGCACCTCGCCGACGGCGCGGCGGGCGGCGAGGCTCACACGGCCCTCGGCGGGCGTCTGACGCAGGGCGTTCTCCACGAGGTGGTCGATCACTTGGGCAAGGCGTCGGCGGTCGCCCCGGATCAGGCCCACATCAGAGTCGGCGTCGCAGGACAGGCTGACACCCGCCGCTTCGGCCTCACCTGCCCAACGGGAGCAGGCCTCGGCCAGCAACTCGTCGACGCGGATTTCCTCGTTCTCGAGGGCCAACTCATCGGCGTCTATGGTCGCCATATCGAGCACGTCGTCGATCGAGCGGGCCAGTTGGGTGGCGGCGGCGCGCACCGAGGCGACGTGGCTGCGGCCGCGTTCGGACAGGCTCTCGCCGGTCCGTTCCAGCAGCTCGGAGTAGCCGATGATCGTCGTCAGCGGGGTGCGCAGTTCGTAGGAAACGTTGCCGACGAAGTCCCGCTTCAGCCGCTCGGCCTCGGTCAGGGCCTGCGAGCGGTCGGCGAGGGCGCTTTCCAGCTGGCGGGTGTCGGTGATGTCGACGAAGGCGATCAGGGTCGCGCCATCCGGCAGGGGGCGTGACTGGTAGGTGATGATCCGCCCGTCGCCGGTGCGCTCCTCGCCCGAGAGCGGGGCGCGGGCCTGGGGATCAGGATCGGCGACCCGGCCCTTCAGCTCGCGCCAGAACGACAGATCGTGCAGGCGCGGAATGCACAGCTCGACCACGGTCTCGAAGTCGACCGGACCAGCCAGCAGGCTGGATTCGATGTTCCAGAAGCGCTCGAAGGCGTCGTTGTGCAGGCGCAGGCGCCCGTCCGAGCCGAACACCGCGACGGCGTCGTTGAGCTTGTCGAGCGTGGCCTGTTGTACCTGGATCAGGGCGTTGTACTGGGCCTTCAGGCGCAGCTCGCCGGTGATGTCGGAGAACAGCACCAGAAGGCCGCCGAGCGGGTGGGTCTGGTGCACAACCTTCAGGGTGCGGCCGTCGGGCAGAGTCCACAGGTCGTCGGCCTGCGGGCCGAGCGCCTCGTAGCGGCTGAGCTCCGCCGCCTTCCACTTGGCGTAGTCGACGGTTTCGGGCAGGCGCTGGCGCTGACGCAGGCGGTCGAGGACCTCGGCATGCGTCGGGCCGTCCGACAGCCAGGCCGGCTCCAGCCCCCACAGCTCGGCGAAGGCGGCGTTGTGGAACAGCAGGCGACGCTGCTGGCTGAAGATCGCCACCGCTTCAGCGATGTGATCGAGGGTTTCGTCGTGGGCGGCGACGTGGCGCTTGAAGGCTTCCTTCAGCTCCTCGGACTCGGTGACGTCGAAGCTCCAAACCCCGGCGCCGCCGCCTTCCAGCGGCTCGGCGACGAAGCGGAAGGCGGCGCGGCGACCGTCAGCGCTGGTCCAGCGCAGGGTCTCGCGACGCTGACCGAGGTTGGAGGCCTCGCTGGACAGCGCCTCGGCGTCCCGGTCGAAGGCGAGGCCGCGCGCCTGGGCGTCGGCCAGGTCCTTGGCGTCGACGGCCGCCAGCCAGGCCTTGTTGGCCCAGGTCACCGATCCATCCGCAGCGGCGACCCAGGCGGGTTCCGGCCGGGCGTCGAGGAAGGCGGCGAAGCGGGCGGCGGTCGGCAGGGCTGAATCGTGCGCCGCCAGGGCGGCGAGCCGCAGCCAGGCGAGGGCGCCCGAGGTGCGGCCTTCCACCGACACGGCGCCCTTGGGGCCAAGAACCTCGAAAGCGCAGGGCTCGCCGCGCTCGAACAGGGCGCGCAGGCGCCGGGCGTGGTCGGGATCGGCGCGCATCAGGGCGTTGACCACGGCCTGGGGATCATCCTGCGCGCCGAGGGCTTCGGCGCAGGCGGTCAGGCTCTCGGCGCCGGAGGCGAGTTCGGCCGCGCCGTCCTCTACCGCCAGCAAGGCGCAGTCGAAGGCTTCGGTCGAGGCGTTCGCCGCCATGGCCTGGGTTTCGATCTCGGCGATCCGGCTCTGCAGGCCGGCGATCCGCCACTCGGCCTGGCGGCGCTGCACGATCGCCCACAGGGTGGCGCAGATCGCCAGGCAGATGGCGCCGGCCGCCGCGGCCAGCATGAGGTCCGCTCCCGTCAAGGCCTGTCCCTTATCACCGGCGCCCGGGAACCATGCTCCCACGCCGACGCCCGAATCACCCCGGCCACCATAGGTTTTCGCAAGCCCCTGGCGAAGCGCGGCTTTCGGTTTATCTGCAAACCATGACCCAAACTCCGCCCGCCGACGCCCTGACCGTCCTCGTCGCCCCTTCGCTGGACGATTTCGCGCGTCTGGCCGAGGCCGCCTTCGCCGCCTTGCCCGAGGGCTTCCGCCAGCTCACCGGCGATGTGCTGTTCCGCGTCGAGGATTTCGCGACCGAGGAGGTGCTGGAGTCTTTGGGCATCGAGGACGCCTTCGAACTGACCGGCCTCTACCAGGGCGTCGACCTGGGCCGCCGCACCGTGTTCGACCCGACGCCCCAGGCCTCGATGGTGTTTCTCTATCGCCGACCGATCCTCGACGAATGGGCCGAGCGCGGCGATCTGCCGCTCGGCGAGCTGATCTCTCACGTGCTGGTGCACGCGATCGGCCACCACTTCGGCCTGTCCGACGATGACATCCACCGCCTGGAAGATGAGGCGGATTAAGCTGCCCTGAGCGTCTCGGCCAGCAGGCGACCTTCGATCCCGCGGCTGGAGCCGGCGCGCCAGGCGACGACGATCTCGCGGCTGGGATGGTCGGCCTGCAGGGGTCGCACAGCGATGTGGGCGGCCTCGGCCAAGCCCGCCTTCACGGCCATGGCCGGTAGGAACGAGACTCCAAGGCCGGACCCGACCATCTGCACCAGCGTCGGCAGGGAGGTGGCGGCGAAGTTCTCATCGGCGGCGGCCTTCGGCGGCTCCAGGCCACAGGCGGCCAGGGCGTGGTCGCGCAGGCAGTGGCCGTCTTCCAGCAGGATCAGGTCGTCGCCGCCCATGGTCTCTGGTGAGATCCGTTTCAGGCTGGCCAGCGGATGGTCGGCGGGCAGGGCGGCCAGCAGTTCGTCGTCCGAGACGTGGGCGTAGTGCAGGCCCGCGAGGTCGTAGGGCAGGGCGATCAACGCTGCGTCGAGCGCGCCGGCCTTGAGGGCCGCGACCAGACGACCGGTGAGGTCCTCACGAAGGAACAGCCGCAGCTTCGGGAAGCGCTGTCGCAGCTGCGGCAGGGCGGCGGGCAGCAGGAAGGGGGCGATGGTCGGGATGACGCCGAGGCGGAACCGCCCCGCCAGCGGCTCGCCGGCGCCGCGGGCCGACTGCACGAGGTCCTCCGCCTGGGCGAGGATGGCCTCGGCGCGGCTCGCCGCCTCCTGGCCGGCGGCGGTGAGGATGACGCCCGATCGGGCTCGGTCGACTACCGGTGCGCCGATCACCCGCTCCAGCTCCTGGATGCCGGCCGACAGGGTCGGCTGGGTGACGTGGGCGGCCTCGGCGGCGCGGCTGAACGAGCCGTGCTCTACCAGCAGCTTCAAATATTGCAGTTGGCGCAGGGTGGGCAGCAGCATAGCTTGCCATATAGACCCACTCTATCGAATTTCAAGAAACTATCGATTGGCTGTAAGGCCAACGTGCGCCTATCTGTCCCCTGTCAGCGGGACGCGGCAATGCGCCCCGCGTTTTCATTTCATGGAGAACCGTATGCTCGGCGTTGGTGAAAAGCTTCCCGATTTCAAGGTTGTGGGCGTGAAGCCGAAGTTCAACAAGCACGAAGAAAACGGCGTCAGCGCGTTCGAAACCGTCACCAACGACAGCTTCTCGGGCAAGTGGAAAGTCATCTTCTTCTACCCGAAGGACTTCACCTTCGTGTGCCCGACCGAAATCACCGCCTTCGGCGCCCTGGCCAAGGACTTCGAAGATCGTGACACCGTCGTGCTCGGCGGCTCGACCGACAACGAGCACTCCAAGCTCGGCTGGCGTCGTGAGCACCCGGATCTGACCGGCCTGCCGATCTGGCAATTCGCCGACAACGGCGGCAAGTTCGCCCGCGCCCTCGGCATCCTGGACGAAGAAGAAGGCGTCGCCCTGCGCGCCACCTTCGTGGTCGATCCGCACAACGTCGTGCAGCACGTCTATGTGACCAACCTCAACGTTGGCCGCGCCCCGCAGGACACCCTGCGCGTGGTCGACGCCCTGCAGACCGACGAACTCTGCCCCTGCAACCGTGCGGTGGGCGGCGACACCCTCAAGGCCGCCTAAGCGCTCCAGAGCCGCTTAAGCTGTCTTGTCGTCCGGGGGCCGGTTCCTCCCCCCGCGCCCCCGGACACCTATTTTCCTTCTGATCTAGGAGCCGCCCATGTCGCTCGACGCCCTGCGTGAGACGATCCCCGCCTACGCCAAGGACATCAGCCTCAACCTGTCGTCGCTCGCCAGCGAGACCCTGCTGAGCGATCAGCAGAAGTGGGGCGCGTTCCTGGCCTCGGCCCATGCCGTGGGCGTACCGCCGGTAGTCAAGGCCATCGAGGCGGCGGCCAAGGCGGCCGGCCTGTCCGATGAAGCCGCGACAGCCGCCAAGGCGGCCGCGGCGATCATGGGCATGAACAACGTCTACTACCGCGCCCTGCACCTCCTGAAGAACCAGGAGTACCGCACCCTTCCGGCGCGCCTGCGGATGAACATTATCGCCAACCCTGGCGTCGACAAGACCGACTTCGAGCTGTGGTGCACCGCCGTCTCGGCCGTCAACGGCTGCGGCATGTGCCTCGACAGCCACGAGGAAGAGCTGAAGAAGCGCGGCGTCGCCGCCCAGCAAATCCAGGCCGCCCTGCGCATCGCCGCGACGGTCAATGCGGTCAGCGCCGTGCTGCGCGGCGAACTCGCCAGCGCCTGATAACGGACTAGGGGGCCCGGCCGGTCTCGGCCAGGGCCTTCAACCGCCCGACCTGCTCGACCAATACCCCATCGACCGGGGCGGCGAGGGCTGCAAATCCGCCCGGCTGAAAGCCGCCGAACACATAGGTCACGGTCAGGGCCGTGCCGCCGTCCTTGGGCTCAAGCGCGAAGGTCAGGTGGCCCGCGCCGCCCGTGGTCTGCAACGGTCCGAGCGCGCCGCTGAGGCGCAGCACCTTTGGCGGCTGGATGTTGACCACCCGCATGTGCTCCACCCCGCCACCGGGGATCGCCTCGCACCAGCATCCGCCGGGCTTGACCTCCAGGGTCAGGTTCCGGGCCGAGCCCGAATAGGTGTGGCTCGACGCCCACCAGCCGCCCACGTTCACGACCGCGGCCCAGACCTTCTCCGGCGCAGCCGCGACATGCACCACCTCGCGGATTTCGAAGCCGCCCGCCTGGGCGTCGATCACCGCCGCCTGCGCCGCGCCGCCGCTGAACAGCGTCGCCGCCCCGGCCATCATCGCTAGCTGCTTCATCGCCTGCTCCCCAGGGTCGATCCGCACGCAGTGAAAGCCCGCAAGTGGCGCGGCCGCAAGCCGCCCTTGGCGCGGCGGACGCTTAGGCTTAGGTCGGGGCCATGCCGACACCCGTCGCCCCCTATCACGCCATGGCCATCAACCGCCTGGCCCACCAGCTGCAGGCCGAGGGCCGCAGCGTCATCCACATGCAGTTCGGCCAGCCCTCGACCGGCGCGCCGGCCGCCGCGGTCGCCCTGGCCCACCAGGTGCTTGATCGTGAGGCGATGGGCTACTGGGAGAGCGCTCCGCTGAAGGAGCGCATCGCCCGCCACTACGCTGCCACCTATGGCGTCGAGGTGGCGCCCGAACGGGTGACCCTGACCAACGGGGCCTCGGCCGGGCTGGTCCTGGCGCTGACCACCATGTTCGCCGCCGGAGCGACGATCGCCATCGCCCGGCCCGGCTATGTCGCCTACCGCAACTGCATCCGCGCCCTGTCGATGCATGCGCTGGAGATCGAGTGCGGCGCCGCGGAAGGCTTCCAGCTTTCGGCCGCCGCTCTTGAGGCGCTCAACCCCGCACCCGACGCGGTTCTGATCGCCAGCCCCGCCAATCCGACCGGCACCGTGATCCCGGGACCTGAATTGCAGGCGCTCGCCGAGGTCTGCCGCCGGCGCGGCATCCGCATCATCTCCGACGAGATCTACCACGGCCTGGTCTACGGCGACGCCGCGCGCTCGATGCTGGAGTTCGAGCCCGACGCCGTCGTCATCAACAGCTTCTCGAAATACTACTCGATGGCCGGCTGGCGGCTGGGCTGGATGGTCGTGCCGCCGCAGGAAGCCAGCCGCGCCTCGGACGTCATGGGCGCGCTGTTCCTCACACCGCCGTCGCTGGCGCAGCACGCTGGCCTGGTGGCGATGGACAGCCACGAGGAGCTCGACGGCCACCTGGAGACCTATCGCGCCAACCGCGCCCTGCTGCTGCAGGCCTTGCCGGCGCTCGGCCTGCGCCGCATCGCGCCGCCGGACGGCGCCTTCTACATCTATGCCGACATCGGCGGCCTGACGAACGACAGCCTGGCCTTCTGCGAGCGTCTGCTGCGCGAAAAGGGCGTCGCTACCGCCCCCGGCGTGGACTTCGATCCCGTCGACGGCGGCCGCTTCTTGCGCTTCAGCTTTGCGGTCTCGACCTCCGAGGTGGAGGAGGCCCTGCGGCGGCTCGCGCCCTGGTTCGAGGCGGAGTGGGAAAAGGTCGGCGGACGACCCTAGGCCGCCTCGAAAGTCACTGGACCGCCCCAGAACTCAGCGATGAGGGCGCTCTGCAGACCCGGTGTTCCGGTGGTGAGGAAGCGGCGTGCGCCGCCGGCGCCGATGTCCAGCTCGGGGTGACGTTCGAAGTAGAGCGCCAGGGCGTCCGCCGTGGCGGCCGGCTGGTGGATCAGCGGCGTGCCTTCCGGCAGGGCGGCCACGAACAGGTCGGCGACGATCTCGTAGTGGGTGCAGCCGAGGATGGCGCGGTCGGGGTGGCGGCCGATGCGTCGGCGCAGGCCCTCGATATGGCCCTTGATCTCCTCGGCCAGCAGGGCGCGGTCGGCGCCGCTTTCGATCAGCCGGGCGAGGTTGGGGCAGGGCTCGGAAAAGACGGCGACGTCCTGCCGACGCTTGTCGATCTCGATCTCGTAGACGCGGCTGGCCGCCGTGCCGGGCGTGGAGAACACGCCCAGAATGTCGAGCGCCTCGATCTTGTCGCCACGCCGCTCGGCCTCGTGCTCCCAAGGCAGGCCGGTGGCGGCCTCGATGGTCGGCACGATGATGCCCAGCACATTGACCGCGCGACCGAGGGCCTTGCGATAGCCCGGCAGCCAGGTCTGCTGCAGGCGGCGCAGGGCGATGGCGCTGGCGGTGTTGCAGGCGAGGACGACCAGGCTGGCGCCTTCGTCGAACAGCCGTTCGCAGCCGGCGCGGGTGAGATCGACCACCTCCTCGCCGGGGCGGCCGCCGTAGGGCGCGTTGGCCTGGTCGGCCAGGTAGATGAAATCCGCCTCCGGAAGGCGGTCCACCAGGGCGCGGGCCACCGAGAGGCCGCCGACGCCGGAATCGAAGAGGCCGATCGACATGCCCCGGCTTTAGCGCGCTTCCGCCGCGATTGTCATCAAACCGCCCTGACCCGGCGTGACCTTGCCGCGAGCCGAACCTAGATTGTCGGCATGCAAGGAAGCGCCCGCATGCGAAGGCTGCGTTCGAGCCTCGGCCCCGTTCTGGCGGCGAGCCTGATGGCCGCGCTTGTCGCCACAGCGCCCGCCGGGTCGCAGACGCTGCCGCCGAGTTCTCCCGCGATGGCGACGGATCTGGCCGAGCAGTCCGGCGGCAGCACCGTGCTTGAGGGGCTGGAGATCGTCGGCCGGCCGCTCGGCCCGGCGATGTGGCGGGCGACGATGGGTGACAGCGAGGTGATCATCCTCGGCTCGGTGACCCCGATCCATCACCAGCAGAAGTGGGACGACGGCCGGCTGCGCCGCTCCCTGACCGGCGCGCGGCTGTTGCTGACCCCGGTGGAGGGCAAGATGGGTGTCGGCGGCGTGGCGGCGTTCCTGGCGCGCGACGCCTTCCGCGTGCGCACCTTCCGAGGCGACCTGGAGAAAGACATCCCGCCCGACCTGCGCGAGCGCGTGGTCGAGACCCGGCGACAGGCCAAGACCAAGGCCGATCGCTACGCCAAGTGGAAGCCGGCGGTGGCTGGCGCCCTGCTGCTGTCCGACTTCCGGGCCGCCCAGGGTGTTTCCGAGGCCAAGCCCGCCAGCCAGGTGGAGGACATCGCCCGGGCGATGAAGGTGCCGGTCAAGCCGATGGCCGAGCTGCCGATCAGCGCCCTGATGAAGGCGGCGGGCGACCTCAATCAGGCCCAGCAGATCAACTGCCTGCGCGCCTTTCTGAACCAGATCACCTTCGAAGGCGCCCGGCCGGGTGAGTTGGGCAAGGCCTGGGCGGTGGGCGATTTGGCCGGCGTGCGCCGAAACTATCCGGCCCAGGCCTACGAAAGCTGCCTCGGCCAGGTCGGCGGCGGCCAGGCCCTGCGCGAACGGGCTGTGGCGGAATCGACCGCCACCCTGCTCCAGGCCCTCAGGACGCCCGGCAAGACCGTGGCGATCATCGATCTGGCCCAAATGCAGCGTCGGAACGGCGTGCTGGACAGGCTGCAGGCGGCGGGCGCCCAGATCACTGTTCCGCTGGACGGCTAGGCCCCGCGCCCGTCGACCAGGGCGTCGATCTCGGCGCAGACGGCCGCATCCTCGTCGGTGAACTTTCGGGCGAAGAGCAGCGGCCGCAGACCTTCTGCGCGGGCGCAGGGGCCGCTGACCGCCTTGAAGAACTCAAGGTGCCGCTTGCCGATGAGGGCCGGATGCGAGCCCCCGGCGCTCCAGTCGGTATAGGTCACGCAGTCCGTGACGCGGCTGGCGAAGTCGGAGTTTCCGAGAATGGTGGAGAAGAAGCTCTCGTCTGGGATCAGGACGCCGTCATGGAAGCGTACGAAGTCCGGATTCTCGTCGGCGAAGCGATCGATGTAGCTCGCCGCCTCGCGCGTCAGCGCCCACCATTGAGCGCCGCCGATCGGCGCGAGGCCTTTAAGACCCTTGCGATAGTCTCGCTTTATCGGCCCCAGGCGAAGCGCCCGGCGCAGCTTGGCAAGGCCGCGAATCCACGGCGGGTGGGCGCCGGAGACATAGAGGTGCTCCAGGCGGGAGAGCGCCTTGCTCTCGCTCGGCATTGGGTCAAGTTCGATGAACTCGACGTCGCGATTGTCCGCGAAGAAGCGGTTGATGTTCGCGGCGGTGTCCAACGGATGGTCGACGCCGCTCAGCAACACGAACCGCTCGATCCTGGGCTCGCGGGCCAAGGCTTGTTTGATCAGCTCGAGCGTCGCCTGGCAGGCTCGGAAGGAGCCCCAGTAGACCGGAAGGCGGATCCTGCTCGTGATGACATGGGGCAGCGCCAGGGATGCGGCGAAATCCTCGATCTGCGACTTCGCGTCGATGTGAACAAACACGTGGTGATCTGGGTGCGCCAGCCGCGCCAGAAGCCGCTGCAGCTGCTTGGGCGCGTTATGAGCGATGACCAGGAAAGCGACCTGCATGGCGTGCCCCGTGTCGAATGGGAGGCTCACCCCGCATCCAGCGATATAGTCTAGCTTCAGCGTGCGCAGAAATGTCCAGACCGTTCAACCGGGACGGTATGTGCGCTCCCGTCGAGGTCCTCGCCGAGCCAGAGCGGGCGCCCCCTTTGATTCGTCTCGCCGTTTCCGCTATAGAGCCCGCCTTTCCGGCGCAGCATCAGCCAGCGCCCTCCACCGACACGAAAGCCGCGCAAGCAGCCTGAGGTCGGCGAGGACCCCCGTCGACGTGATCGTCCACGGGGGCTGGCTGCGTTTGCGTCACAGGTTTTGAAGGTTCACGCCTCGAATGTTCGAAGCGCTTGGTGATCGCCTCTCGTCCGTCTTCGACCGCCTCGGCGGTCGCGGCGTGCTGTCGGCCGCCGACATCGACGAGGCGCTGCGCGAAGTCCGCATCGCTCTGCTGGAGGCCGACGTCGCCCTTCCAGTGGTGAAGGAGTTCGTCGCCAAGGCCAAGGAGCTGGCGACCGGCGAGACGGTGATCCGCTCGGTCAAGCCGTCCGAGCAGGTGGTCAAGATCGTCTATGACGGCCTGGTCGACATGCTGGGAGGCGAGCAGCCGGAAGGCCTCAACCTCGCGCTCAACCCGCCGACCGTGATCCTGATGGCCGGCCTGCAGGGCTCGGGCAAGACGACCACCGCCGGCAAGCTGGCCCTGCGTCTGGGCAAGACCGAGCGCAAGAAGGTGCTGCTGGCCTCGCTGGACACCCGCCGTCCGGCCGCCATGGAGCAGCTGGCGATGCTGGCCAAGCTGGCCGAGGTCGACAGCCTGCCGATCGTCGCCGGCCAGAGCGCGCCGGACATCACCCGCCGGGCGATGAGCGCCGCGAAGCTGGGCGGCTACGACGTCCTGATCCTCGACACCGCCGGCCGCACCACGCTCGACGAAGCGATGATGAGCGAAGCGGCCGAGATCGCCCGCCTGTCCAATCCGTCCGAGACCCTGCTGGTCGCCGACAGCCTGACCGGCCAGGACGCGGTGCGCACCGCCAAGGCGTTCCACGAGCGCCTGCC
This sequence comes from Caulobacterales bacterium, assembly GCA_017307205.1. GTDB lineage: Bacteria > Pseudomonadota > Alphaproteobacteria > Caulobacterales > Caulobacteraceae > Caulobacter. The sequence goes on from JAFKGN010000168.1 coordinate 37,014, forward strand.
GCTCACCGGCCTGATCCTGACCCGCGCCGACGGCGACGGCCGCGGCGGCGCGGCGCTGTCGATGCGCCACGTCACCGGCCTGCCGATCAAGTTCCTCGGCGCCGGCGAAAAGATCGATGCGCTGGACGTGTTCGACGCCCGCCGCGTGGCCGGTCGCATTCTTGGTCAGGGCGACGTGGTGGCGCTGGTCGAAAAGGCCGCCGCCGACTTCGACAAGGCCGACGCGGAGCGCATGGCCCGCAAGCTGGCCAAGGGCCAGTTCGACCTCGACGACCTCGCGGCCCAGCTGTCCCAGATGCAGAAGATGGGCGGCATGGAAGGCATCATGGGCCTGCTGCCCGGGGTGCAGAAGGTGAAGAAGCAGATCGCCGAGAGCGGCGTGGACGACCGCGTCTTCCGCCGTCAGCAGGCGATCATCAGCTCGATGACCAAGGCCGAGCGCAAGAAGCCGGACATCCTGGCCGCCTCGCGCAAGCGCCGCATCGCCGCCGGTTCGGGCGTTGATGTGGCCGAGGTCAACCGGCTGCTCAAGCAGCATCGCCAGATGGCCGACGTCTTCAAGTCGATGAGCAAGAACGGCGGCAAGGGCCTGGCCCAGATGGCCCGCCAGATGGGTATGCCCATGCCCGGCGGCAATCCGCTGAAGGCCCTCGGCGGCGGCAAGGCGCCGAGCCAGGAAGACCTGCAGAAGATGGCCCAGCAACTCGGCGGCGGCGGACCCGGCGCTCCCGACCTTTCGAAACTTCCCGGCCTTGGCGGCGGCCTGCCGCCGGGCTTCAACCCGTTCAAGAAATAACGCCTACTTTTTCAAGAACATAACGACCGACTGAAGGACTACTGAAATGCTGAAGATCCGCCTCGCCCGTGGCGGCGCCAAGAAGCGCCCCTACTATTCGATCGTCGTCGCCGACAGCCACTCGCCGCGTGACGGCCGCTTCATCGAGAAGGTCGGCACCTACAACCCGCTGCTGCCGAAGGACGGCCCGACCCCGCGCGTCAGCCTGAAGCTGGAAAGCATCCAGGCGTGGATCGCCAAGGGCGCTCAGCCGACCGACCGCGTCGCCCGCTTCCTGGCCGCCGAAGGCGTCGGCCAATGGGCCCACGGCAACAACCCGAACAAGGCCAAGCCGGGCAAGAAGGCGCAAGAGCGTCTGGCCGAGCGCGCTCAGCGCGACGCCGACCGCGCCGAGGCCGAAGCCGCCGCCAAGGCCGCTGCTGCTGAAGCCGCCGCCGCGGCCGCCGCTGCCCCGCCGGAGCCGGAACCCGTCGCCGAAGAAGCCCCGGTCGAAGCCGCTGTGGAAGCTCCGGTCGAAGCTGAAGCCCCCGCCGCTGAAGCCGCTGCTGAAGAAGCTCCGGCCGAAGAAAAAGCCGAAGGCTAAGAGCGATTCCTGGCCGGCTTATCCTGGTCGGCCGGGTGGCCGGCGGTTTCGGGGTGAAGGGGGAGGTGCGCCTCTCGACCTACACCGCCGAGCCGCTGGCGCTCGCCCAGTACAAGACCTTGCTGCGTGAGGACGGCTCGCCCGCCCTCACGTTGCTCTCCGCCCGCGCGGCCAAGGACGGTGTCGTCGCCCGTTGCGCCGGCATCGAGAGCAAGGAGGCGGCCGACGCCCTGCGTGGCCTTCGCCTCTACATCCCGCGCGAGGCCTTGCCCGAGCCGGATGAAGACGAGTTCTACCTCACCGATCTGATCGGCCTCGCCGTCGAGGACCTGACCGGCAAGCCGCTCGGTCGCATCAAGGCCGTGCCGAACTTCGGCTCCGGTGACCTCTTGGAGATCGAGCCGCCTCGCGGCGGGCCGACCTTCTACCTGCCGTTCACCCGCGAGGCCGTGCCCGAGGTGAGGCTCGCAGAGCGCCGCGTGATCGCCGATCCGCCCGGGGAAATCGAGGCGGACCCCAACGAGGGGCGCGATCCCGAGGGCGACTGAAAATTTTGGGTGAACGCCGTCATGACAAAAGGGTCATGACGCAGGCTTAACTGGGGAACGAACCTGGGGCGTGCGATTTGCAGAACGTCCCTCTCGTCCTCAGCGCCCGATGCCCGCCATGCCCCGCCTCGCCAACCGTATCGCAGTCGTCTTCGGCGTTCTCGCCATGGCCGCCGCTTCGGCCGGGGTGACCGCCGCGGTGATCCTCTGGCCGCAAGGCGTGGCTCAGATCGCGGGCGACCTCTAGCTCTTCGGCTTTCGCACGCGCATCAGGGCTTCCTGGGCCATCGAGGCGACCAGGGTTCCGTCTCGGCGGAACATCTCGCCCCGCACCAGGCCGCGGCTTTCCGAGGTCGACGGGCTGTCCTGAGCGAACAGCACCCAATCGTTGAAGTCGACCGGCCGGTGGAACCAGATGGCGTGGTCGAGGCTGGCCGGCTGCAGGCCGGGCGTCCAGAAATTCAGCCCGTGCACGCGCAGGGCCGTCTCCATGAAGGTGAGGTCCGAGGCGTAGGCCAGGGTCGCCTGCTGCAGGCGCACGTCGTCCGGGACCGGTTCCTTGGCCCGCATCCAGACTTCCTTGCGCGCCGGCTTGGGGCCGGGATCGACCAGGGTCGGTGGATCGACCCAGCGCACCTCGATGCGCCAGGGGCGGTCGGTGACCTTCATCACCTGCGGCGGCAGATGCTCACCGAGGCCTTTGAGAAGCTCCGCCTCGGTCGGCAGGCTGTCGGCGTCAGGGGCTTCGGGGGCGTCGAACTGATGCTCCGGCCCGTCCTCGGCGGCCTGGAAGGAGGCGGCGAAGTTGAAGATCTGCTGGCCGTGCTGGATCGCCGTGACCCGCCGCGTGGTGAAGCTGCCGCCGTCGCGCGCGCGGTCGACCTGATAGAGCACCGGCGCCGTCACATCGCCCGGGCGGATGAAATAGCAGTGCAGCGAGTGACAGACCCGGTCGGCCGGCACCGTCTCGTAGGCGGCCAGCAGAGCCTGGGCGATCACCAGCCCGCCGAAGATGCGCGGATAGCCGTCGTCGGGCGAAATCCCACGGAACAGGTTCACCTCGATTGGCTCAAGGCGGAGGATGTCCTGCAGGCTGTCGAAGTCGGCGGAACTGGGCATGGGCCGCTTATGACGCCGGTGACGTGGCGTCATCAAGCGCCGTGGCGCTTACAGCACGCACTCCGCGAGACCGTCGCGACGAACCGCGCCGCTGGCGGCGGTGATGCGGCTGGAGCGGCGTCGCACATAGGGGCCGCTGTCTGCGGCCTTCCACTTCAACGGGCTGGGCAGGATGGCGGCCAAGCGCGAGGCCTGCGAGGCGCTGAGCTTGTCGGCGGAGACTCCGAACCACTTCTTCGACGCGGCTTCCGCGCCGTAGACGCCCGGACCCCACTCAACGCTGTTGAGATAGACCTCCATGATCCGTCGCTTGCCCCAGATCACCTCGATCAGAACAGTGAAATAGGCCTCAAGGCCTTTGCGGACGTAGGAGCGGTCGGGCCACAGGAAGACGTTCTTGGCGGTCTGCTGGCTGATGGTCGAGCCGCCGCGTATGCGGCTGGGCCGCTTCTCGTTATTGGCCATCGCCTTCTGCATGGCGTCGAAGTCGAAGCCGTGATGCTCGCAGAACCGGGCGTCCTCGGCGGCGATCACCGCGCGGGTGAGGGCCGGGGAAATCTTGCGGATCGGCTTCCAGCGATGGTCGAAGCCGCGGCCCTCGAACAGGCGCTGAACCATTAGGAAGGTCACCGGCGGCGGCAGGAAACGATAGACGATCACGCCGCCGATCGGTGCGACGATGGCTACAATCAGGCAGGCGAGGGCGGCTCGGCGCACATGGCCCCAGAAGCCGCCGCGCTTACGCGATCGGGGCGCGCTGCTGCGGCTCGGCTTGGCTTTCGATTTGCCCGGCATGGCTGAAGCTTAGACGGCGGGCGTCAGGCGTCAAAGCGCCGGAATGGCGAAGACGCCGGCGGCGCCGGCCTCGTCGCCGAAGGCCACGCGGGCGCCGTCGGCCGACAGCGCCAGGGCGCTGATCGGGGCCGCCCCCTTGCCGCGCAGGTTGGCCTGCTTCAGTCCGCCCAACTTGGCGGCCCAGACACCGCCGTCGGCGAGCCCGGCCGCAACCAGACCATCGGCGCTCGCGCCCGTCACCTGGGTGACCAGGGTGTCCTCGCGATGACCGATCTCGGCGGCTTCCTTGCCCATCGGGCCGTTGGTTCCGACGAACGGCCAGATCACCGCCCCGTGCGAGCCGGAGGTGACCAGGGCCGCGCCCTTCTGCACGAAAGCCAGGCTGCGCGGCTTGGCGGGATAGCCGCCCATCCGCATGTCCTTGGCGTCGGCCATGCGCCAGCCGTGCAGCTGGTTCTCCTGCATGGCGCTGATCAGGAACTTGCCGTCGGGGCTCCAGGCCACCGCCGCGTGGCTGCCGGCCCACTTCATGATCTGGGGCTTCTGCTCTGCGATGCGCGCCCACCACAGCCAGGCCCCGCCATAGGTGGCGGCCGCGAGCCGCCGGCCCTTGGCGTCGAAGGCCAGCCCCGCCACCGACTTCTCGTGCTGGAACGTGCGGGAGAACGCGGCGTCGGCGGCGTCGAGCACCCGGACCTCGCGGCCGGCCGCGAAGGCGATCAGGCCGGAAGTGGTGCTGGTGGTCACAACATCAATCCACCGGCCGGGCGCTTCGGCCAGAACCTGGGGTTCGGCCCCGGCGCGGGTCCAGACGAGGCGGCCATCGTCGCCGCCGGTAACCACGCCGTCGCCGCTCGGATGAGCCGCGGCGGCCAGCACAGCGCCGTCGTGGGCGGTCTTGGCTTCGAAGCCATCGGCGGCCTCGATCATCACCCGCCCGTCGCCCAGGGCGAAGATCGCCCGACCTGCGGAATCGAACAGGGCGGTGGTGACGAAGGCGTCGAAAGCGGTGGCGGGAGCGTCGGTCATGGGCGCGAAATAGCGTCGCGCCGCCGTTTTCGCCAGCACGACGGCAGATTCCTTCGCTTCCTGCGGGAAGCGCGGAAATGAGCCGCGTTAGGCTTTGACTTACGACGCCGGACGCGGCATTGGTTCCGGCGCGCAATGACAAGCCCGTGTGTGGCGGGCGCTTGGGAGAAGGTGGCGATGGCCGCGAAACTCGCCGGTTCAGGCGGATCCAAATACTCGCTCGGGCAGAACTCCGAGATCAACGTCACGCCGTTCGTCGACATCCTCCTCGTGCTGCTGATCATCTTCATGGTCGCGGTTCCGATGGCGACCGTGTCGATCAAGCTCGACCTGCCGCCGGCGACCCCGCCGCCCCCGGATGCGAAGCCGGTGGAGCCGACCTTCATCTCGATCCAGAAGGACGGCGGCATCTACATCGCGGACACCCAGACCCAGCTGGAACGCCTGGCGGTCGATCTGGAAGCCCGCATGCGCAAGAACAACCCGGAAATGACCGGCCCGGCCACTGAAGAACGCGTCATGATCCGCGCCGATGCGGACGTGACCTACAACGACTTCATGACCGTGGTGAACCAACTGCAGACCGACGGCTTCTACAAGGTCGGCCTGATCAACGAAGACATCTCCTAAGCGCTTTCGAGCGACATTGGAGAACGGGCAAGCCCCGGCGTCCGAGACGCCGGGGCTTTTCTGTTTCTGTCTGTCAGGCCGGCCCTCTGCCGGCCACCCATGAACACCGACATTACGACGCGCGCAGCGCGCGACTGAGCCTCACCGTGCATGGGTCGCCGGGACAGGCCCGGCGATGACGGGGGTTTGAGGGTGGCGCGGACGAAAAAGACCGCCAGGGCGCGCCCGGCGGCCTTTCGCGTTCAATGAACCGGGGTGGCGCGTCTCAGGCCGCGCAGGCCTCGAAGCCCTTGCGCAGGGCGGCTTCGTCGAGGTTGCGGCCGATGAAGACCATGCGGCTGTAGCGCTTCTCGTCGTCGCGCCATTCACGCTGCAGATCGCCCTCAAGGATCATGTGCACCGCCTGGAAGACCAGGCGCTTGGGTTCGCCGGCGACATCGATGATGCCCTTGGCGCGGAGAATGTCCGGACCCTGCTGCTGCAGCAGCGCGTCGAGCCATTGGGTGATGCGACGCCCATCGATCGGCCGGTCGAGGGTCAGGGCCACGCCCTTCACATCGTCGCCGTGGTCGTGGCCGCCGGCGCCGTGGTGGTGATGGTCGTCGTGACCATGGTCATGATCGTGGTGATGGTGATCATGGCCGCAGTGCTCGTCGTGCACATGGCCTTCCTCGCCGTGCGCCGGGTTCAGGAAGGCCGGCTCCAGGCTGACGATGCGGTCGAGGTCGAACCCGCCGCGGCCGAGCACGGCGTCGAGCGGCACGTTCGAGCGCTGGGCGCGGTGGATCGGGGCCAGCGGATTGATGCGGCGGATGCGGGCCTCGACCTGGGCCAGCTCGGCCGGGGTCACCAGGTCGGTCTTGTTGAGCACGATCTGGTCGGCGAAGGCGATCTGCTCGACCGCTTCCTTGCTGTCCGCGAGGCGCAGCAGGATGTGCTTGGCGTCGACCACGGCGGTGACGCTGTCCAGCCGCGTGCGGTCGGAGACGTCCTGGTCGACGAAGAAGGTCTGGGCCACCGGGCCGGGATCGGCCAGGCCCGTGGTCTCGACGATGATGGCGTCGAAAGCGCCCTTCGAACCCTGGCGCTTCATCAGGCCCGAGAGCACGCGGATCAGGTCGCCGCGCACCGTGCAGCAGACGCAGCCGTTGTTCATCTCGAACACTTCTTCGTCGGCGCCGACGATGAGGTCGTTGTCGATGCCCACCTCGCCGAACTCGTTGACGATCACGGCGTAGCGCTTGCCGTGGTCCTCGCTGAGGATGCGGTTGAGCAGGGTGGTCTTGCCGGCCCCGAGGTAGCCGGTGAGCACGGTGACGGGGGTCTTCGCCTGAGCCGACGGAGCGGGGGCGGGAGCGGTGTCGAGAGCCATGGCGGCTATTTAAGAGAGCCGGCGCGGAATCCTAGAGTTCAACTGCGATCATCGCGACGCCGAGGGCGCACATCACCCCGCCGAGGATGGCCGGCTCGCGACGCGCCAGCCAGTCCAGTTTCAGGCGGGAGGCTCCGGCCAGGCTCAGGCCGGTGAACAGCATCATCCCGGCGGTCGTGGCGATCAGCAGGACGCCGGAGAGCAGGGCGAAGGCGCCCCAGCCTTCGCCGGCGTTGGCGAGATAGAGCGGCAGGAAGGCCTCGCAGGGGCTTATCGCCAGCAGAAGGAACAGCCCAGCCATTGCCGCCGCATCCGAGCGATAGCGGCGCGGCTCGCCGCCATGGGCGTGGCCCATCAGCTGCCAGAGGCCGAGGGCGACCAACAGGCCGCCCGCGATCCAGTGCAGGCCGTGGCCCAGCCACGGGGCGACCACCATGCCGGCCGCCAGTACGCCCGCGCCTAGTAATACAGTGCAGGCCACGTGGCCGAGGCCGGCGAAGGCGGCCACCGCCAGGGTGCGGGTGCGGCTCCATCCCCGGGCGCGGGAGACCAGAACGAAGGGCAGCCAGTGCGTCGGCAGGGCCGCGTGCAGGAAGGCGACCACGAAACCGGCGGCGGCGAGGGGGAGAAGCGCGGTAGGAGCGGCGAGCATGAGGCCGCATGTAGAGTGTTATGCTATAACAATCCAGCCCAGCCCTGGCGGAATCTGGGGATGACGACGAACGCGAGGGCAAGCCTCGGTTTCGACTCGTCTTTTGATTCCTCTTCCCGGGCGGTTTTGGCCCCGGCCCGCGTTGACTTGGAGAGTTTGGGCTGTATAAGACCGGCCCTCGCCCGCGGGTCCGGCTCGCGGGCGCACTCTTTTTTGCGATTTCAGAATTCAAGGCGCGACCACGATGTACGCGGTGATCAAGACCGGCGGCAAGCAGTACCGGGTTCAACCGGGCGACCTGCTTGTGGTCGAAAAGCTGGATGGCGAACCCGGCGCGGAAGTCGCGTTCGGTGAAGTCCTTCTCCTGGGCGATGGCGCGGACGTGACCGTCGGCGCCCCGACCGTGGCCGGCGCCTCCGTGGCCGCCACCCTGGTCGAGACCCGCAAAGGCGAGAAGGTGAAGATCTTCAAGAAGATCCGCCGTCAGGGCTACCGTCGCACCAAGGGCCACCGCCAGCTCGAGAGCGTGCTGCGCGTCACCGGCCTGACCGTCGGCGGCAAGGAAACCAAGTGGGACGGCACGGTGGACCTGACCACCAAGGCCGAACTCGACCTGCGCGCCCGTAACCTGGCGAAGCTGGTCAAGGCCGCTGACGTGACCCCGGCCGGCGTCGAAGTCGAAACCGTGGTCGCCAAGGGCAAGAAGTCGAGCCCGAAGGTCGAGGCCGTCGTCGTCGAGCACGCCGACGCCGCCCCGGTCGAAGCCGCTCCGGCCAAGAAGGCTGCGCCGAAGAAGGCCGCCGCCCCGAAGGCCAAGAAGGACACCGGCGGCGAGGCCTAAGGCCCCGTCCGCTAGAGAGAGTAGGAGAGCAAGATGGCTCACAAGAAATCCGGTGGTTCCTCGCGCAACGGTCGTGACTCGGCTGGCCAGCGCCTGGGCGTGAAGAAGTTCGGCGGCGAAGCTGTGCTCGCCGGCAACATCCTCGTGCGTCAACGCGGCACCAAGTTCTGGCCGGGCGTGAACGTCGGCATCGGCAAGGATCACACCCTCTTCGCGCTGGAAACCGGCTCGGTGAAGTTTGTGACCAAGAAGCTGAACCGCACCTACGTGACCGTGGTCCCGGCCGACGCGCCGATGGCCGCCGAGTAGGCGATCCAGAGAATGTTCTCCGGATCGCCCCGTTAAGGCGATCCGGACAGACCATCCCAAGCGGGGAGTCCGGAACGCCGGGCTCCCCGTTTTTCGTTGTCGAGCCCCTGTTACAAAATCGGCCCACGAGGGCCACGATCGCGGTGCATCCCTTCCCCGCTGGGAGGCCCGGTCGGAAGAACAGAGGGAGGCGGACCATGTGCTCGATCGAGGCGCGGCCCACCATTGAAACCCGTCGGCTGAAGCTGCGGCCCCTGGCCAAGGGCGATATCGGCCGTATCGCCAGCTACGCCAGCGACTATGACGTCGCGCGCATGACCACGCGCCTCCCGCATCCCTATGCGATGGGCGACGCCGAGGCCTTCGTGCAGCGCACCGAACAGCAGAACCCCGAGACCGACGCCACCTTCGGCGTCGAGCTGGAGGGCGAAGGCCTGATCGGGGTCACCGGCTTCTTCACGGCGCCGG
>JAFKGN010000184.1 GCA_017307205.1 Caulobacterales bacterium
GTTTCCTCGGCGACGCGGCGCACGAAGGCAGGCCCGTTCTCGGCCATGCGGCAAGCCTGGGTGGCGATGGCCCGCACCCGCACCACGCGGCGGCGGCGCACCTTGTCGGCGCAGACCTTCAGCGCCGCCAGCGAGCGCTCCATGGCGTCGTCGGACAGGCGGCCCGACGCGGTCAGGCCTTCGCCCAGGCGGACGATTCGGGAATAGGCCTCGACGATGCGGAAGCCACGCGGGGTCGGGCTGGCGATCAGCAAGCGGCAGTTGTTCGTGCCGAGATCCAGCGCGGCGTAGGCCGGCGGCTCGGCGCGCAGGCGCTCCGCCGGGCGGGCGCCGCCAGGGGGCGCAGTCAGCGCCTCGGACATGAGCGGTCCTATGATCGGGTCGCGACGCAGGGATGCGTCTCGTTTCACAGGCGACTCTATAGCGAGTGTTCGCCCGCCGGAAGGCATGCTCTTGCGATGCGGTCGCTTGGCCCTACGTTCACCTCCCAGTCAGGGATAGAGGCGTATTCAAATCGTCATGGACACGCGTCAGGCAAAATTCGGCATCGGCCAGTTGGTCAAGCACCGCGTTTTCCCGTTCCGGGGTGTGGTGTTCGACGTCGACCCGGCCTTCTCGAACACCGAGGAATGGTGGGAAGCCATTCCCGAGGACATCCGTCCGAACAAGGACCAGCCGTTCTACCATCTGCTGGCCGAGAACGATCAGCATACCTACGTCGCCTACGTCTCCGAGCAGAACCTGCTGGCCGACGAGACCGGCGAGCCGGTGGGCCACCCTCAGGCGGCGCTGATCTTCGAAAGCTTCGACGACGGGGCCTACAAGCCGAAGCCCAGAGTCGCTCACTGAGAAGCGTCGCGCACTAGAGTGTTGCGCCGGGCGATACGTCGCCCCTAGGCGCCTTTCGGTCGCGTGCTAGGCTCCCTCCAACCCACAGGGAGGGACCATCATGAAATCCGTTCTGATCGCCGCGGCTCTGGCCGTTTCCGTCGCCGGCGTCGCCATGGCCCAGGCTCCGGCCCCCGCGCCCGCTGCAGCCCCGGCCGCCGGCAAGCCGTCGGTGAAGACCACCAAGATCAACGACATCATCAAGATGCCGGCCTACAAGGCCGCGATGGAAAAGCTGCTGCCGGAAATCTCGCAGTACTACGACCAGATCGGCGACATGACCCTGACCGAGGTGATCCCGATGAGCGGCGGCGCCCTCAGCGAAGCCCAGGTCGCGGCCGTCCAAGCGGAATTTGACAAGATCTAAGAAAATCCGGCGTCACGCCTGACAGAATCTTGCGCGGCGGCTCCCTAGGGGCCGCCGCGTTTGCATGAACTTTCCGCCGACTCAGGCGTAGCGTTCGGGCATGAGCACAGACGGAAAATCCGCGGCTCCGTCCTCAGCCCCGTCGCCTGAGGCGCCCGACGACTGGATCATCGATCAGGCCTGGGCCGACTACACGGCCGAAGACCACGCGGTGTGGAACACGCTCTACGAGCGACAGGCCGAACTGCTGCCCGCCCGCGCCTGCACGCCCTTCCTCAAGGGCCTCGACGCCCTCGATCTGCATCGCGGCGGCATCCCCGAGTTCGCCCGCATCAATGACGAACTGAAGGCGCTGACCGGTTGGCAGGTGGTGGCCGTGCCGGGGCTCGTGCCGGACGAGGTGTTCTTCCATCTGCTGGCCAACCGCAGGTTCCCCGCCGGGCGTTTCATCCGCCGCCCCGACCAACTGGACTATCTGCAGGAACCGGACGTCTTCCACGACGTGTTCGGCCACGTGCCGATGCTGACCGACCCGACCTTCGCTGACTACATGGCCGCCTATGGACGCGGCGGCGAGCGGGCCATGGCGCTGGGGCGGCTGAAGAACCTGGCGCGGCTCTACTGGTACACGGTGGAGTTCGGGCTGATCGAGGAACAGGGCCGGCTGCGCCTGCTGGGCGCCGGCATCGTCTCCAGCCTCTCGGAATCGATCTTCGCCCTGGAAGACCCCTCCCCCAACCGCCTGGGTTTCGACCTGGAGCGGATCATGCGCACGCCCTATCGGATCGACGACTTCCAGCAGGTCTATTTCGTGACGCCCTCGCTGCAGGCGCTGCTCGACGCGACGCTGGCGGATTTCAGTGGCCTCTATGAGCGGCTGGCTGGGGCCTGCGACATCGCGCTGGATGTGATCCTGCCGACGGACAAGGTGTTCCGCCGGGGAACGCAGGCCTATGCGCTGCGGCGTGCGCATGACGGGGCGTGCACGGATTGAGGGGCCTTGCGTCCTTCGACACGGCCGCAAGCGGCCTGCTCAGGATGACGAGAGCATAGATAACTGCGTCATGCTGAGCGGCGCCGAAGGCGGCAGTCGAAGCACGCAACGCGTGTCCTCTAGTAGTCCCGTCTCCACCGCACCGAGACCTTGGCATCCCCCTGGCCGCCGACGCGGGAGACCACAGAGAGCGTGCGCTTCACGCGCCACTCCACCTGGGCGGCCGGGCCTTCGCGGCCGCCGCCGATGATCTCAAGATAGACGTCGTCGGTGACGTACTTGCCGCCGGCGACGGTCATGCCGCCGGCCGCGTCGCCGGCGAAGGCCAGGCGATCGAGGCGAGCGAGGTTGCGGACGTTGCCGATCACATCGAAGCCGCCGCCGCCGGCAAGCGCCGAGAGCGCCGAGGCCAGTTGCGCGGCTTCAAACGGCGACAGCTGTGAGGCCGAGGCCCCGAACAGCACCTGCGACAGCACCTCGTCGTTGGGCAGGGCCGGCGACGAGGTCAGGGTGATCTCGGGCCGGGCGGCGGTGCCGGCGATGTTGATGGTCGCCGACAGGGTCGGGTCATCGCGGGTGGCGGAGAGATCGAGGCGGATGCGCTCGGGCGTGGCGGCCAGATAGACCACGCTGCGGTCGCTGAACTCGAAGCGCTTGCCGGCGAAATCGTAGTCGCCGCGCACGACGCGGGCGACGCCCGTGAGGTCCGGCGCGTCGGTGGTGCCGCGCACCTGGGCGTCGACCGACATTTCGAGATCGAGACCACGGCCGCGCAGGAACACGCGCCGCGGGGCGGTGAGCTTGACGTCGAGGCCGATGGACGGCCCGCGACGGCGCGGCGGCCGGTTGACCTGATCGAGGCTGCGCGGGCGGTTGCGCTCGACCACGTCCATCGGCGTGACGCCGGAGGGCGTCGGCGGATCGGCGGCGATATCGGCGCGGTCGACGGTTAGGGCGCCGGACAGCTGCACCTTGCCGTCGGCGGCGCGGTTCACGGTGGCCTGGCCGGAAGCCGTGGCCGTGCCGATGTCGTTGTCGATCAGGCGGAAGCTCTTGAAATCCAGGCGGAAGCTGGAGGCGCCCTCGCGGCCGAGATCGATCCGCCCCTGGCCCTGGACGGAGCCGCTGAGGCCATCGACGGCGCTGGCCTGGGCGACATCGATGGCGTTGTCGGCCAGGGTGGCGCGCAGGGTGACGTTCCGCAGGCTGACGCCGACGGTCCCCTCGTCGTAGCGGCCACCGTCGAGCGAGGCGCGGCCCACGAGGCGGGGGTCGGCGAGCGTCCCGGAGAGGGTCGCCTCCAGATCGGCCTTGCCGCTCAGAGTGCGGTCGCCGCCGAGCAGCAGGTCCCAGATGGGTTTCACCTCGCCTGACGCGGCCAGATGCCCGCGCATCGGCTTGGTGCGGTCGATGGCCAGTTCGAACGGCTTGGCGCTGGCCACGGCCGGAAGCACGAGATCGGCCGAGGCGGTGAGCCCCTGGGCGTTATCGGCGCTGGCCTGCAGGGTGATGGTCCGGTCGTCGAGCCGGGCGGTCAGGCGGCCGTCGAGCGACTGGCTGGTCACGCCCCGCTCGCGCGCGCCCTTGATCTCGGCGACGAGGTCGCCGGTGAGGGTCTCGCCTCGGCCCTGCATGTTGACCTGGGCGGTCACACCGCCTTCGAGATCGGGGTTGAGGGCGCCGAGGGCGACATCGGCGAGGTTGGCCTTCAGGTTGGCGGTCTGGTCGGCCAGGGCGAAGTCGATGTCGGCGCGGCCGTTGCCGACGGCCAGGCGCAGGCGCGAGGTGACGCCATCGGCGCCGAAGCGGATCTGGGCGGTCTCATTGGTCGAGACCTTGGCCGTGCCCATGGAGCCCTGGCCGTCCAGGCTGACGGCGAAGTTGTCCCCCTGATCGGCGAAGACGCCCGAGCCGTTGATCTTCCAGCCGCCGGGCGGGGCCATGCCGTCGCCCTGGATGCGGAACGGCAGGCGCGAGAGCGGGCCGTCGGCGGAAATCTGCGCGTCCGCCAGGGTGACGCCGTTCCCCAGATTGGCGTCGGTCGCCTTCAGATCGAGGGTCCCGCGCGCGCCCCCCGGCGCATCGACGATCTTCACGCTGCCCGCCACGCGCCCGCTGGGCAGGAAGGCCCCCGGGCCGACCGCGAGGGTCAGGTCGGCGGTCGACGGCCGCCCTTCGCGCAGGGAGACGCCGCCCTTGGCCTGGGCCCCGCCGGCGTCGACATCGACGCCGCTGAGCTCGACGCCGCCGGGCGCGAAGCGGAAGTCGGCGCGGCCGCGCGCCGGGCCGTACTGGCTGTTGGCCGTCAGGTCGAAGCGGCCGTCGCTGCCGTTGGCGCCCTGGACGAAGGTGAGCACGGCGTGGGCCTGGGTCAGGGGCAGGCGCGGAATGTCGACCTGGTCGAAGTCGGCCATCAGGTCGAGGCGCGGGGCGGCGATCGTGCCGTTGATCGCCCCATCGCCCTTGGCCTTGCCGGCCACCTCGATGGGTCCGACGCGGAAAGGCCCTTCGGCGTTCCAGTCGATCTTCAGCTTCAGGGCGTTGTCGGGTCCGACCGTGCCGGCGGTGCGGGCCGAGGCCGCGCCGCCCTCCAGGTTCGCCTCGGCGATGTCGAAGTGATTGTCGATCCAGGCGGCGCGCCCGCGCAGGCGCGGCGTCGGGCCCAGCAGGCGGTCGATCTCGCCGAAGCCGAGCGCGAAGTCGGCGCCCTTGCCGTCGAAGGTGATCAGCCAGGGTTTACGCCCGCCGCCCTGGGTGGCCGACCACGCGCCGACCAACCGCCCCTTGGCGCCCTGGTGCACCGGCGTCAGGTCGCTGACCGTCGCCTGGCCCTTGAAGGTCAGGGCCCCGAACAGGGTGCGGCCGCCGTCGGCGTCGGCGCGGATTCCGGCGCCGTTGAAGGTCAGCTTGCGCCACAGGAAGCGGCCGTCCTTGAGGCGCGAGATCACCGCCGTCGCCTTGGGAGACCCGCCGAACAGAGTCGGCAGCATGCCGGTTCCGCCGTCGCCACGCCCCTCGGCGCTGACATCGACGGTCAACGCGCCCTTCCCCATTCCGACCTTCACCGGCCCTGACGCGCGCGTCAGGGTGTAGCCGAGCAG
>JAFKGN010000185.1 GCA_017307205.1 Caulobacterales bacterium
CGAGATCTACAACGCCAACTCGGTGGCCTCCGAACGTTTCCGGCCCAGCCTGAAGCACCAGGACTACTCGCTCACCCGTATCGTCTACGACCGGGAGGAGCGCAGCCGGCTGGCCGTCGAGCAGGGCCGGTTCGCCGAAGAGCGCTTCATCAAGCCGTACCAGGCCGTGCTCGAGCGCTGGTCCGCCAGCTTCGCCGCCTGATCCGTGCAAGTTACGAGGTATCCGTCATGAAAACCTTGTTGCCCACCTCGACCGCCGGCAGCCTTCCGAAACCCTCCTGGCTCGCGACGCCCGAGACGCTCTGGTCGCCCTGGAAACTGGACGGCGAGGAGCTGGTCTCCGGTAAGCAGGACGCCCTGCGCCTGGCCGTGGCCGATCAGCGGCAGGCGGGCATCGATATCGTCGGCGACGGCGAACAGACCCGCCAGCACTTCGTCACCACCTTCGTCGAGCACCTCGACGGCGTCGATTTCGAGAAGCGCGAGACCGTCCGAATCCGCAATCGCTACGACGCCAGCGTCCCGACGGTGGTCGGCGCCGTGTCCCGCCCGAAGTCGGTGTTTGTGGAGGACGCCAAGTTCCTGCGGGCTCAGACCGATCAGCCGATCAAGTGGACCCTGCCGGGTCCGATGACGATGATCGATACCCTCTACGACGCCCACTACAAGAGCCGCGAAAAGCTGGCCTGGGAGTTCGCTCAGATCCTCAACGAGGAGGCCAGGGAGCTGGAGGCGGCCGGGGTCGACATCGTCCAGTTCGACGAGCCGGCGTTCAACGTCTTCTTCGACGAGGCGAACGACTGGGGAATCGCCACCCTGGAGCGGGCGGCCTCGGGCCTGAAGTGCGAGACGGCCGTCCACATCTGCGACGGCTACGGCATCAAGGCCAACACCGACTGGAAGAAGACGCTCGGCGACGAGTGGCGGCAGTACGAGCAGACCTTCCCCAATCTGCAGAAGTCCAAGATCGATATCATCTCGCTGGAGTGCCAGCACAGCCACGTGCCGATGGAGCTGATCGAGCTGGTGCGCGGCAAGAAGGTGATGGTCGGGGCCATCGATGTGGCCACCGACGCCATCGAAACGCCGGAGGAGGTCGCCGAAACCCTGCGCAAGGCGCTGAGGTTCGTCGACGCCGACAAGCTCTATCCCTGCACCAACTGCGGGATGACGCCCCTGTCGCGCCGCGTGGCGAACGGCAAGCTGAAGGCCTTGGGGGCGGGGGCCGAGATCGTCCGCAAGGAACTCGCGGCCTGACCATGAACCGTTTGAGCGACATCGGCGAGGACGCTGAGCTGCGTCGTGTCTTCAGCCGCTTTCCCACTGGCGTCACCGCCCTGTGCGCCATGGTCGACGGCAAGCCCGTGGGCATGACCGCCAGCGCCTTCGTGGCCATCTCGCTCAAGCCGGCGCTGGCGTCGGTGTGCATCAAACACGGCTCGGCGACCTGGCGGGACCTGCGCTCGCGCGAGCGGGTCGGCATCTCCTTCCTTGGCCATGGTCACGCGGCCACGGCGCGGCAACTGGCGCAGAAGACCGGCGACCGCTTTGTGGGGCTCGACTACGAAGTGACCGCCGACGGCGCTCTGCTTTTGGCGAATGCGACGGCCTGGTTGGAATGCTCGGTCGAGAATCAGGTCGCCGCCGGCGATCACGTCATCGCCATCTTCCGCATTCACCGGACGGCCGCCGCCGAGGGGGTCATGCCCTTGGTGTTTCACTCAAGCGGCTTCCACACCATCGCGCCCATTGGCGAGCAGGCTCGTCTGTGAACTGACCCTAGCCGCCGGAGCCCGGCTTCAGGGTCCGGCCGCGCACCACGGCGGCCGTGCCGAACTTTGCGCGCAGAGCGTCGACTGCGGTCTCGGTCTTGAGCGCCCGCTGTTCGTCGCCGGCGAAGAGGTCGGTTCCGCCGCCGGAGCCCGCCTCGGCGAGGTCGGACAGGCCGATGCCGATGAGGCGGTAAGTCGCCTTACCGACCTCGGGCTTCAGCAGGGCGCGGCCGACTTCGTAGAGGGTCTGAGCCGTCTGGGTCGGGATCGGCAGGGTCTTGCGCCGGGTGATGATCTGGAAGTCCGCGCGGCGCAGCTTCAGCACCACGGCGCGGCCGGTCAGCCCCGAAGCGCGGGTGCGGCGCGCCACCTTCTCGCAGAGGGGCAGCAGCTCATCCTCAAGGTCGGCGAGGCTGGTGAGGTCGTGGTTGAAGGTGTTCTCGGCGCTGACCGATTTGCGCTCACCCACCGGGTCGACCGTGCGGTTGTCGCGGCCGTGGGCGAGGTTGTGCAGGCGCAGGCCATAGGAGCCGAGGCGTTCGACCAGGGTCTTCGGGTCGGCGTTGGCGATGTCGCCCACCGTCCGCAGCCCGGCCTTCTCCAGCGACTTCACGGCTGCCGGACCGACGCCGGGCAGGATGCCGACCGGCTTGGCGGAGAGGTAGGCGACGGCGTCGGAGCCCAGCACCGAGAAGCCCTTCGGCTTGTCGAGCTCCGAGGCGACCTTGGCGAGGAACTTGTTGCGGGCGAGGCCGATGGAGACGGTCAGGCCGGCCTCGGTCTCGATGCGGGCCTGCAGCTTGGCCAGGGTCAGGGCAGGCGGGCCGCCGTGCAGGCGCTCGGACCCGGAAAGGTCCATCCAGGCCTCGTCGAGCGACAGCGGCTGCACCAGCGGGGTGAGGTCGCGCATCATCCCCATGATCCGCTTGCTCTCATAAGTGTACTTCGAGAAGTCGGGCTTGAGGACCACGGCCTCGGGGCAGGCCTTCAGCGCCTTGAACATCGGCATGGCCGAGCGCACGCCGCTCATCCGGGCGATGTAGCAGCAGGTCGAGACAACGCCCCGCACGCCGCCGCCGACGATCACCGGCAGGTCGCGCAGTTCCGGCCGGTCGCGTTTCTCCACCGAGGCGTAGAAGGCGTCGCAGTCGAGGTGAGCGATCGAGAGGGTGTCGAGATCGGCGTGGGCCACGACGCGCATGGAGTTGCACGAGGGGCAGCGGCGCTGCGGAGCCTCGGCGGTCCAGAAGCAGTCGCGGCAGAGCGCCTTCATGTCTCGTCGGGCCAGAGCCAGGCCGCGCCCCGCACGCCGGAGCTGTCCCCGTGCAGCGCCTTGCGGATGGGCGTCGTGAAGGTGTCGGTGAAGGCGTACTCGAGGACGATGGGGCGCACGCGCTCGTAGATCTCGTCGGTGTTCGACATGCCGCCGCCCAGGACGATGACGTCCGGGTCCATCAGGTTGACGACCACGGCGAGGGCGCGGCCCAGGCGGCTGATATAGTTGTCGAGCGCGAGGCGGCCATGGGCGTCGCCGTCGCGAGCGCGGCCGATGATGACGTCGCCGGCCGGGCGCTCGCCGCTCATCCGCTCATAGTCGTCCCGCAGGCCGGTGCCGGAGATCCACAGCTCCAGGCAGTTGTCGCGCCCGCACCAGCAGCGCGGCCCCGGATATTCGGCAGGGGTCGGCCAGGGTAGGGGGATGTGGCCGAATTCGGCGGCGACGCCGTTGTGGCCGTCCACACCGCGCCCTTCGATCGCCAGGCCGCCGCCACAACCGGTGCCGAGAATCACCGCGAAGGTCAGGCGCGCCCCGGCCGCCGCGCCATCGGGCGCCGCCTCGGAGATCGCCAGGCAGTTGGCGTCGTTGGTCAGGCGGACAGGGCGGGCGAGCGTCCGCTCCAGGTCCTGGGCGAAGGGCTTGCCGTTGAGGAACAGCGAGTTGGAATTGCGCATCAATCCGCTGACCGGCGAGATCGAGCCCGGCGTGCCGAAGCCGACGTGCGGCGCGGATTGGCCGATTTCGCCCTCCACGCGTTCGATCAGGGTCTTCACCACGTCCAGGGCCGCCCCGTACTCGCCGGGATTCTTTTCACGAACACGGGCGATGATCCGCCCCTCCGCATCCAGCGCCGCGGCCTCGATCTTGGTGCCGCCGAAATCCACGCCGATACGCATGAGCAAGCTCTCCAGAGCGGCCGGACGGCCAGGTGCGACTAACGCCGGCTTAAGGATATCCGTGTCATCAGCGACGGGAAGCGGCGCGACTCGGAAGTCTGGTCGCGCCGAGCGTCTCTTGGGGTCGGAATGACGAAAAAGGTCCTCATCGTCGAGGATAACGAGCTGAATATGAAGCTCTTCCACGACCTGCTCGAGGCCCAAGGCTACGAGACGCTGCAGACCCGTGAGGGGTTGCAGGCCTTAAGCATCGCGCGCGAGCACAACCCCGACCTGATCCTCATGGACATCCAGCTGCCGGAAATCAGCGGCCTGGAGGTCACCAAGTGGTTGAAGGAAGACGACGACCTGGCCCACATCCCGGTCGTGGCCGTCACCGCCTTCGCCATGAAGGGCGACGAGGAGCGTATTCGTGAAGGCGGCTGCGAGGCGTATATCTCCAAGCCGATCTCGGTGTCGCACTTCCTCGACACCAGCAAACGCCTGCTGGGTTAGGGGCCGATGACGGCGCGCATTCGGGTCGTCGACGATATCGAAGCGAACGTCCGGCTGCTCGAAGCCAAGCTGACGGCCGAATACTACGAGGTGGAATGCGCCTCTGACGGCGTCACCGCCCTGGCCATGGCCGCCGCCAATCCGCCGGACATCGTGCTGCTCGACGTGATGATGCCGGGCATGGACGGTTTTCAGGTCTGCCGCCGACTGAAGGACGATCCCGCCACCCGCCACGTGCCGGTGGTGCTGGTCACCGCTCTCGACGGGCGCAGCGACCGCCTGCAGGGCCTCGAGGCCGGGGCCGACGACTTCCTGACCAAGCCGATCGACGACGTAATGCTGTTCGCCCGCGTGGCCAGCCTCACGCGCCTCAAGCTGGTGATCGACGAACTGCGCCAGCGCGAGGCCTCTGGCCGCCGCATCGGCGTGATCGCGGGCGTCGCCTCGCGTCTCGGTGGGACCGGCGGCCGGATTCTGATCGTCGACGACCACGAACGCCAGGCCGAGCGCGTCAGCGCCGAACTGGCCGCGGAGCATCGCCCGGTGATCGAGACCGATCCGGAGAAGGCGCTGCTGACCGCCCACGGTCCGGTCGACCTTGTGATCCTGAACACCGCCGCCAAGGCCTTCGACGGCCTGCGCTTCGCTGCGACCCTGCGGTCCGACGAGGCGACGCGGCATCTACCGATCCTCGCCATCGTCGATGCCGACGATCGTCGCCGACTGGTGAAAGCGCTTGAGATCGGCGTTAGCGACATCATCGTCCGCCCGGTCGATCAGCAGGAGCTGGCGGCCCGCGCGCGGACCCAGGTCAAGCGCAAGCGCTACACCGACTTCCTGCGCCACAATCTTGACCATTCGCTGG
>JAFKGN010000186.1 GCA_017307205.1 Caulobacterales bacterium
TGGAGGCGGCCACGCGCCTGCTGGAGGACGGCAAGGGCCAGCGCCTGCTGGTCAGCGGCGTCAACCGCGACGCCACCCGCGCCGACATCCGCGGCGTCACCCGCGCCGGCAAGAGCCTCTACGACTGCTGCGTCGACCTCGGCTTCACCGCCGCCGACACCATCGGCAACGCCCGCGAGACCGCCGAATGGGCGCGCGGCCAAGGCTACGACGACCTGATCGTGGTCACCGCCGACTATCACATGCCCCGCGCCCTGCTGGAGCTGCGCTCGGCCATGCCGGAAGCCCGCTTCCATCCCTACCCCGTCGCCACCGGCACGCTCGACGCCCGTCGGTGGACCGAGACGCGCAGCGGCCAGCGGCGCATGGTGATGGAGTATTCGAAGTACCTCGCCATCCTCGGCCGCGAGGGCCTGCGCAAGCTTGGCGTCAACGTCGAACAGGCCGAAAAGCCGCTGCCGAACACCTCCTCGTCGCCGGCCGGAGCCCCCCAGTGAGTCCTCGCACCCTGCTGTTCGCCATCTGGTTCTACCTGTGGATGCTGATCTACGGGGTCCTCGGCATGTTCACCTTCCTGCTCGGCCCGCACGCCGTGGTGAAGGGTCTGCGGATCTGGTCGCACGGCAACCTCGTGGGCCTGCGCCTGTTCGGCGGCGTGAAGGTTGAGGTGCGCGGTCGCGAGCACCTGCCGCCCGTCGGCCAGCCTGCCCTGATCGCCGCCAAGCACCAGGCGATGATCGACACTGTCGCCCCCTTCGCCTTCGTCGACGGCGCCTGCTTCGTCCTCAAGGAAGAGCTGACCAAGTTCCCGCTGTTCGGCTGGTACACCCTGGCCGGTGAGATGATCGCGCTCGATCGCGGCGGCCACGCCTCGGCGCTCAAGGCCCTGGTGCGCGACACCAAGGCCCGCATCGCCGACCGCCGCAAGGTGATCATCTATCCGGAAGGCACGCGCGGCCCGCTCGGCACGCCGCCCGACTACAAGCCCGGCGTCGCCGCCCTCTACAGCGCCCTCGACCTGCCCTGCATCCCGATGGCCACCAACTCCGGCGCCCACTGGAGCCACCGCGGCATGAACATCACGCCGGGGACCATCGTCTTCGAATTCCTGCCGCCGATCCCGGCCGGGCTGAAGCGCGCCGACTTCATGGCCCAGCTGGAAGAGGTCACCGAGGCGGCGACCAACAAGCTGGTCGCGTCGAAGATCTGATCACCGCGTACGCGGCATCTCGATCGTGCCCGTGTAGCCCGTCGCCCGGGCCTTGGCGACAAGGTCGTCCAGCTCCGCCTGCGACGGCGGCGAGCGCGTGAAGATGAAGATGCGCTGCGCCTTGCGCTTCAGGTCGCCGGCGATGAACCAGCGCCCGGCGGGATCGTGGTCGAGAACCTCGAACCGCCAGTTCAGGATCAGGAAGTAGCGAACGTCCAGAATGTGATCCGAGCCCGGATCCTTGATCACGCCCTTCCCGGTCACCGCCTTGCGCGGGCCGTCAGGGCCGCCCTTCCGGCAATCGTCGACCACCGTCACATGCGTCGCATCGGTGCGGGTGTAGGTGGTCGTGCCGGCGACGCAGCCGTCGGTCAGCTTCATCGGCGTGCGGCCGACCTCCAGCCAGGTCCCGGAATAGTGCGCCGCATCGAGTGGCGCGGCCAGCGCGGGTGGCCCGACGACGGCGAGCGTCAGGGCCGCAACGATGATCCGCAATGACGACATGAGCGATCCTCCAGGCTTGGTAAGCCCGGGCGCCCCGTTCGGTTGCCTAGAGCGCCTCGCGCGCCTCGACCATCGCCAGCAGGCGCTCCATCGCCCTGTCCTTCACGCCTTCCTGGCGCAGGTGCTCCACGAGGTCGCGCAGGTAGTCGACATTGCGGCCCGAGAGCCCCGCGGCCCCGGCGATCAATTCTGCCTGCCGTTCAATCGACAGCGCGCCCGCCCACTGCTTGTGATGCACGTCCGACAGGAAGGTCAGGGCCTCGACCCGGCGACCGTCGTCCAGCTGCACCGGCCGCCGCGCCTCGACGTAGGTCTCGGTCGGCTGCTCGCGTTCGCGCAGATAGGCGTAGACCTCCGGCCAATCGGACTCGGCCACGCGATAGGCCGCGCCGCGAGCCGTGCCCCCCGGCGCGAGGCCCAGCACCAGCCCCGGACGCTCGTAGGTGCCGCGATGGTGGACCGAATAGATGCAGAAGGCGCGCCGCCTTCCGTGCAAGGTTGCGCCGCGACGCTCTTGCCACGGGAACCCAGGGCGCCACATGAGCGATCCATAACCGTAGACCCAGTGATCGCCCGCCTGCTCGCTCATCGCCGCTCCAGGAATTCCTCGCTTGACCCTGCCCGACGCCGACCTGCCGCGTAAACCCCATCGACGCAGGTGGCTTTTCGCCCCCTACCTCCTGTTGCTGCTCGTGGCCATCGTCTGGACGGCCGGCTGGGTGTGGCTGCGCGTCTCGACCATGCGGCAGATCGAGGTCACCGCCCAGACCCTGCGCGACCAGGGCTATCAGGTCAGCTGGAGCGCGCACCGCGTCGCCGGCTATCCCTTCCGCCTCGAGACCAAGCTCACCGACGTGCGGATCGGCGAGCCCTCGGGCTGGGCGCTCGAAGCGCCGGAGTTCACGGCCGAGGCCGCCGTCTATGCCCTGGGCCGCTGGACGGCCGTGGCCCCCGAAGGCGTGCGCCTCATCCGTCCCGCCGGCGGCGGCGCGGTGGTCATCCGCGGCGAACTGCTGCGCGCCAGCGTCTCGGGCTTCGACAAACGCCCGCCCAACATCATCGTCGAGGGCCGCAAGCTGACCTTCGCCCGCGAGCAAGGCGCCGCCCCCTACCCGTTCCAGACCGCCGAACGCCTCGATTTCAACCTGCGACCCGGTCCGAATGACCAGGCCGCCCTGCTGTTCCGCGTCGAGAACGCCCGCACCGAACTGACCGGCCTGCTGGCCCGCGTCGCCCAGGACCGGCCGATCTCGGCCAACTGGGAGTCGATCCTCGGCCACATGAGCGCCTTCCGAGGCCGCAACTGGCCGGACGCCGTGCGCGCCTGGACCGCCGCCGGCGGCGCCATCAACGTGCGCAACGCCAGCATCACCGCCGGTGACGCGGTGGCCGAAGGCAAGACCGGCGATCTGACCGTCGGCCCGGACGGCCGCCTCCGCGGCGAGCTGGAGGTCGACCTGCGCGAAGCCCCGCTCAGCGGCGAGACAGCGGCGGCCGCGGCCGTCTCCGCCCTGGCCGGCGGCGGCGCCCAGGCCACCCTCAACTTCGACGGCGGCCAGACCCTGATCGGTCCTCTGTCGGTCGGTCCTGCGCCCAGAGTCTATTGAGCCGCTACTGAGCGTTTGACGCCGTTGTCGGCGGCTCTATGGTCCGGCCCCTCAAGCGATCGGGGGACGATCATGGCCGAAGAGGGCGCACAGCCTTCGCTGGAAGAGGTTCGATGGCGTATCGACGCCATCGATGCGCAACTTCATGCCCTGATCGACGAGCAGGCGACCCTCGCCACGGTCGTCGCCGCCGCCAAGCGCGCGGCGGGTGACGGCGACAAGTTCGGCCTGCGCCCCGCCCGCGAAGCCCAGGTGATCCGCACGCTGCTGGAGCGCGAGCGCTTCTCGGTCACCCCCGCCCTGCTGATCAAGATCTGGCGCGAGCTGATGGCCGACAGCCTCGCCCGCCAGGGTCCGTTCCACGTCTCGGTCTATGGCGGCCACGCCCAGGCTCGCACCCTGGAGCTGGCCCGCATCCGCTTCGGCGTCGCGCCGCACATGTACCCGGTCGGCAAGGCCGAGGACGCCCTCGCCTCCGCCCGTACTCAGGGCGGGGTCGCGGTGCTCACCGTCGCCGCCGAGACGCCGTGGTGGGGCCGCATGCTGGTCACACCTCAACTCAGGGTCTTCGCCGCCCTGCCCTGCCTTTCGGTCTGGGGCCCCACGGCAGCCCTCGCCGTCGCCGAGGTCGCCGTCGAGCCGACCGGCGCCGACGACACCTTCTGGGTCACCGACAGCCCCAAGCCCGCCGCCGCCATCGAGGAGGCCCTCGGCCGCGACGGCGTCGCCGCCAGCCTGCTGGCCGACGTCGGCGGTCTGAAGCTGTTCGCCCTGGCCGGCTTCTACATGGACGGCGACGAACGCCTGGCCCGCGCCCCGGGCTCGCTGACCGGCGTCATCGGGGCTGCGCCCTCGCCCTTCGACGTGTAAAGCCGCTCTCCATGAGTGAACCTGTCTCCCGCGCCGACGCGACGCGTCCCGAAGCCAAGCCCGGCATTCTCGGCATCAGCCCCTACGTGCCCGGCAAGGCCAAGATCGACGGCGTCGCCGATCCGGTGAAGCTGTCGTCCAACGAGAACATTCTCGGCAGCAGCGCCGCCGCCCGCGCCGCCTACGTCGCCGCCGCCGACAGCCTGCACATCTATCCGGACAGCCGCGCCAACGCCCTGCGCGCCGCCATCTCGCAAGCCTTCGACCTGGAGCCCGAGCGCCTCGTCTTCGGCGACGGCACCGACGAGGTGCTGCACCTTCTGAACCAGGTCTTCCTCGAGCCCGGCGACAACATCGTCATGGGCGAATACGGCTTCGGGGCCTATTCGATCGGCGCCCGCGCCTGCCAGGGCGAGGTCCGCTTCGCCGCCGAGCCCGGCCGCCGCATCAGCGTCGAGGCCGTGCTGGCCGAGGTCGACGAGCGCACGCGCCTGGTCTTCATCACCCAGCCCGGCAACCCGACCGGCACCTTCCTGACGCGTGACGAGCTGGCCACCCTGCACGCCGGCCTGCCGCCCACGATCGTGCTGGTCATCGACTGCGCCTACGCCGAGTTCGCCGATGATCCCTCGTTCGACGACGGGCTGGCCCTGGCCCGCACCGCCGAGAACGTCGTTGTCACCCGCACCTTCTCCAAGCTGCACGGCCTGGCCTCGCTGCGGATCGGCTGGATGTACTGCCCGGCCCACATCGCCGACGCGACCGACCGCATCCGCCCGCCGTTCAACACCTCCATCGCCGCCCAGGACGCCGCCATCGCCGCCCTGGCCGACCTCGACTTCCAGCAGCAGTCGCACGATCACGTCGTGCAATGGCGCCGCTGGCTGACTCAGCAGCTCGGCGGCCTCGGCCTGGAAGTCACCCCCTCGCAGGCCAACTTCGTGCTGGTGGCGTTTCCTCAGACGCCGGGCCGCACCGCCGTCGAGGCGGCCGCCGCCCTGGAGCGCGCCGGCTACATCGTCCGCGCCGTCGGCAACTACGGCCTGCCGGACCACCTGCGCATCACCATCGGCCGCGAGGAGCACAACCGCGCGGTCATCGACA
>JAFKGN010000187.1 GCA_017307205.1 Caulobacterales bacterium
GGCCCTGGCGGGTGGCGATGACGATGCCGGAGGCGGCGCCGGCGCCGTCGAACAGCTCGCCGAGCGTGACGCGGCCGTCGGCGTCGGTGGTGTCGGACCGCAGGGTGACGGTGGCGGCCATGGCGGGGGCGGCGAGGGCGGCGATCGTCAGGGCGAGGGCGAGGCTACGCATCAACCTATGCCTTCAGCTGGGCGGTGGCCTGCAGCATGTCGTCCGCCGCGGTGATGACCTTGGAGTTCATCTCGTACGAACGCTGGGCGACGATCAGGGCGGTGATCTCGCTGACCGCGTCGACGTTCGAGGCTTCCGTGTAGCCCTGCAGGAGGGTGCCGATGCCGGTCGTGCCCGGGGTTCCGGTGGTGGCCGGACCCGAGGCGGCGCTTTCCAGGAACAGGTTGTCGCCGATGGCGTCGAGGCCGGCCTCGTTGACGAAGGTGGCGAGCTCCAGCTGGCCGGCGACGGTCGGGGCGGTGGCGCCCGCCTGGGTGACCTGGACCTGGCCGCTCTTGGAGATGGTCACCGAGGTGGCGTCGGTGGGGACCGTGATGGCCGGCTGCACCTGGTAGCCGTCCTCGGTGACGAGGTTGCCTTGGTCGCTGACCGCGAAGTTGCCGGCGCGGGTGTAGGCCGTCTCGCCCGAAGGCATCAGCACCTGGAAGTAGCCGCGGCCCTCGATGCCGAGGTCGTACTGGTTGTCGGTGCGGGTCATCGAGCCCTGCTCGGTGATGCGGTAGACTGACCCGGCCTTGACGCCGCCGCCCACCTGCACGCCGGTCGGCACGATGGTGCCCTGCTCGGAGGACTGCGCCCCGGCCCGTTCGATGGTGTTGTAGAGCAGGTCCTGGAACTCGGCGCGCTGCTTCTTGAAGCCCACCGTGTTCATGTTGGCGATGTTGTTCGAGATGACCTCGACGTTCAGCTGCTGGGCGGCCATGCCGGTCGCGGCGGTGCGGAGCGCTTGCATCGGTTACTGTCCTCAGTTCAGCCGGCCGAGGCGCTCGATCGAGCGCTTCGACAGGTCTGCGGCGTTGTCCATGGTGCGGGCGATGCTCTCGTAGGCGCGGCTGACCTGGATCATCCGCGTGATTTCGAGCACCGGCTTGACGTTCGAGCCTTCCAGCATGCCCTGCATGATGGTCGCGTCCGGCGCGGCCTGGGCGGTCTGGTTGGAGGTGTTGCGGTAGGCGTTGTCGCCGTCCTTGGCGAGCGAGGTCATGTCGTCGAAGCGGGCGAGGCCGACCTTGCCGATGCGGGTGGTGTTGCCCTGCATGCTCTGGGTCATGGTGCCGTCCTTGCCGATGGCCACCGGGCCCTGGGTCATGTCGACGGTGATCTCGCCGCCGTCGTCGTCGAGCACAGGGTGGCCGTCCTGGGTGGTCAGCTTGCCGGTCGGGTCGAGGGTGAAGCGGCCGTCACGGGTGTAGCGCTCGCCGCCGGCCGTCTGGATCTTGAAGAAGGCCTGGCCGTCGATGGCCATGTCGAAGGGCGCGCCGGTCTGGGTGAGGGCGCCCTGGCCGAAGTCGCGGGCGACGCCGGTGTCGAGCACGAAAGCGATCGGACGGTTGTCGCTGCTCTTCATTGAGCCGGGCGGACGCGCCGGGTCGGTCTCGAGCATCATCGACTCGACCTTGAAGCCCTGGGTGTCGGCGTTGGCGAGGTTGTTGGCGATGAGATCCAGCTCACGCCGAAGCGTCATCTGGCGGGACAGACCGACGAAGAGCGTGTTGTCCATTTACCGGTCCCGGGTGCGACAATCCGACGGCCAATCCGTCACGTCGTTGACTGCAAGGACCGGGCCAACCGAAAAGCTGAATAAAAACAGCGAGAAATAAAGTTAACGCGCGCCGCGCGGCCGTTCTTTCCGGGCAAGTTCTGCAGGCCTCTAAAACCGATCGTTAACCAGGGTCTGAGAAGAAAGGAGGCCAGGAACTCCCTGGCGACTCGGGGTCGCGCGCGTGGCTAAGAAAGAGAAGAAGGCTCCGCCTCCCGAGGCGGAGGTCGCCGAGGGCGCGGAAGGCGCCGAAGGCGAAGCCGCGGCCGGCAAGAAAAAGCCGCCCCTGATGATCCTGATCGCGGCCGGCGTCGGCGCCCTGGTGGTGCTCGGCGGTGGCGGCGCGGCGGCCTATTTCATGTTCCTGAAGCCCAAGCCCGCGGAGCACGCCGAAGCCGGCGGCGAGCACGGCGAGAAGGCGGCCGAGCACGGCAAGGAAAAGAAGAAGGAAGCGAAGAAGGAAGAGGGCGGCCACGGTGGTGGCGGCGGCGAAGGCGGGGCCACGGCCGAAGCCGGCGCGCCGGTCATCAAGGAAGGCCCCGACGGCGTCTACTTCTACACCATGCCCGACATCGTCGTGAACATGCAGACCGCGACGGGCCGGCCCACCTTCCTGAAGCTGAAGCTGACGCTGGAGCTGCCGGAAGAAGAGGTGGCCGAGAACCTGACCCCGAACATGCCCAGGCTGCAGGACATGTTCCAGACCTTCCTGCGCGAGCTGCGTCCCGAGGACCTGGCCGGCAGCCAAGGCAGCTATCAGCTGCGCCAGGAGATCCTGCGCCGCGTGAACCTGGTGGCGGCGCCGCAGAAGGTGAATGCGGTGCTGATCGAGGAGATGCTGGTCAACTAGCATGGCCGACGAGACCGAAGACCAGTCGGCGATGGCCCAGTGGGCCGCCCAAAACCCGCCCGGAGAGAGCGGGGAAGCCCCCTCGTGGGGTGACGACGAGGGCGCGCCGGGCTCCGAGCGGATCCTGAACCAGGAAGAGATCGACAGCCTGCTGGGCTTCGACCTTTCGGGCGACGGCGACGCCGACCGCACGGGCATCCGGGCGATCATCAACTCGGCGCTGGTCTCGTACGAACGCCTGCCGATGCTGGAAATCGTCTTCGACCGCCTGGTGCGGTTGATGACCACCAGCCTGCGGAACTTCACCTCCGACAACGTCGAGGTCAGCCTCGACAACATCTCGTCGATCCGTTTCGGCGACTATCTGAACTCGATCCCGCTGCCGGCCATCCTGGCGGTGTTCCGCGCCGAAGAGCTCGACAACTTCGGCATGCTGACGGTCGACTCCAACCTGATCTATTCGATCGTCGACGTGCTGCTGGGCGGGCGTCGCGGCACGGCGGCCATGCGCATCGAAGGTCGCCCCTACACCACCATCGAGCGGGTGCTGGTGGAGAAGATGGTCGAGGTGGTGTTGCAGGACGCCAAAGCGGCGTTCGAGCCGCTGACGCCGGTGAGCTTCACGCTCGATCGCCTGGAGACCAACCCGCGCTTCGCCGCCATCGCGCGGCCGGCCAACGCCGCCATCCTGGTGAAGCTGCGGATCGACATGGAAGACCGCGGCGGCCGCATCGAGCTGCTGCTGCCCTACGCCACGCTCGAACCCATCCGGAAGATGCTGCTGCAGCAGTTCATGGGTGAGAAGTTCGGCCGCGACAACATCTGGGAAGGCCACTTGGCCACCGAGCTCTGGACGACCCAGACCGAGGTGCGCGCGGTGCTCGACGAGCAGCAGATGGGCCTGAAGAAGGTGCTGGAGCTGAAGGTCGGTGACACCCTGATGCTGAACGCCACGCCCGACAGCCTGATCGAGCTGCGCGCCGGCCCGATCTCGCTGACGCGCGGCCGCATGGGCCGCCGCAATCAACATATCGCCGTGCGCTGCGAAGCGCCGCTGACCCCGCAAGCCAAACAAGCCGTGCAGAAGATCTGATGAGCCTGATCGCCATAACGCTGAACCTTGTTCTCGCCGGCCTGCTGGTCGCGGCCCTGATGATGGGCGCGCGCCTGAACAAGCGGCTGAAGACGCTGCGCGACAGCCACGAGGGCTTCACCAAGGCCGTGGCCGACCTCGACGCCGCCGCGATGCGCGCCGAGCAGGGCCTGGCCGATCTTCGCGCCGCCACCGACGAGGCGGCCGAGACGCTGGGCGAGCGGATGGAACGGGCCCGCGCCCTGATCTCCAAGCTGGACGAGCGCCTGGCGCGCCCGGTCCCCACCGAGCTCGACGCCCGCCGCGCGGCGCTGGAGGCCCGGATCAATTCGCCGGTCGAACGGACCGCGGCGATCGCCCGGCTGGCGCCGGTGGAAACCACCCGCTCGCGTGCGAGCGTCGATGACGATCTGTTCGAGGGCGTGACCCTCAAGGCGTTGGCCGGAGGCCGCCGATGAAAAATATTCCCCGCATTCTGCCGCTGGTGGGCGTCGCCGTGGGCGGCGTCCTTGCCGTTAATGCACTGGCCGGCGCCAAGTCGCTGCCGGACATGATGAGCGGCGCGCGCGCCTTCGCCGAGGAAGCCGCCGCCAAGGTGACCCCGGGCAAGAAGGGCGAGGCCGAGAAGGCCGAGCTCGGCCCCGACGGCGCGCCGAAGGAAACCGCCGAGCTGCCGCCGGAAGCGGGCGCCCTGGCCAAGGTCGCCGAGGCGAAGCCGCCGCTGGCCTGCGCCCCGTCGGCCGCCGACCTCGCCAAGCAGGCCGGGCTGTCGCCCGCCGAGCTGCGCATCCTGCAAAGCCTGCAGGCGCGCCGCACCGAACTGGACCAGCGCGCCAGCGACACCGACGTGCAGCTGCAGCTGCTGGCCGCCGCCGAGGCCAAGCTCGACGCCAAGCTGAAGACCCTGACCACCCTGAAGGGCGACATCTCCGGCCTGCTCGGCCAGGTCGACCAGCAGCAGGAGGCCGAGGTCAACCGCATGGTGGCCGTGTTCTCCGCCATGAAGGCCAAGGACGCCGCCGTCCGCTTCAGCGTGCTGGACGACAGCGTGCGCCTGCCGATCGCGGCCAAGCTGAAGGAGCGCACGCTCTCGATGATCCTGGCCAACATGTCGCCGGTGGAGGCCAAGACCCTGACCGAGAAGCTGGCCCAGCGGTTCGCCGTGGCCAAGGCCTCGGCGGAAGCCAAGACCGCCGCCATCGACGCACCCGCGACCGACAAGCCGGTGAAGACCGCCCAGAACGCGCCGAAGGCCCCGGCGCGCCGTGCGCCGGCCGCTAAGCCCGCCGCTCCGGCGACGACGCCCGCCGCCCCGGCCGCGCCCGCCGCGGCCACGCCGCCGCCCGCCGGGTAATCCATGAACCTGCGCAAGGTCCTTCGCTCCGGGGTCGCCGCCGCCTGCATCGTTGCGACTGCCGCGCCTGCCGGCTGGGCGGCCGCGCCCGCGCCTGCGAAGGCGCCGGCGCGCGGGGCGTTGGAAGTGCGCACGTGGCAGGGGCCCGACTTTTCGCGCATCGAGTTCCACTGGCAGGGCAGCGCCCGCGTCGCCAGCCGTCGCGACGG
>JAFKGN010000188.1 GCA_017307205.1 Caulobacterales bacterium
GAGGCCAAGCGCCGCCTGGCCCACCATCGCTGGCAGGGCAACGTGCGCGAGCTGGAGAACGCCATGCACCGCGCGGTGCTGCTCTCCACCGGCGGCGAGATCGAACAGGACGCCATCCGCCTGCCGGACGGCCAGCCCCTGGCCGCCCCGGACGCCGGCGCCCGCACCGCCCAGGCGGCCAGCCAGGCCGCCGAGGCCGCCGCCCGTTCCTTCGTCGGCCAGACGGTGGCCGAGGTGGAGCAGCAACTGATCCTCGACACCCTCAGCCATTGCCTGGGCAACCGGACCCACGCCGCGACCATCCTCGGCATCTCGATCCGCACCCTGCGCAACAAGCTGAAGGAGTATTCCGAAGCCGGCATCTCGGTGCCCGCGCCCCAGGCCGGCCTCAGCGCGTCCGGCGCCAGCGCGGCCTGATCGGCCGTTCAGGAGTAGTGACGCCGCATGGCTGACGTCGGGCTTTCCGCACCGTCCAACGCGTTCAACGCCCGCGGGGCGATGAACGCGCTGCTGCGTGGCGAGGTGGGCCTGGCGCTCGGCGTCGTCGGCATCGTCGTCCTGCTGATCCTGCCGGTCCCGCCGTTCCTGCTGGACATCCTGCTGGCGCTGTCGATGACCAGCGCCGTGCTGATCCTGATGACCTCGATCCTCATCAGGAAGCCGCTCGAGTTCACCGCCTTCCCGACGGTGCTGCTGGTGGCCACCCTGTTCCGCCTGGGCCTGAACCTGGCCTCGACGCGCCTGATCCTCGGCCACGGCCAGGAAGGCACCGAGGGCGCCGGCGCCATCATCCACGCCTTCGGGCAGCTGATGATGCAGGGCAACTTCGTCATCGGGGTGATCGTCTTCGCCATCCTGCTGGTGGTGAACTTCGTGGTCATCACCAAGGGTTCGGGCCGGATCGCCGAAGTGGCGGCCCGCTTCACCCTGGACTCGATGCCCGGCAAGCAGATGGCCATCGACGCCGACCTTTCCAGCGGTCTGATCGACCAGGACGAGGCCAAGAAGCGCCGCAAGGAGCTGGAGCAGGAATCGACCTTCTTCGGGGCCATGGACGGCGCCAGCAAGTTCGTGCGCGGCGACGCCGTGGCCGGCCTGATCATCACCGCCATCAACATCGTCGGCGGCATCCTGATCGGGGTGATCCAGCACAAGATCCCGATCGGCGAGGCGGCTTCGACCTACACGATCATGACCATCGGCGACGGCCTGGTCAGCCAGATCCCGGCCCTGGTCATTTCGATCGCCGCCGGCTTCCTGGTCTCGAAGGCGGGCGTCGAAGGCTCGGCCGACAAGGCCCTGGTCACCCAGCTGGCGATGAACCCGGTCGCGCTGGGCATGGTCAGCGCCTCGGCCGGCGTGCTGGCCCTGGTGCCGGGCATGCCGGTGGTGGTGTTCGCGGGCATCTCCCTGGCCTCGGGCGCCCTGGCCTGGAAGCGCGCGCAGGACGCGCAGAAGCCGGAAGTGGTCATCCAGCCGATGACCGCCGCCGAGCCCGAGGAAGAGCCGATCTCCAACGCCCTCGCCATCGACGATGTGAAGATCGAGATCGGCTACGGCCTGCTGAGCCTGATCAACGACCTCGACGGCCGCCGCCTGACCGACCAGATCCGCGCCCTGCGCAAGACGCTGGCGGCCGAGTACGGCTTCGTGATGCCGCCGGTGCGCATCCTCGACAACATGCGCCTGCCCAGCCAGGGCTACACCATCCGCATCAAGGAGATGGAGGCCGGCGCCGGCGAGGTGCGGCTGGGTCACCTGATGGCCATGGACCCGCGCGGCGGCCAGGTGGAGCTGCCGGGCGAACACATGCGCGAGCCGGCGTTCGGCCTGCCCGCCACCTGGATCGACGACAGCCTGCGCGAGGAAGCCACCTTCCGGGGCTACACCATCGTCGATCCGGCGACGGTGCTGACCACGCACCTGACCGAGATCCTCAAGGACAACATGGCCGACCTGCTCTCCTACTCGGAGGTGCAGAAGCTGCTGAAGGACCTGCCGGGCGAGCAGAAGAAGCTGGTCGAGGACCTGATCCCCACGGTGGTCACCGCCACCACCGTGCAGCGCGTGCTGCAGGCCCTGCTGCGCGAGCGCGTCTCGATCCGCGACCTGCCGACGATCCTCGAAGGCATCGGCGAGGCGGCCCCGAGCTCCGGCACCGTCGGCTCGCTGGTCGAAAGCGTCCGCGCCCGCCTCGGCCGCCAGCTGTGCTGGGCCAACCGCGGCGAGGACGGCGCCCTGCCGATCGTCTCGCTGTCAGGCGAATGGGAAGCGGCCTTCGCCGACGCCCTCATTGGGCCCGGCGAGGAGAAGCAACTCGCGCTGGCCCCCTCGCGCCTGCAGGAGTTCATCCGCGGCGTGCGCGAGTCGTTCGAACGCGCCGCCCTATCCGGCGAGAGCCCCGTGCTGCTGACCAGCCCGATGGTGCGCCCCTACGTCCGCTCGATCATCGAGCGCTTCCGCGGCCAGACCGTGGTGATGAGCCAGAACGAAATCCACCCCCGCGCACGACTGAAGACGGTCGGGCAGGTCTAAGGGGCGCGGGCGAGCCGACGTCAGTCGTCAGCGACGGGAAGCGTCACTATGGCTCTCAGACCCCGGGCCCTGTTCTGCAGCAGGATATCCCCACCGTGGCTTCGGGCGATCGATCGCGCGATGGCGAGTCCAAGCCCGATCCCCTCTGATGACGCACTCGCGGTGGAGCTGCGATAGAAGGGGGCGAACACGGCCTCGAGCTCGGAGGCGGGCAGGCCCGGCCCTTCGTCGTCGATGGTCACACACGCTTCACCGGCGCGCCTTTCGATACTCACCTCCGCGCGACCGCCGTACTTGGCGGCGTTGCTTATGAGGTTCTGGAACAGGCGCTGAAGGGCCACCGGATCCGCCTCGACGGCTAGGGCGGCGTCGAGCGACATGCTCACTTCTGCGCCGGCGGCGGTCGCGTCATCCACGGCGCAGGCTACCAGTGACCCCAGGTCCACACGCCGACGCGGGGAGGATTGGCTGTCTTCGCGGATAAAGGTGATGACGCTGTCGATCATGCGCTCCATCTGCTGAATGTCGGACAGCAACGGCTCGCGCATCGCAGGACTGGCCTTCTCCAACTTAAATCGCATGCGTTGGAGCGGTGTTCGCAGGTCGTGGGAAATCGCGCCCATCATCCCCACGCGATCGCTGACAAAGCGCGCGATGCGGGTCTGCATGGCGTTGAAGGCTCGCGCCGCGACGACGATCTCGGACGAGCCGGAAATCTCAAGCGGGTTTACCTGTTGGGCGCGCCCCAGACGGTCAGCGCCGGACGCCAGTCTTCGCAACGGCGCGCTGATGCTGCGGGAAAACCAGAACGCGAGCGGCCCGATGATCACCAGGCCTCCGGCCACCCATATGGCCAGTCGCCTAACCCATTCGTACTCGGGGTTCGGGGTGACGATCTCCCACTGGCCGTCCGGGCGCTTGAGCGCCGCGACGAACTGCCCCCTGATCGTCTCTGTCCGGATGCGTCGGTGCGGCTCGGCGGTGAGGTGGAACACAAATTCGGCCGACCCGCCCTTGGGATCGACGCGGCCGACACGACCATCCGCCGTGCTCCAGTAGCTTGACCGAGCGCGCCCCGAAGTCAGGATGACCAGGACGGGAGATGATCGGAGGCGCAGCCTGACATTCCCGGCGCCGACCCCCAATGCCTCGGCGACACGCGTCGCTCCCGTGATCTCGGCGGGGTGGTTCGGAAGCTGCATGTCGGCGGGAAGTTTGCGCACCGTGCGGCGTCGCAGCCTGGCGAAGTCGCCTGCGTCGCCTTTGAGAGCACTCGCGACCTGTGCGTAGGTAAACATCGACGAGGGCGGTGGTGGCGCTATCACGATTGCGGAGATCGTGAGGGCTTGGGCGGCCACGAAGGTAATCAGGACGATCGTGAAGACCTGCATCCCGAGGGACAGGGACTGGAAGCTTTTCATTTCCGCAGGACGTCACAACCCAGGCTGTAGCCAAGGCCGCGCTGGGTGCTGATCAGGTCGTCTCTTCCGTAGAGACTTAGCTTTCTCCGCAGGCGGCTGATCTGGAGATCGATGGAGCGGCTATCCGGAAAAGTGTCGTTCTGGCTGGCGCTGAGCAGCTCTTCACGGGTCATGGCCCGACCCGCGTTGATCAGGAGGGCGCCGAGGATCGACGACTCGCCTCCGGTCAGGGGGATCTGCGCGCCATCGCCGGCGATGAGATGCCGCCGCACGGGATCGTAGATAAATCCGGCGAAGTGAAAGAGCGCGCCCCGGTTCGCGCCGGAGATTTCCTGCCGCCGCAGCACCGCGCGCACCCTGGCCAGAAGCTCGCGGGGGCTGAACGGTTTAGCCAGATAGTCGTCGGCGCCGAGCTCGAGTCCCATGACCCGGTCGGCCTCTTCGCCGGCGGCGCTGGCCATGATGATCGGCGTGCCCTTGCGGCTGACCCTCTGGCAGATGGAAATGCCGCTTTCGCCCGGCAGGCCAAGGTCGAGAACCACCAGATCGATGGTCTCGCGTGACATGCAGGCGTCCATCGTCGGACCATCCGTCGCGACGGAAACCAGGAAGCCCTTCTCGGAGAGATAGTTCGAGATCTGGCCCCGCAACTCGGGATCATCGTCCACGATCAGGATGCGGGGGCTGCGCTCGTTCATGCGGCCATGCTTCGATGAACGTCGTTTTCACGCAAGGGCTAAAGTTTCAAACTGTGACAGCGCCGCGGCCACATGTCGAAACAGACACATTCGCCCAGAAGTATGTGAAAATAGATATATTCATCGACGCTGATTGTCATCGTCGACTTTATGTAAATCGAAGGACAATCATCTTTTTCATTGCTCATTAGGGCGGAAATGTGACTGGACATTTCTGCACCCATCGTGCGATTTCTTTGAAGAGGGGCTGTCTATTCAAGGATGCGCCCTAACGAACGGCGAAACACGCCGTCGGAGGAAGCGCGAGCTCATTGCAGATCCGCGCGTTCGGCCCCTTCCGCACCGGAGGGTTGGGCGAGCCCCAGTGCAATGGGCATGAACGGCGCCGTCGTGGCGTCGAGAAAAAACGATGGGGAGTGCTAGTTTGATGTTTGCAGGCAATTCAAGAACACGCGGCCTGAAAGCCGCGATGGCCGCGGGGGTCGCCGTCACGGCGCTCCTGTCAGGCGGGCATGCGTTCGCGCAGGACGGCGCCGCCGTTGAAGAAGTGGTGGTCACCGGTTCGTCGATCCGCGGCGTGGCGCCGGTGGGCTCGCAGCTGATCGGCGTGACGCGCG
>JAFKGN010000189.1 GCA_017307205.1 Caulobacterales bacterium
AGGCTGGTGAGCCCATCACCCTGGCCGTCCGCAAGGCGCACGTTTACCCGCTATAGGCGAAAAGTCGCACGCGCAATTTACGAGAGATTCATGACCTTGGACACAACCTATGGTCATGCTTGTACGGGCGCGCAACCATAGGAAAGTTTTCGCCGACCAGTCGGGCGCGGCGGCGGTCGAGTTCGCGATCATCGGCCCCATGCTGGTGGTGCTCCTGATCGGAATTCTGTCCTACGGCGGCTACTTCTGGCTCTCGCACAGCCTGCAGCAGCTGGCCAACGACGCGGCCCGCGTCGCCATCGGCGGCCTGACCCAGACCGAGCGTCAGCAACTGGCCAGCCAGGCGATGACCAGCGAGCTGACCGACTATCCCTTCATGAAGGCGCAGGACGTGACCGCCACCGTCACGGGCGACGACCAGGTGTTGAGCGTCGCCGTCGCCTATGACGCGACCAAGGCTCCGTTCTGGATCTTCCAGGGTCTCGTGCCCCTTCCATCCGCCACCATCACACGCAGCGCCACGGTCAGACTCGGAGGCTACTGATGGTCCTGGGGGGGATCTGGAAGAATGATCGCGGCGCCGTCTCGGTGATGGCCGCCGCCTCCATGGCCATGCTGCTGGCCAGCGCAGCGCTCGCCGTCGATCTTGGCTCGGTCTACCTGTACAGCCGCAAGCTGCAGGGGGCGGCGGACCTCGCCGCCATCGCTGCGGCTTCGAACCTGCCTCGCGCCACGGCGGCCGCCGAGGCGACCGCTCGCGCCAACGGCTTTACCGGCGACCTGACCACCAATGCCACGCCTGGCCACTGGGCCAATGATCCGGCGGTGGCGCCTGCCGCGCGCTTCACGGCCGGCGCCGTCGATCCGGACGCCGCCCGCGTCACCCTCACCGCCCAGGCCCCGCTGTACTTCGGCGAGGCCGTCCTCGGACGTTCGTCCGTGCCGGTGACGCGCACGGCCACGGCCGCTCGCGCCGACCTCGCCAGCTTTTCCATCGGCTCGCGCCTGGCGTCGCTGAACGGCGGGATCGCCAACGCCCTGATCTCGGCCCTGCTGGGCGGGCAGGTGAACCTGACGGTCATGGATTACAACGGGCTCGCCAACGCCAACGTGGACCTGCTGGCCTACGTGAAGGCGTTGCGCACCCGCGCCAACCTCGGTCTCGGCAGCTTCGACAGCGCGCTCGACGCCGACGTCGCCCTGCCCACCGCCCTGGCCGCGCTGGGCGATGTACTGAGCGCAGGCGGGAACACCGCCGCCGCGCAGTCGATCAACAAGATCGCCGCGGCCGCCGACGTCGGCCGCAGGGTCAAGCTCAGCGCGCTTCTCGACCTCGGTCCCTATGCGCACCAGAGCCATGTCGCGGGCATCAACTCGGCCAAGGTGAACGTCTCGGCCATGGACCTGGCCGGCGCGGTGCTGTCGCTGGGGCAGGAGGGGCGGCAGGTGAAGCTCGACCTGGGCGCCAGCGTCCCCGGTGTGGCCGACGTCGACGTCTGGCTGGCGATCGGCGAGCGACCGGCCAACTCGCCGTGGATCGCCATCACCGACAAGAACAATATCGTGGTGCGCACCGCGCAGACCCGCCTCTACCTCGAGGCCAACGTCGGCGGCTCCGGCGCCCTGGCGGCGCTCGGCATCGCCCAGGTCAAGCTGCCTCTGCTGGTCGAGGTCGCCTCGGCGGAAGCGAAGCTGTCCAGCCTCTCGTGCGCCAACGGCTCGGTGAGCCTCGCGGTGGCGCCCAGCGTCGGCAAGCTGGCGATCGCCGAGATCAACACCGCCAAGCTGAACGACTTCAAGACGGCGCTCACCCAGAAGGCCGCGACCCTCGTCAGCATCCCGCTGATCAAGGTGACAGGCCAGGCCAACGTCGACCTCGGCGGCGCGCAGTGGAAGACCGTCAGCTTCTCGCGGTCCGAGATCGACGCCGGCGCAATCAAGAGCGTCTCGACCAGCAACATCGTCTCCAAGACGGTCTCGACCCTGCTGGGCGATCTGGAGCTCGACCTGCAGGTGGCGGGGCTGGGCCTTGGCCTCGGCGGCCTTACCCAGCAGGTCGCCGCGCTGCTGGCCCCCGTCGGCGCGCCGCTGGACGGCGTGGTCAACCTTCTGCTCGATCTGGTCGGCGTGAAGCTGGGCGAGGCCGACGTGCAGGTGAACGGCCTGCGCTGCGGGCAAGCCGCCCTGGTGGCGTAACGCCTACTGCTGTTGCTGCTGCTGTTGCTGCTCGCGCTGACGGTCGTCGTCGCGGCGACGGCGGCCGCCGTGGAAGGCGGGGCGGGCCAGCCGCATGTATTCGGGCTCGGTCAGGGCCGCGCGGGCTTTGCGGACCTGCACCCCAACCGCCAACTGGCTTTCGGACTCACCCTTGTAGACGCCGCGTGACGGCGGCACGTCGCCGTAGTCGCGGCCGACCGCGACGCTGATGTGCCGCTCGCCGGTCATCACGTTGTTGGTCGGATCGAAGCCGGTCCAGCGCAGGCTGGGCAGGAAAACCTCCACCCAGGCGTGGGTGGCGTCGGGATCAGAGCGGTCGCCCGCGTCCCGGTCAGTGAAAAGGTAGCCGGAGACGTAGCGCGCCGGCAGGCCCCACGACCGGCAGATGGCGATCATGATGTGGGCGAAGTCCTGGCAGACGCCGCGACCGGCCGCGAGGGCCAGGTCGATCGGGCTATCGGCCTCGGTGACGCCGGGCTGGTAGTCGAAGGCCTCGTAGATCGCCGTGTTCAGCTGGCGCAGGGCGTTCAACGGGTCGTGGCGGCGCAGATCGTCAAGCTTGCGCTCGATGACAAAGGTCTTCAGCGCGTCGCTCGGGGTGGCGAAGCCGTGCGGGGCCAGGAAGTCGAAGCATTCCCCGCGCACGAAGTCGCTGCGCAGCCGATCCCATTCGCCGGAGTCGAGCGCCTCCGGCAGCGGCGGCAGGGTCAGGGTCTCCACCGCCGAGCGGGCGATGATGTTCAGCCGGTCGTGAGGTTGCGGCACGTCGAAGTGGTGCACCGCGTTGCCGAACGCGTCGACGTAGGAAAACACCTGGGCGGCCGGATCGAGGTCCAGCTCGAAGCTGACCAGCCGCTGGCCGGTCTTGGCCGGCTGCATGTGCAGCTCCATCACGCTTTCGCGCACGAGCTCGGCGTAGTGGTACTGGGTGACGTGTCGGATTTCGAGCAGCATCGAAGCCTCAAGCCGGCAGGCGAAGTTCAAGCGGGTAGGCCACGAAGGTCTCGTAGATCGTTTCGTGGATGCGGGCGCATTCGGTGACCACCGTGGCCAGAAGACCGCTGGCCCCTTGGACACTCAGCTCCTCAAGGTCCGCGTACTGCAGGCGCGCCTTCAGGCGGCCGGCGATGCGGTGCGGACCGCTGCGGCCGCCGTCCTCCGTATTCCGCGTCATCTGGTCGAGGTGTTCTTCGATCCGCGCGGTGGCGAAGCGGATGGAGCGGGGGAAGTCCTCGTCGAACAGCAGGAACTCCAGAATGAACCGGGGCTCGATCTCGGCCGTGTAGGTGCGCAGATAGGGCTCCAGGGCGCAGGCCATGCGCAGCGAGCTCATCAGGGCGATGTGGTCGGTGATCCTGCGCCGGCGGCCCTCGCCGAAGCAGACCTCCAGCAGGCGGGCGATCAACTGCGCCCGTTCGAGATAGACTCCCACCATCAGGAACCGCCAGCTGTCGCCGTGGCTCATGGTCGACTCGGCCGCGCCCTTGAACAGGTGCACGTCGGAGATCAGCTCGTGCAGGAAGCCCGTGGGGTTCTCCGCGAAGTCGGCGCTGGCCGTATCGCCGGTCACCCGCAGGTAGAGGATGTTCAGCCGTTCCCAGGTCTCGGTGGTGATCTGGTCGCGCACCTGGCGGGCGTTCTCGCGGGCGCGGGCCACCGAAGTGACCACCGAGTTGTCGTCGGTGCGGTGCAGCACCAGCATCTACGCGGCTTCGAGCGGCTACAGGCTGCGGGTCGCACTGTCGCCGACGGCGGCGAGGGCGATCTGCGCCGCCTCGGCGCCGCTGTCGCTCTGGTCGAGCGTGGCGTTGAGCATGACGTCTGAAAGCCGCGCCAGGTGCTCGGCGCGTTCTATGTATCGGCCGATCCAGTAAAGACTGTCGGCAACCCGCGCGAGCATCATGGGACGACACGTCCTTCCGGTTCGGCGGGAGCCTTCGGATCGCCGAGCACCCAGGTGTCCTTTGAGCCGCCGCCCTGGCTGGAGTTCACCACCAGCGAGCCGCGCCGCAGGGCGACGCGGGTGAGGGCGCCTGGCGTCACCACGATCTTCTCGCCGCAGAGAATGAACGGCCGCAGGTCCACGTGCCGGGGCTCGATCTGCCCATCGACCAGGCAGGGCGCGGTCGAAAGCTGGATGGTCGGCTGGGCGATGTAGTTGGCGGGATCGGCCTTCAGGGCGACGGCGAACTCATCGCGTTCCTTCTGGGTGGCGTGCGGGCCGACCAGCATGCCGTAACCGCCCGAGGCGCCGACCGCTTTGACCACCAGCTTGTCGAGGTTCGCGAGCGTGTGGCTCAGCTGCGCCGGCTCGCGGCATAGGAAGGTCTCGATGTTCGGCAGGATGGCGTCCTCGCCGAGGTAGTAGCGGATGATGTCCGGCACATAGGCATAGACCGCCTTGTCGTCGGCGACGCCGGTGCCCGGTGCGTTGCAGATCACCACATTGCCGGCGCGGTAGGCGTTGAACAGGCCCGCGACGCCCAGGCCGCTGTCCCGGCGGAAGGTGAGGGGGTCGATGAAGTCGTCGTCCACCCGGCGATAGATCACGTCGATCCGGCGCAGGCCCGTGGTGGTCCGCATGTAGACCATGTTGTCGTGCACCACGAGGTGGCGGCCCTCGACCAGCAGCACGCCCATCATACGGGCGAGGTAGGCGTGCTCGTAGTACGCCGAGTTGTAGACCCCCGGGGTCAGCACCACGACCTGCGGATCGGGCCGCCAATCGGGGCTCATCGACTTCAGGGTGGAGAGCAGCAGGTCGGGATAGCGTTCGACCGGGCGGACGTTGGCGGCGCGATAGGTGCCGGGGAAGGTGCGGCGCGCGGCGTCGCGGTTGGCCAGCATGTAGGACACGCCGGACGGCACCCGCAGATTGTCCTCCAGCACGGCGAAGGCGCCGTCCTGCCCGCGGATCAGGTCCGAGCCGCAGACGTTCGCGTAGGCCTTATGCGGCACATAGAGGTGCTGCATCTCGCGGCGATAGCTCGGCGCGCCGAGCACCAGGTCG
>JAFKGN010000190.1:0-5166 GCA_017307205.1 Caulobacterales bacterium
GCATCGACCTCGACATGCCGATGCTGATGTACGACTTCACCGACGTGGTGGCCTACGGCGGTGACCACTCGACCCTGGGCGAAGCCTTCCGCAAGGCCGGCGCGACCATGGGCGTCACCGTCTCGCCGGATCCGATGCCCGAGCAGACCATCTTCGTCCGCTCCGACCACTACGCCCTGGTCAAGGCCGGCATTCCGGCCGTGATGCTGGCCACCGGCATGCAGAACGGCGGCCAGGCGGCCTGGGACAGCTATTTCGAGAAGAACTACCACCAGCCGTCGGACGACATGAAGCTGCCGATCCGCTGGGCCCAGGGCGCGCGCTTCGCCAAGATCAACTATCTCGTCGCCCGCGACCTGGCCGACGCCGACCAGCGGGTCCGCTGGTACGCCAAGGACTATTTCGGCGACCTGTTCGCCGAGAAGGCCGCCAAGGCCGAAAAGCCGAAGTAGGTCAGCCCAGACGTTCGGCCAGAGCCCCGGCGCCCTCGAAGAGCGCTGGGGCCACGGCGGCCCCGACCGCCAGCCAGATCAGCATCGGACGCAGGCGCCGCGCCTGCAGCGCCCGCCAGGCCATCATCAGGGCGACGAGCGACAGCACGACGCTGAGCAAGCTCGCCGCCAGCAGCAGCCAGACTCCCGCCGAAATATCCGTCAGCCGGGGCGCCAGCCGAAGCGCCTGCAGCAGTTCATCCGCGCGCCGCCACGCGTTCAGCAGCGCGAGCGCACCGCCGATAGCGAAGGCGGCTCTCCAGGCGATCCTGTTCACGCCGTCGGCGCCCGCGTCGCCGGGTCGGTCATCGGCGAATTTTCCTTCCCGTCCGGGCCTTAAGCCTCTTTTCATGCGGCGCGGCCACTCTCACCTTAACTATGCTGCGTCGAGGAGTCCCGTGGCGGGTCTCGAATACATGACGGCCCTGGCCAACAGCCGCGATCCGGCGGATCGCATCCGTCTGCTCGAAGCGATCCTGACTCTGTCGGAAGAGAACGACGACGCGGGGCGGGCGTTGCCGCCGGTCGTTCGCGAAATGATGGACAGCCTGTTCCTGGGCCTGGTCGGCGACGCCGAGCGGGATCTGCGGCAACGCCTGTCCGACCGCTTGGCGGAGGCCGATTGGGCGCCCAAGGCCATGCTGCAGGCCCTGGCGGTCGACGAGATCGAGATCGCCGCTCCGATCATCGCCGCCAGTCCGCTGCTGCAGGACCAGGATCTGATCGACATCCTGATCAAGGCCACGGTCGAACACCAGATCGCCGTCGCCCGCCGCCCGGGCCTCGGAGCGCCGGTGGTCGAGGCGATCGTCGACCAAGGCGACCCGGCGGTGATGACCGCCCTGGCCGGCAATGACACCGCCCAGATCGAGCACGACGCCATGCTGCGCCTCGTCGACGCGGCCGAGGAGGTGGCGGCGCTGCGTTCGCCCCTCGCCCGCCACCCCCGCCTGACCAGCGAAGTCGCCGAGCGGCTGTATGCGTGGGTCGGCGAATCCCTGCGCGCGGCCCTGGTCGCTCGCTTCCGTATCGACGGCGCCGCCCTGGACGCCGCCATCCGCACCGCGACGGAAGAAGCCAGCCGTGACGGCGCCACCCACTGGACCCTGCACGCGCGTCGCGCCCGGCAGTCGGTCACCGAAGCCGAACGCGCCCTGATCCATAAGCTGCACGAAGCCGAGCAACTGCGCCCCAGCTACCTGCTGCGCGCACTGCGCGAAGGCCGGCTGAACATGTTCGTCGAGGCGCTGGCCGTGCTGGGCGATTTCGAGTCCACCGAAGTGCGCCAGGCGATCGACAGCGACAAGCCGGAGCTGATGGCCCTGGCCCTGGTGGCCGTCGGCGTCGACCGCAGCGCCTTCCGCACCATGCTGAGCCTGGTTCGCCAACTGAACGCCGACCGGCCCGGCGGCGGCGACGATGGCGAGCGGCGCGCCATCGGCGTGTTCGGCCCGTTCACCGACGACCTCGCCGGCATGGCCTTCAAGCAGGCCGTGGCCCTGACCGGCTGATCCTCCGGCGCGCGGCTGCGTTTGACAGTCGACAGGCTTTCAGCGCTGTTTCCCGCCATGCCCGCTTCGCGCATCGCCCCTCCCTCCCCCGTCCAGCGCTTGACCTTCACGGCCAGCGACCGCCCTGAGGCCCAGGAGGCGCGGGAGCGTCTGATCGCGCGCTACGGAGACGCCGGTGAAGACGCCGAGGCCGTGGTCGCCCTCGGCGGCGACGGCCTGATGCTGGAGACCCTGCACGCCAGCCTCGCCAGCCGCACGC
Source organism: Caulobacterales bacterium (assembly GCA_017307205.1). GTDB lineage: Bacteria > Pseudomonadota > Alphaproteobacteria > Caulobacterales > Caulobacteraceae > Caulobacter. The sequence continues at coordinate 2,262 of JAFKGN010000190.1, forward strand.
CGATCTACGGCATGAACCGCGGCTCCGTCGGCTTCCTGATGAACGACTACGCCGAGGACGGTCTGCTCGAGCGCATCAATCAGGCCGAGCGCGCGCTGATCCACCCCCTGGCCATGACCGCGCTCGACGCCCACGGCGTGACCCACACCGCCCTGGCGATCAACGAGGTCAGCCTGCTGCGGCAGACAAGGCAAACGGCGAAGTTGCGCATCGTCATCGACGACAAGGTGCGGATGGCGGAGCTGATCTGCGACGGCGCCCTGGTGGCGACGCCGGCCGGCTCCACGGCCTACAACCTCTCGGCCCACGGCCCGATCATGCCGATCGACGCGCATGTGCTGGCCCTGACCCCGATCAGCGCCTTCCGGCCCCGCCGCTGGCGCGGGGCCCTGCTGTCGCACACCGCGCGGGTGCGCCTCGAAGTGCTGGAGGCGGAGAAACGGCCGGTCAGCGCCGTGGCCGACAACTTCGAGGTTCGCGATGTGCTGACCGTGCATGTGGTCGAGGACCGGGCCATCAGCCTTTGCATGCTGTTCGATGCTGGGCGCAGCCTGGAGGAGCGGATGCTGGCGGAGCAGTTCTCGTCGTAAACGGGCTTTTGCCCTTTTTGTTAACGGGACCAGGGTAAATTCTCGTAAAGTTCCCGCCCTGATAGAGGCTCCCCTTGAGCAAGCCGCCCGTCGACCAACCGGACGTTGAGATCATTCCGGCGCCGAACATGCTCCGCCTCAAGGTGGGTGGCGGCGGAGGGATCGACCTGGCGGCCCTGGCCAAGGCCGAAGCGGCGCTGAAGTCGCTGTCCGCCAACTTCGGCGAATGGCTGAACGATGAAATCAGCAAGCTGGAAGCCGCGCGCGCGGAGATTCAAGCCAACGGCCTGACGCAGGACAGCGCCAAGGCGCTCTACCTGCGCGCCCACGACCTCAAGGGCCTCGGGTCCACCTACGAGTTCCCGCTGGTCAGCCGCATCGCCGGCTCGCTGTGCAAGCTGCTCGACGACCACGGCGCCATCCCGACCGGGGCCATGAAACTGGTCGACGCCCACATCAACACCATCAAGGCGGTGGTGCGCGACGGCGTGAAATCGGAGACCCACCCGGTGGGCGCGGCCCTGGCGGCCGAACTCGAAGGTCAGGTCACCCGCGCCCGTCCCGACGCGGCGCAGTAGCCGCTAGCCGGCGACGCGCTGCTCGGCGGCGCTTGCGCCCAGGCGATCGAGTTTTTCCAGAAGGTAGTCGACGTCTTCACGCGCCGCGGTATGCGGCTGGGTGAGAAACCGCTGCAGCATGCGCTCCTGGAAGCGCTCGCGGTCGCCCGGCCGGCCATCGAAATCCATGCCGTGATAGGCGTCCACCCCGGCGCGGAAGGCCGGGAACAGTCGGCTGGGCAGCGCCGCCCGGTCGTAGATCGCCCGCAGGCCAAGCGGACCCGCGTCATGGATCATCAGCCAGGTGCGGTGGTGGGGAACACCCGCCAATTCGGCGACGCCATGCTCGAAGAAGCCCATGTGGCCCTGGGCCAGGGCTCGCAGCAACAAGGACGCATTCAAGCGCCCGGCGGCGCGCAGGTGCGTGGCGAAGGCCTTGAGATCGGCGGCCCGCCCCGCCTGGTCGACCAGATCGATGGTCGCCCGCTCCTTCGAGCCGACGGCGATCTCCAGAGCCAGCTCGGGCGAAATGCGATGATGATCCAGGATGTGGTCGCGGACCGCGTCGCCGACCATGTCGATCAGGCGTTCGGTGACCGACAGCGGCAGGACGCTGCGATAGGCGACGGCCGCGAGCACCTGTTCCGACTTGGCGAAACGCTCCATGGCCGACTGCAGTGATCGTTCCGACAGCGCGGCGTTGTCGTTGCTGCACACGGCCTGAACGGCCAGCTCGTCGCCCTGATCGACGATGGCGTCTGCCACCCGCTCGGAGAGTTGGGGCCGCTTGGCGATCGCCACCTGACGCATGGGACCGCCGACGCGCACGATCTCGGCGAGATCGTCGTCGGTGAAGGCCGGCGAGAAATTCAGCACCGGCAGGGAGATGCTCTCGATATCCTTCGCCAGGGCCAGGGCCACGTCGCGCGGCAGCGCCGGGCTGGCCTGCAGGGTGACGGCGACGGCGCGCCGCACCAGTTCCGCTGCGTCGGCCGCCATGACGCGCAGGATATCGTGCGCCAGTTGGCGCTCTTCGTCGGTCAATTCGCGTTCTTCGATGGTGCGGCAGATGCGATGCGCCGCGAGGGCCCGCTCGTCGGCGGTAGCCCCCCTCACCAGGGTGCGTATATCGCCGTCGGTCAGCGCGATGCGCGTGGTGGCCATGCCCCTCTAGCCCTGGAAGAATCCGCCAGTTGGATGATCACCCAATAGGCTTAACAGGGCTTTACCCTGACCGTTAACGACCTTGCGTAACCCGCCGCAAACCCGCTGCCGCCTATGAAGGGATTCGTCGTCGCGGAACCCCTTTGTCGTGCCCCAGTCCCCAGATTCCGATCCGATGAGCAGCGCGCGTCGCGCCGTCTCCCTGCCCTCGCTCGAGGCGCAAGTCAGCCTGCTGCCCTATGCGCTCGGCATCTTCGCCGTCTGCCTTCCGGTCTATGTCTGGGCGGGGTCGTTCTCGCCCAACGCCCTGTGGATGGCCGCCAGCTTCGCGATCTTCGCGATCAACTGGGGCGCCTTCTACGCCGTGGTGAACTGGCTGCGTACGCCCCAGGCCGCCGATCCGGCCCGGCGAACCCGCGTCCAACTGCTCGGCGGTCTTCTGTGGGCCGTAGCGATCGTGCAGATCGCCGTCGTCGGCGACCATGCCGGTCCGGCGCGCGAGGCCGTGTTGATGATCGCCGTCGCGGGCGCCGCCGCCTGCTGCTTCTTCTCGGCCCCGACGCTGGCCGGATTGCTGGTGGTCGGCCCAGTCGC
>JAFKGN010000190.1:5210-8486 GCA_017307205.1 Caulobacterales bacterium
GCCGCCGCCGGGCCGCTGATCGCCCTCTACGCCCGACCGGAAAGCACGGGCTACGGCGCGATCGCCTGGGGCGCCCTGGCCCTGACCTTGGCGCTCTGCCTGGTGATGAACCGGTTGCTTCGCCGGCAGTTCGTTCTCGCGGAAGATCGCGAGACCCTGATCGCCTCGCGCGCCGCCTCGCTGGAGGCCGCCGAGCGGATGGCGCGGTCGAAGTCCGACATCGTCGCCACCCTCAGCCATGAGATCCGCAACGGCCTGACGGGCGTCGCCCACGTGCTGGCCGCCGCCGCCGGCCGCGGCGGCCGAGGCGCACCGTCCCGCGAGCAGCTGAGCGCCGCCCTCGACGCCGCCCAGAACCTGATCTCGGTGCTCAACGCCACGCTCGATTCCGAGACCGCAGAGTCCGGCCGCTTGGCGGTGCAGCGCGAGGCCTTCAATCCGGTGCAACTGGTCGACGACCTGGCCTTGCTGGATCGCCCGCACGCCCTGACCAAGGGCCTGGAGCTGACCGTGCACGCCGACCCGGCCCTCGACGGGGAAGCGGGCGCCGCTGTCGCGGATCCCGCCCGTGCGCGGCAGATCCTCGCCAACCTGATCGGCAACGCCGTGAAATACACCACGCGGGGCCGCATCGAGGTGCGGCTGGAGCGGCGCGGCGACATGGTCGCCATCGACGTAGCCGATACCGGACCGGGCCTCTCGCCCGACGAGCTTGAGCGGGCGTTCGAACCCTTCCGGCGCGTCGAACGCACCGGCGCGGGCGTGCCGGGCGCAGGCTTGGGCCTTTCGTTGTCGCGCCATCTCGCCCAGTTGATGGGCGGCCGCCTGAACGCGAGCAGCGCCCTCGGCGTCGGCAGCTGCTTCACGCTTGAACTGCCGTATGAAGCCAGCGCGCTTCGCGTGGAGTTGCCGAGCACGCCCACGCGCGACTCCGGGGCCGTCAGCCTGTCATCGCCCTTGAGGGTGCTCGTGGCCGAGGATGACGCCCTGAACGCCGCCATGCTGCGGGCCATTCTTGAGCAGCTGGGCCATCAGGTCGTCCACGCCCACAACGGCGTGCGGGCGGTTGAGCTGGCCCGTATCTGCCCCTTCGATCTGATGATGATCGACGGCCGCATGCCGGAGCTTGACGGCGCCGGCGCCGCCGCTGCGATCCGAGCGCTGCCGGGCGAGAACAGCAGCGTTCCGATCATCGCCGTGATCGGCGGGGACGCCGACGAGGCGACGGAATGCCTGGAGGCCGGCGCGGACACCGTGCTGCGCAAGCCGGTCACGGTGGGGGGTGTCGCCCGTGCGGTGGCCGAGGCCAGCGCGGAGGATCGTCAGTCCGTCGCCGCCTCAGCGCCTAGGCTGGCTTCGGCCTAGCGGTCGTCGCGGGCCTCTGAGAGCACGCGCAGCATCTCCGACGAGAACAGCGAGCCTGAAAGCCGCTGGCCCACGCCGCCGCCGCCGTCCGGGCTCTGGCTGCCGCGCAGGATCAGATCGACCATCGCCTGCTGCTGCTGCATGCGCTCCATCTGGCGCGCCGAGGCGTATTTGACGAAGCCCTGCTCTTGCGGCGGCGCGGAGCCGACGGCGCTGCCGGCGCCGCCGGTGCGCGTCAGGTTGGCGTAGACCTCACCGACCGTGGCAGGACGACCGTCGCGATAGAAAATCGACCGGTTGGCGCGGGCTGCGTCGGGAAACAGGTTGGCGGCGTTCGCTCCGGGATTGGCGCCCACCGTCTCGATCAGCTTCGCCGAGCCCTGCGGGCCGAGGAAGTGGGCGGCATAGAGTTCGCCCGCCGAGGGCTGGCGGCCGATGCGTCCACGCAGATAGGCGGCGTGGTCGCTGGTCAGCTCTCCGGCCATCAGAGAGGCGGCGTGCGGGTCGAGCTTCAGCGACATCACCGCCTTGCGGGCCTCGTCGCCGTTGACGCTGTAGCGGCCGTCAGAGCCTTGGGTGATCAGATCCGCGTAGCGTGCGTATCCATACTTCGCGCCATGCTGTTTCAGCGTGGACAGCCAGGTCTGGTCGATGAACTGGAAAAGGCCCGAGGCCGAGGACGTGGCGGCCTTGGCGGCCGGGTTGCCGCCGCTCTCGCGCTTGGCCGCCCCCATCAGGAATCCGAAGTCGACGCCCGTGGCGTTCGAGGCGCGCTGAATTGCAGCCTCAACGACTCCCCTGATGCTGCTCACCGCCATGCCCGAGGGATCGCCGGATTATGGTTAACGCGCCCTTAAGCGTTCAGGATCGAAGGCTGCGGCGAACGGTCCGGGCGAGCGCCCGAGCGCCAGGGCCGCGACAAGCTCCGCGACCGCGGGGGCCAACAGCCAACCGTTGCGGCGCGCGCCGATCGCCAGCAGCACCCCAGGCGCCTGGCTTGGCCCGACGAGCGGCAAGCCGTCCGCCGTGGTGGCCCTCACCCCCACGCTGACCTGATGCGGCGCCCCCTCCAAGACCGGAAACAGGGCGGTGGCGCGAGCGGCCAGGCCTCGAACAACAGCGTCGTCGACGAGCAGGTCGTCGCGCCCAACCTCCATGGTCGCGCCGGCGACCACGCCGGTGGCGTGAGGCCGTAGATAGATGCCCTCGGCCCGTACGACCGGTCCCGTTCGCGGCCCGGCTGCATAGCGCAGGATGTGACCCTTCACGGGCGTCAGGCTCGCCAGCTCGGGCGCGAGGTCCGGCCGCGCCGCCCCTACCGCCACGACAAGCCGGTCGGCCTCGATGCGCCGGCCATCCGCCAGTTCGACCTCGCCCGGCTTGAAGGCCGTCACCGCCTGGCTGACGATCCTGGCGCCCGCCGTGATCGCGGCGGTGCGCAGGGCCAGCAGCCCCATCGCCGCGTCGATCCGCCAATCCTCGGGCGTGAACACCGCCTCATCCGCCGCGACCTGCAGGCCCGGCAGCGCGGCTTCAGCATCCGCCAGCGAGAGCCGCTTGCCGCCAGCTCCAATGGCCGCGAGCTTCGCCTCGATCGCCCCGGGGTCCGCGCCGGCCCAGATGGCGCCTGAGCGCTCCAACGGCAATGCGATGGAGTCGGCGAAGACGGGCCAGGCGGCGCGGGCGGCGGAGAACAGATCGAAATGTTCCGCCGACGGCGGGTCGAGCAGGGTTTCGAAGGCCGGCGCCAACATCCCCGCGGCGACCCCAGAGGCGTTATCGCCAACCCGCCCAGGATCACAGACGACAACGTCCATGCCGCGCCGCGCGAGGGCGACCGCGCAGGCGAGGCCAAAGGCGCCGGCGCCCGCCACAACGATGCGCGGCGTCCCGGGAAGACGAGTCGAGCTC
>JAFKGN010000191.1 GCA_017307205.1 Caulobacterales bacterium
GTATCGCCGAGGCGGTGGGCACGCCCGTCTACGTCTACTCCGCCGCCACCATCCGGCGTCACTTCACCGTCTTCCGCGATGCCCTGGCCGCCTATCCGCAGCTCGGCTCGCCGCTCATCGCCTATGCGGTGAAGGCCAATCCGAACATCAACGTGCTGCGCGTCCTGGCCGAGCTCGGCGCGGGCGCCGACACCGTCTCGGAAGGTGAAGTCCGCCGCGCCCTGGCCGCCGGCGTGCCGCCCGAGCGCATCGTCTTCTCCGGCGTGGGCAAGACCGACGCCGAGATCGCCTTCGCCCTGAAGACCGGCGTCGCCGAGATCAATGTCGAGAGCGAGCCGGAGTTGATCCGCATCGCCGAGATCGCCGCCCAGGTCGGCGCGCGCCCGGCCATCGCCATCCGCGTGAACCCCGATGTCGCCGCCGGGGGCCACGCCAAGATCGCCACCGGCAAGGCCGACAACAAGTTCGGCGTCTCCTTCAAGGAGGCCGCCCGCCTCTACGCCAACGCCTCCAACAGCGCCCACCTCAACCCTGTCGGCGTCGCCTGCCACATTGGCAGCCAGATCACCGACCTGGCGCCAATGCGCGCCGCCTTCACCAAGATGCGCGGCCTGGTCGAGCTGCTGCGGGCGGAGGGACTGTCGGTCGAGCGCCTCGATCTCGGCGGCGGCCTCGGCGTGCCCTACTTCAATCATCCTGAGCCGGCGTCTCCCGCCGACTACGCCGCCATGCTGGCCGAGACGCTCGGCGGCCTCGACGTGCAGCTGGCCTTCGAACCCGGCCGGGTGATCGCCGCCAACGCCGGCGTCCTGCTGTCGTCGGTGGTCCACACGCATCAGCGCCCGGATGGCGGCAAGCGCTTCCTGGTGCTCGATGCGGCGATGAACGACCTCATTCGCCCCGCCATGTACGACGCCTTCCATGACATCCGCCCGGTGAAGCCGACCACGGCCCAGACCGTCGCCCACGATGTGGTCGGCCCGGTCTGCGAGACCGGCGACACCTTCACCCGCGACCGGCCGTTGCCGCCGATGCAGCCGGGCGACCTGGTCGCCTTCATGAGCGCCGGGGCCTACGGCGCTTCGATGTCGAGCGAATACAACAGCCGCCCCCTCGTCCCCGAGGTGCTGGTCGACGGCGATCGCTTCGCCGTCATTCGCCCGCGCCCGACCTACGACGACATGCTGGCCCGCGAGACCCAGGGCCCATGGCAAGCCTGACCGCCGTCTACGGCGCGCCGCCGCTGAAGCTGGCGACCGTCCCGCAAGGGTCGGTGCAGCTGTCGCCCCTCGTGCCCGGCGGCCAGTCGATGGATACGCTGGACGGCGGGGCCTTCGACGCCATCGTCGTGCTCGCCCCGCCCGGCGCCATCGAACGGCGCTACGTCCTGGCCCACGCCCTGCGGCTCTTGAAGCCCGGCGGCGAGCTGACCGCCCTGGCCACCAAGAACGCCGGCGGCCTGCGCCTGCGCGCTGAGCTCGAGGCCTTCGGCTGCGAGGTGACGGATACCCCCAAGGGCGGCCACCGCATCTGCCGTTGCGAACGTCCGGCCGCCAAGCCGGAAGGTCTCGACGAGGTTCTCGCCGAGGGCGGCCCGCAGATCCTGCCCGACCTCGGCCTGTGGTCGCAGCCCGGCGTATTCAGCTGGAACCGCATCGATCCGGGCAGCGCGGCGCTGGTCGCCCACCTGCCGGCCGGACATTCGCCGCTCTCCGGCCGCGGCGCCGACTTCGGCTGCGGCATCGGCTACCTGTCGCGCACCGTCCTGACCTCGGCGAAGGTCACCGACCTGCTGCTGGTCGACATCGACCGCCGCGCCGTCGACGCCGCCCGGCGCAATATCGATGACCCGCGCGCCCGTTTCGAGCACGCCGACGTGCGCCATCTCGCGCTCGAGAACCTCGACTTCGTGGTCATGAACCCGCCGTTCCACGACGGCGGCGACGAAGACCGTTCTCTCGGCCAGGCCTTTATCCGCAAGGCGTCGCAGAGCCTGCGCAAGGGCAAGTCCTGCTGGCTGGTTGCAAATCGCCACCTGCCTTACGAGGCCATTCTGGCGGAGTGCTTCACCCGCGTGGTCCCGCAGGAGACGCCCGGCGGCTACAAGGTGTTCGAGGCGATCAAATGAGCGCGCTTCGCCTGGATCGCCTGCTCGGCAATCTCGGCTACGGCAGCCGCAAGGACATCCAGAAGATGGCTTCGGCCGGCTGGATCGTGTTCGACGGCGCGCTGCTGAAGGACGCCAGCCAACGCATACCGCTCAGCCCCGACCTGCCCCAGCGCCTCACCGTGCGCGGCAAGCCGATGGACCCGCCGCCGGGCCTCGCCCTGATGATGCACAAGCCGCTCGGCGTCACCTGTTCGCACAAGGAGAGCGGCGAACTGGTCTACGATCTGCTGCCCGATCGCTGGCGTCAGCGCGATCCCGCGATCTCCACCGTCGGTCGTCTCGACAAGGAGACCTCGGGCCTCCTGCTGCTGACCGATGACGGCGCCCTGCTGCACCGGATCATCGCCCCCAAGTCGCATGTCGCCAAACGCTACCGCGCCACCCTCGCCCGCCCGCTGAAAGGCGACGAGGCCGCCGTCTTCGCGGCCGGCGGCCTGCTGCTGGAAGGCGACGACAAGCCCCTGTTGCCGGCCGAACTGGAAGTCCTGTCACCGACCGAGGCCCTGTTGACCCTTCACGAGGGCCGCTACCATCAGGTGCGCCGGATGTTCGCGGCCATTGGCAACCACGTCGACGCCCTGCACCGCGACCGCATCGGCGGGCTCGACCTGCCCGACGACCTGCCGCCCGGCGAATGGCGGATCATGGGCGAGGCCGACCTCGCCGCGGTGTTCGGCTAGTCCATCGCGCCGATGAACGGCAGGCCGCGCATCCGGCCACCCGCGTCGAGGCCATAACCGACCAGGAAGCGGTTCGGCGCCTGCCAGCCCACGAAGTCCGGCTCGATCGCCCGTTTCGTCGGCCAGGGCTTGGCGGCGAAGACGCAGGTCAGCACCTCGCTGGCGCCGGCGTCGCGCACCAGCCGCGCCGCCTCGCTGAGCGACAGGCCGGTGTCGAACACGTCGTCGACCACCAGGGCGCGGCGGCCCACCAATGGCCTCTGCAGATCAGCCCGAACCTCGCACCGCCCGCTGGACGCCCGCTCGTCGCCGTAGGACGCCAGCCACAGGGCGTCGAACCGCACATGCCGCCCCAGCCGTGAGAGCGCTCGTGTCAGGTCGGCGGCGAACCACAGCCCGCCGGTCAGCAGGCAGACGGCCACGGTGTCGTCATCGATGCGTGGCGCGATCTCGCCGGCCAGCCGCGCCACCGTCTCGGCGATCTCGGCCTCGGAGAGCAGAACCTCGGGGGTCTCGCGCACGATCGCCTCAGTGATGCTCGGCGGCGGCCGGGGCGGCGTGCGCGTCCTCGGTCGGCAGCGGCTGTGCGTCGCGGATTTCCGGCGTCGGCGCGCCGTGATCGCCTTCCGCCGATCCGCGCAGCTGCGGATTGACCTCGGCGGCCTTGTGCGCCGGCGTATGCACCGCCGCCTTCACCGCCTGGGCGGCCCCGGCGTCGAGCACGAAGCCGATCTCCAGATCCTTGGCCGTCGACGGCGGATCGTACAGCGCCACCGCGAAGTGGCGCTCCTCGCCCGGCGGGATGCGCGGGTCTTCGGCGGCCGCCACCTTGCCCGCCACCCGCCGACCCTGAGGGTTCAACAGGCTGACACGCAGCGGCGGCGCCACGACCTCGTGGTCCTCGATATTGCGCAGCACGCCGGTCACGGTCAGGGCCGCGCGTCCGTCCTGCAGCGAAGGCTCGGCCTTCAGCTGCTCGATCACCAGCCCGATGCTGTTCACCGGCAGGCCGACGGCGGCGTAGGCGCCCGCCGTGCGCGGCGCCAGCTTCACCACCTCGACGCGGAACACCACCGCCACCGCCAGGATCGCCGCCAGGCAGACGGCGAGGCCGGCCCAGATCACGCCCGTGGCGGCGGCCTCGCGCACACGTTTTTCGTTGGTCGCCTTCGTGCGGAAAACCTTGGGCAGGGCCTCGCCCGGCAGTTCGCTCACCGGCGCGGTCGCCTCGACCGCCGCGGGTTCGACGACGGGCTCAGGCGCGGCCGGCGGCGGCGCCTCGGTCAGCTCAAGTTCGGGCTCTCGGAAGGCCGTCCAACGGGCGCCGCAGGCGGCGCAACGCACGGTGCGGCCGTCAGGCCCGACCTTGTCGTCGTCCACGAAATAGCGGCTGGCGCACTCGGGGCAGGTCAGTATCATGGCGACGAATCGGACGCTCCCGCTCCCCTATCGAGGTCGCCGATTTCGGTCTCCATGTCCAGAAACCCTACCGCCGCAGATGCGGCCGACACGTCTCCCATCGTGCGCTTCGAAAGCGTGTCGATGCGCTACGGCCGGGGTCCGGCGACCCTGCGCGACGTCGATTTCAGCCTGGCGCCCGGCTCCTTCCATTTTCTCACCGGCGCCTCGGGGGCGGGCAAGAGCAGCCTGCTCAAGCTGATCTATCTGGCCCACGGTCCCTCAAGCGGCCGCGTCGAACTCTTCGGCCGCGACATCTCGCAGGTCGAACCGGCTGACCGACCCTATCTGCGCCGCCGCCTCGGCGTGGTGTTCCAGGACTTCCGTCTGCTGGAACATCTGTCGGCCTTCGATAACGTCGCCCTGCCGATGCGCATCGCCGGCGCCAAGCCGTCCGCCTACCGCGCCGATGTCGCCGAGCTGATGGCTTGGGTCGGTCTGGGGGAACGCATGGGCGCCCTGCCGGCCACGCTTTCCGGCGGCGAGAAGCAGCGCCTGGCCATCGCCCGCGCCGTGGTCGCCCGCCCCGACATCCTCATCGCCGACGAGCCGACCGGCAACGTCGACCCCCGCATGGCCCTGCGCATCCTGCGCCTGTTCGTCGAGCTCAATCGCCTGGGCACGACCGTGCTGATCGCCACCCACGACGAGGAGCTCGTCGCCCGCGCCCGCCAGCCGGTGCTGCGTCTCCAGAACGGGACGCTGGTCGCATGAGCTTCGACGCCAACCGCTGGCGCCCAGGCCCCCTGCTCCCGCCGCGCGACGCGCGCGACGGCTCGCTGGTGTTCGTCACCGCCACCCTCTGTTTCCTCGCTTGCCTCACCGCCATCGCCGCCCTCGTCCTG
>JAFKGN010000192.1 GCA_017307205.1 Caulobacterales bacterium
CCGGCACGGTGGGGTAGTGGGCGAAGTACTCCGCGCCCAGCAGGCCCTTTTCCTCGGCGGTGTTGGCCACGATCAGCAGGCTGCGGCGCGGCCGCTCGCCCTTGGTGAAGGCGTGGGCGACCTCCAGCAGGGTGGCGATGCCGGCGCCGTTGTCGAGCGCGCCGTTGTAGATGTTGTCGCCCGGCATGTTGGGCCGCACGCCCAGGTGATCGGCGTGGCCCATCAGGACGACGTACTCGTCCTTCAGCTTGGGATCGGAGCCCTCGATCACCCCGATCACCTCGGGGCTGGTGTACTTGCGCACGCTGGTGGAGGCCTTGAGCGTCACCTTGGTCTTCAGCGCGAAGCCCTTCGGGCGGCTCTTGGCGGTGTCCTGCGCCAGCACCTCGGCCAGCGATTGGCGGGCGCCTTCGAACAGCAGATTGCCCGGCTCGGTGTCGACCGTGGCGGTGGCGCGGATGCCGTAGGCGCTGTCGAACGGCACGCCGTCCTTTTGCACCCAGGTGGTGCGCGCCGAGCGGGCGGTCGCCTGCTGCGACTTCCAGGACGAGGCCTTCTGGGCCGGGAGGGTACGCACATAGACCACGCCGACGGCGCCATGGGCGGCGGCGTTGCGGGCCTGCTCGGAGACCAGGTGGGCGCCGGACTCGCTCTCCATCGACAGCGGGGCGCCGCGCATGATCACGACGACCTTCCCCTTGGCGTCGAGGCCCTTGTAGTCGTCGATGCCTAGCGTCTTGTCGGTCATGCCGAAGCCGACGAACACGGTGTCGGCGGTGACGTCGGCGTCGCCGCCGGTGATCGGACCGCGGATGATGGCCAGGCCGCCGTTCTCATAGGTCTTGGCGCCGCTGGGCGCGGTGATGACCAGGGTCGGCGCGGCGCCGGTCACGCCGATCTCGGCCAGGCCCACGCTCTGCAGCCAGCCGCCGCTCTCGCCGCCGGGCTTCAGCCCCATCAGGTCGAACTGGGTGGCGATGTAGCGGGCGGCGATCTCGTGACCGCGCGTGCCGGTCTCGCGGCCCTCCAGCAGGTCGTCGGCCAGGAAGGCGACGTGGGCGCGGAAGCGTTCGGCGCTGATGTCGGGCTCTGAAGTCTGGGAGAAGGCGCCGGTCGGTCCGGCGAGCAGGCAGGCGGCCGCCACGGCGGCGAAGAGGGTATTGCGCAAAAAGGTCGATCCTTACGGGTTGCGGCGCGACCCTGGCGACATCCGACCGCTTTCGCAAGCCGTTCGACGTGAATCCGCCCCGCATCCGGTCGGCGGGAGGGTGAAAGTCTGCTGCAAGCTTGACGGTTTCCTGGCCCGGTCCGACCTTCGCAAAAAAGTTCGACCGTCTGCATCCAGCCGCCGCGTCGGCGGCGACAAAGCATCGAACAGGTCGCGGCGATGGTCGCCCGGCCAGGGGAGCAAGACGATGGAAGATCTCTTCCGCGACTATTGGTGGCTGCTGTTTCCGCTCGTGGGCTTCGGCTTCACCGCCTGGGAGCGCTACTTCGCCTACCGCCGCCACCGCGACAATATCGAGCTGCTGAAGGCCTATGCCGCCCAGGGCAAGGACCCGCCGGCGGAGGTGCTGAACGTGACCTCGGCGGCGGAAGAGCGCGACTGGGGCTATCGCGGCCGCCGCTGTGGGCCACGCGGCCCGATGGCCGACTGGCGCCGCGTGGTGATCTTCGGCGTGCTGGCCGGTTCGTTCTGGTTCGCGGACATGCGGTTCGGCGACGAGACGGGCGCGCCCTTCGAGATCGTCGCCATCGTCATGTCGGCCCTGGCCGTGGCCTTCGCCGCCTTCGCCCTGCTGGGTTCGGTCTGGAAGGATCGCTGAAGCGTCGGGCCTGTCCGGAACGGGGCGATGTCGGGGGACTTGGACGATCGGTCGCTGGCGGAGGCGGCCATGCGCGGCTCGGAAGCCGCGTTCGCGCGCCTGGTGGACCGCCACCAGAGGGCGCTGCGGGCGTTTCTGCGCCGCGCCTGCGCGGGTGATCACGCCCTGGCCGACGACCTCGCCCAGGAAACCTTCATCGCCGCCTGGGGCCGGTTGCACGCCTGGCGGGGCGAGGCCAGCTTCCGCTCCTGGCTGTGCGCCATCGGTTGGCGCAAGTGCGCGGACGCCCGGCGCGGCGCCGGACGCAGCCAGAGGCGCGACGCCGATTGGCTGCAGTCGCAGGACCTGGAGCGGGGGGAGGGCGCCTCGCCCGACGCCCGGCTGGCGGTCGAGCGGGCCCTGGCTGCCCTGCCGCCGGAACAGCGCGCGGCCGTGGCGCTATGCCTCGCCGCCGACTTCTCGCACGCGGAGGCTGCGGTGGTGCTAGGATCGCCCTTGGGTACGGTGAAATCGCACGTGACGCGCGGCAAGGCGCGGCTGGCGGAACTGTTGGGAGCCGCACATGGATGACGCGACGCTGAAGGCGCTCCTCGCTGACAACGACCTGCCCGAGCGCGACCCGGCCTTCCGCCTGGCGGTGATGCAGGGCGTCGCCCGCCGCCGCTTCATCGGCGAACTGCTGGATCTGGCGCCCTTCGTCGCCGGGGCGGCGGCGCTGCTGTGGCTGTTGGCGCCGCAGATCGAGGTCTATCTGCGCCGCGTCGATTTCGGGCTGCTGGGTTCCCTGACGGTGGCGTTGGTCATCGTCGCCTCGCTGCTGGCCCCCACCGGTTTGCTGACCTTCAGGCGCATGACCGAAACTTAATCTTGGCCGCCGCATCCGTTGGCCGCGCCCGGCGCCTCTTCAGGACAAGTCGGGCCGTTCGGAGGCCCCAAATCTAAGGAGCATCCCCATGGATGAAGGTGTCGTGGTTCCCTTTATCTTCTTCAGCTTTCTCGCCGGGATCATCATCGTCCCGACCGTCCTGAAATATAAGGATCGGGCGCGCATGCATGAGACCTTGCGGGCGGCCTTTGAGCGTGGTCAGCCGATCCCGCCTGAGGTCATCCAGGCTCTGCAAACCGATGTGAAGCCCAGCAAGCGGCCGGACATCGATCTGCGTTGGGCCGTCATCCTGATCGGCCTCGCCCTCGGCCTGGTGGCGATGAGCTTCGCCCTGTCCCATTTCGACGAGGACGCGATGTACGGCACCATGTCCGGCGCCGCGATCCCCGGCTTCATTGGGCTCGGCTTCCTCACGCTCTGGTTCTTCGGCCGCAACAGCAAAGACCGCTAAGCGGTTCGGCTCGAGCGCGAGGGGCAGAAGATGGGTGCGGTAAAAACCGCAGCGCTGCACGATGTCGAGCTCGCCGCCCTGGCGGCGGCGGGCGACCGCGCGGCCTACGGCGAGCTGGTGCGGCGGCATGGACCCGCCGTGCGCGGGCTCGTGCGCCGCATGGGCGCCGACTCCTCCGCGGCCGACGATGTGGCGCAGGACGCCTTCATCCTCGGCTTCGAGCAGGTGGCGGAGTTCCGCGGGGAGGGCGCCTTCGCCGGTTGGATCAAGCGCATCGCCGCGCGCCTCTATCTGCGGCGGATGAAGAAGGACGCGCGTCTGTTCCTCACCGACCAGACGCCGGACGAAGAAGATCATTCGGCCCTGGACGAGCCTCGCACGGCCAGCCGCATGGACCTCGACACGGCGCTCAAGGCGCTCTCGGGCGTTGAGAGACTGTGTGTGTCGCTCTGCTACGGCGGGGACCTTTCTCACAGCGAGGCGGCGGAAGCCTTGAATTTGCCTCTCGGCACGGTGAAGTCGCATGTCAAACGTGGTTTGGATAAGCTCCGGGCGAGGCTGGCCCCGGAAGCGGGATTGGGAGCAACGAGGCTCGGTCATGTCTGACGATTTCGACGCCCAGCTCGGCCGCCTGTTCAACCAGGCGCCTGCCTTCCCGGATAACGAGGCTTTCGCCGCGCGTGTCACCGCGCGGCTGGACCGCGACTGGACGATGCGCCGGATCATGATCGGCGTCGGCGGTCTGGCCGCCGGCATGGTCGTGGCCTGGCAGTTCGTGGCCGGCCGATTCAACGTCGAGGTGGCGACCGTGTCGTCGGACGCGCAGAGCATGATCGACTCCGGCGTCGGGCGAATGATGATCAGCCTTGATCGCCTCAGCACGCTGCCGGCCGGGGGCGAGACCCTGTGGCTCGCCGCCGCCCTCGGCGTCGCCGCCCTGGCCTTCGGCGTCACCCGCGCCGTGGAGTCTTTCTAGAGGGCGCTCAACGCGTTGCGGCGCGCTCGGACACGCTATAGGTTCCGCGCCCTGTGACGCCGCGTGGCGTGAGATGCGGAGCGCCCATTCGTGGCTGATGTTTTCGAAGAGGTTGAGGACCAGCTGCGGGCGCAGCAACTCAAGTCTGCGGGCCTCAAGGCCCTGCCTTGGATCGCCGTTCTCCTGGTGGTCGCTCTGATCGGGGCCCTGGCCTACTGGGGCTACGACCACTTCCAGAATCAGGCCGGCGCTCAGGCGTCGGAAAAGTACGCCGCCGCCATCGAAGCGGCTCAGCGCGGCGATGTGCCCGCCGCCAAGGTGGCCCTGACCGAAGTCTCTCAGAAGGGGCCGCCGGCCTATCGCGCCCTGGCGCTGATGCAGCTCGGCGGCGAGGCCGAAGGCAACGGCAAGAACGCCGACGCCGTGAAGCTGTTCGACCAGGCCGCGACCGTCGCCAAGGATCCGATCCTGACCGATCTGGCGCGCCTCAAATCCGCCTTCGCCCTCATGGATACGGCCCCGTATTCCGAGCTCGAATCGAGACTGAAGCCTTTGACCGCTGAGAAGCGTCCCTATCGCACCCCGGCGCGGGAAGCCTTGGCCTTCGCCAAGCTGATGAACGGCGACACCGCCGGCGCCCGCGGCGACTTCGTGGTGCTGTCGCTGAGCCAGGATGCGACCGAGGACGCCCGTCAGCGCGCCCAGGCCGCCATGTCCCTGATCGACTCGGGCGCGGCCAAGTCGCTGCCGGCCGCCGTGAAGGCCGCCGCGGCGCTGCCGCCCATGCCGCAGGGGCTGCCGCAAGTCCCGCAAGGACCCGCTCAATGATCCGTCGTTCCGTCGCGGTCGCCGCCGCCACCGCCCTGGTCGCCCTGTCGCTGGGCGGCTGCTCGACGATTTCGTCGGTGACCGACCGCATCCCGTTCCTCGGCAAAGGCTCGCCGAACAAGGTCGTGGCGACCGAAGGCGAACGCGTCTCGATCATCGCC
>JAFKGN010000193.1 GCA_017307205.1 Caulobacterales bacterium
GCAGGATGTGCTCGCCGATCCGGTGGACGGCGGCGGCCGCACCAGCCTCGCGCGGGCACGCCTTTCGGGTGCGCGGCTGGGGGACATGAAGGTCATCTTCCGCCAGCAGGGCCCGGTCTCCACCGGCAACCACTGGGGCTGCCGCATCACGCCGACGGCGGCCGCCAGCCACAGGCGCGCCCGACCCTCGGCGGTGAGCAGGGCGGCGTAGGCCCAGAGGGTGAGGGCCGCGCAAAGCATCAGCGGCGCGTCGGTGGCGATTACCGCCGAGGACAGCTGCACCCCGGGCATGGTCGCGTAGAGGGCGCAGGCCAGGAGGCCGGTGGTGGCGTCGAACAGCCGGCGGCCGGCCATGAAAACCGCCAGGGCGGCCAGACCCTGGATCACGGGCGCGCCCAGGCGCACCCAGGCCTCGGCGTCGCCGCCTATGCCTGTGGTGGCGGCGATGATCCAGGCGATCAGCGGAGGCTTAGAGAAGTAGCCGAACGCGAGCGAGCGCGACCACATCCAGTACTGGGCTTCGTCGGGGTAGAGATCGAGCGGCGTCAGGAACAGCGCCGCCAC
This sequence comes from Caulobacterales bacterium, assembly GCA_017307205.1. Classification (GTDB taxonomy): domain Bacteria; phylum Pseudomonadota; class Alphaproteobacteria; order Caulobacterales; family Caulobacteraceae; genus Caulobacter. The sequence goes on from JAFKGN010000193.1 coordinate 565, forward strand.
CCGCACGACGGTCAGCACCATCACCAGCGCCAACGCCATCCGCAGGGCGCGCGAGTCGTCGTGCGGGCTGGTCGCGCCGCCGCTGGCCGCCTGTTTACGCGTCACCTTGGCCCGTCCCCGCAATGCGACTGGAAAAACGTGGCCTTTAAGCCACAAGGTGATGGCGAAGGCGAGGCCTGCGACGCCCGGTCGCGTCTTTCTCGCGCGGAGGAATTGCCCCGGAAACGCCCAGTTTTCTTACCGACTTCGCCCTGAATCAGCCACGCGGGGCTCGGCTAGCCTCCAATTTGGGCGTCTGTGCGACCAAACTCGGGCGGGCTGTTGTGAATCTGTCACCAATCTGTCTTTGACTGCGGTTAGACGGAGCGGGAGGCGCTTGGGGGCTGAGCGGCCCGTCGCCTCGTTGATGGGGATATCAAATGAATTCAAGAATGAAGCTCGCCGGCGGCGCAGCGCTTCTGGTGCTGGCCATGGCCTCGGCCAACGCCGTCTACGCCCAGGAAACCACGGGCGCCCTGCGCGGTCAGGTGACTGACGCCAACGGCGCCGGCGTCGCGGGCGCGACCGTCGTGGTGACCTATGGACCGACCAACGCGTCCGTCACCACCCTGACCGGCGGCGATGGCTTCTTCACCGTCCGCGGCCTGCGCGTCGGTGGTCCGTACTCGGTCCGTGCGACCTCCACCTCGGGCGAGACCGCTACGCAATCGGTCGGCTCCGTCGCGCTCGGCGACCCGACGACGGTCACGGTCGCTCTCGGCGGCGGCGCCGCCGTTGAGGAAGTCGTGGTCACCGCCACGGCCGCCGCCCGCCCGACCCAGGGCCTGGGCACGAACTTCACCTCCACCGACATCGCCAACCTGCCGTCGATCGGCCGCGACCTGAAGGACGCCGTGCGTCTCGATCCGTTCGCCACGATCGACCCGACCAACCAGGACGCCCTGTCGTTCGCGGGCACCAACACCCGCTTCAACCAGATCACCGTCGACGGCATCCGCCAGAACGACGACTTCGGTCTGAACAACAACGGCTACCCGACCCAGCGCTCGCCGATCTCGACCGAAGCGGTCGCCGGCATGCAGGTCTCGATCGCCCCGTACTCGGTCGTGAACAACGGCTTCATCGGCGGCTCGGTCAACGCGGTCACCAAGTCCGGCACCAACGAGTTCCACGGCGCCCTCTACGGCGACAAGACCTCGAACGACATGCGGGGCAGCAAGTACAACTACTATGACACCCGGGCGAACAGCCCGACCCGCGGCAGCCGCGCCGAACAGCGCGTCGTCGCCGAGTTCGAAGAGAAGACCTGGGGCGTCAACCTCGGCGGCCCGATCCTGAAGGATCGCCTCTACTTCTTCGGCTCGTACGAAAAGTACGAAGGCAATTTCGGCCTCGATGAAGGCCCGGCCGACTCGGGTCGCGGCACCGTGATCCCGCGCATCACCACCGCCGCGATCAACACCTTCCAGGCCGCCACCAAGGCCAAGTATGGCGTCGACCCGGGCAACTGGGTGCAATCGACCCCGCCGATCACCGACGAGAAGATGCTCGCCAAGATCGACTGGGACATCACCGACAACCAGCGCCTGAGCGTCACCTGGCAGGACACCAAGAGCGCCTCGTTCAACGGCTCGGTCAGCGACCTGTTCGCCGGCGGCGACAGCACCACCCAGCCGCGGATCGGCCTGAGCAGCTACCAGTACACCAAGGACGAGCACCTCACGAACTACACGGCTCAGCTGAACTCGCGCTGGACCGACAACTTCAGCACCGAGCTTCGTCTCGGCAAGAAGGAAACCGAGACCATCCGCACCACCAACGCTCCGGCGGGTGTGGGTGAAATCACGGTCAACGTCGCGGACCTCGTCGGCGTCACCGCCGGCGCCGGCACGCCGCAGATCCGCTTCGGCACCGAGCTGAACAGCCAGCCCAACTACCTGTCGACCAAGACCGACACGGCTGAGTTCCGCGCGCGCTACTCGATGGACGACAACGAGTTCCTCGTCGGTGGTCGTATCGAGAAGCAGGACATCCTGAACATCTTCGGCCGTCAGTATCTGCCGGCCTACACCTTCGCCAGCTACGCCGACTACCTGGCCGGCATCGCCAGCCCGAGCTACGGCACTACCGTGTTCGTCACGGCGGTCGAGCCGAACGGCGGCCAACAGCCGGCCCTGACCAACCGTGCGGCGCGCAACGCCGCGGCCGGTTCGTTCAACCTCTACAGCCTCTATGCGGAAGACACCCTGCAGGTGACTCCGGACCTCTCCATCCTGGCGGGCGTTCGCTACGACACCTACACGCAGGATGCTAAGGCCGACCTGAACACCGCCTTCGTGTCGCGCAACGGCTTCAGCAACCAGGGCAACCTGGACGGCAAGTCGATCGTGCTGCCGCGCGTCTACGCCAAGTGGACCCCGACCGACCGGCTCGATTTCGCCGCCGGTATCGGCCGCTTCTCGTCGCAAGGCCTCGGCGTGTGGCTGCTGAACCCGATCGGCAACAGCGGCGTGGTGCAGGTCAACGCGGTCTGCCCGGCCGGTCCCTACACCCTGACCGATCTGAAGGCCGCGCCGGCCAACTGCACCGGCACGCCCGGCAACGGCAACACCAACGCCCTCGACCCGGCGCTGAAGATCCCCAGCACCTGGAAGACGACGTTCACGGCGGGTTACGACCTCGACGCCACGCGCTGGGGTATGGGTGACGGCTGGCGCGTCCAGCTCGACCTGATCCACCAGGCCAACCAGGACTCGCTGTTCTGGTACAACCTGCGCTCGCAGAAGATCGGCACGGCCCCCGACGGTCGCCCGGTCTACGGCCCGACGACGCAAGGCACCATCGGCGCCAACGTCTTCGACATGATGCTGACCAACCTGAAGGACGGCGGCACCACTGACTCGGCGGCCATCTCGCTCGGCAAGGGCTGGCGCGAAGGCTGGCTGGACGGCCTGAAGATGAACACGGCCTACACCTACACCGAGGCCACCGACCGTAACCCGATGACCAGCTCGATCGCTGACTCGAGCTACACCCGGTTCGCCACGGCCGACGCCCAAAACCCGGTGGAAGCGACCTCGGACTACGAGATCCGCCACAAGTGGTCGATGGCCCTGGCCTACGAGCGCATGTTCTTCGGCGACAACAAGACGACCATCAACGTCTTCGCCCAGAGCCGCACGGGTCTGCCGTTCAGCTACACCTTCGACGCCTCGTCGACGAGCCGCACGGACACCGAGTTCGGCAACTACGTCTCGACCTATAGCGGTCGCCAGGCGAAGTCGAACGCGCTGCTCTACGTCCCGCAGAAGGACAGCTCGGGCAATGTGACGGCGACCAGCGACCCGCGCGTGAACTACGCGCCGGGCTTCGACGTGGCCAACTTCAACCAGTTCCTGAAGAACACCGGCCTGATCGACTACGCCGGCCGCATCGCTCCGCGTAACGGCTTCCGTACGCCGCGGGTGACCACGGTCGACATCAACATCAGCCAGGAAATCCCGGCCTTCTTCCCGACCCGCGCGAAGCTCCTCGGCTTCGTCACGGTCGAGAACTTCGGCAACCTGCTGAACAACAAGTGGGGCCGTCTGGAACAGTACGACTTCTACCGCGGCGTGCCGGTGGTGAACCTCACCTGCGGCGGCCCGGGCGGCAGCTGCGCCAACCAGACCTCCTACACCTACAGCGGCCTGCAGACCGCTGCGGGCACGGATCCGGCGGCGGGCGTGCGCAACCGCGACCAACCGCTCCGTCCGTACGGCGTGGCCAACGCCTCGCTGTGGCAGGTCAAGGTCGGCCTGAAGTACCAGTTCTAAGTCGCCTCCAGCGACAAAGCGTCCGGAAGGGGCGGCTTCGAAAGAAGCCGCCCTTTCTTTTTGTGGACGGGTCCCTATCTGACCGGCCCTTCCATCGCCCCGCGTTTTCCGTCTTAAGAGAGCCCATGGCCTTGATCGTCCCCGCCGAATGGTCGCCCCACCGGGCTCTCTGGCTCGGCTTCCCCAGCCACGAAGAGCTGTGGGAGGAAGACCTCGACGCCGCCCAGTTCGAGGTGGCCGCCCTGGCCCGCGCCCTCGCCGGGCCGGGTGATGAGCGCGTGCGCCTGCTGGTGGCCGGCGACGCCGCCGAGGGCGCGGCCCGCGCCCTGCTCGAAGGCTCGGGCGTCGAGATCGTCCGCGGCCAGTTCGGTGACATCTGGCTGCGCGACACCGGCCCCATCTTCGTCGACGACGGCCGGGCCATGGGCTTCAAGTTCAACGGCTGGGGCGGCAAGTACCAGCTCGAAGGCGACGACACGGTGGCCGAGCAGATCGCCGCCGCCGCCGGCGCCCCCCTGGTCAATAACAGCTTCATTCTCGAGGGCGGCGCCGTGGACCACGACGGTCTCGGTACGATCCTGACCACCCGCCAGTGCCTGCTCAATCCGAACCGCAACCCGG
>JAFKGN010000194.1 GCA_017307205.1 Caulobacterales bacterium
CTGCGGTAGCCCTGGGCGAGGTCGACGGAGAACAGGCGATTGTAGTCGTCGTGGATGACGGTGGTCAGGCCGGCGCTGCTCAGCACCGCGTCGCCGAAGGCCGCGCCGAGCATGGTCCCGGGCGTCGAGGCGGCGGGCAGGTCGAGGCTTGCCCCACCCGGCAGGGCCAGGGTCTGGGAGCCCACCGGGGCGAACGCCTTGGCGAGGTTGAGCGCGCCGTTGCCCCACACCGAGTCGACCCCGGCCTCGCCCCGATCGTCCGCCGTCTTCAGCAGGATCGACACCGCGTCACGACCCGACAAGTTCGGGAAGTACTGCAGAAGCATCGCAACGCCGCCCGCCACGATCGGCGAGGCGAAGGAGGTGCCGCTGGCCGAGGCGCAGTTTCCAGCCGAGTCGCAGTCGGTGATCACGTCCTGACCGGGGGCGGCTATGTAGCCGGCGGCGGTGACGCCCGCGCGGTTGGAGAAGCCGGCCATGCCGTTGTCGGGCGCCATCGCCCCGATCGCCAGGAACGCGCCCAGGAAACGACTGTCGACGGCGTAGCGCGCATGGGCGGCCGGATCAGCCTCGCCGGAGTTGCCGGCCGCGACGGTGAAGACCACCCCGGCGTTGATGGCGCGGGTGAGCGCGGCCTCGAACTCGGCGCTCTGGGTCGGATCGGTGCGCACGTCGGCGAGCGACATGTTGACGACTCTCGCGCCGTTCGCGACCGCGTAGTCGATCGCGGTGGCGAGGTCGTGCATGGTGAAGGTGCAGCTGTTGGTGCAGCTAGGGCCCACGGTGTTGTCGGCGCGGATGCCGAGCACCGTCGATTCATAGGCCGCGCCGATCGTGCCCTGGCCGTTGAAGCGGGACGCCAGCACGCCGGCCACGCGCGCGCCGTGGCTGTCCACGCCGCCCAGCTGATTGCGGCTGGCGTACAGGTCCTTGGAGGCCGCGCTGTAGGCGCCCTGCATGTCCGGAGCCTGCGTCGCGAAGCCGGTGTCGATGATCGCGACGGTGACGCCCTTGCCGGTGGCGCCCAGGGCGTAGGGCGCGTCGGCCCGCACGGCGGCGAGGGCGTAGTTGCGCCGATACTCGTCGCTGGAGACGGACGGCGGATTGAGCGGCAGGCTGGGGTTGGTGACCGAGCGCGGATCCGTCGGCGTGGTCGGAGGTGTCGGGGGCGTCGGATTCACCGGCCCGCTGCTTCCGCCGCCGCCTCCGCCGCAAGCCGCCAGCAATCCACAGGCCAGGGCCAGCGAGGTGAGGGTGGAGAAGCGAGCCATTCGACCGACAGTTTTTTGATTCGTTGGCGGAAGAATCCGCGACTTTCCGCGAGCTGTACAATCTGCCCGCGAATAGAACCTTAACTGTAGGGTCGACTTTTTAGCCGTCCGGCCAAAGATCGGCGGCTTCGCCCTTGCGGTTGAGGACGCGGACGGCGCGTTTGACCACGGCCAGCAACTGTCCCGTCCGGGCTTCATCGTCGAAGGTCATGCCGCCCTGGGCCAGGCCCTCGAGCAGGAAGCGGGCGAGATCGCGGCCGGTTTGCAGGCGAGCCGCCGCGGCGGCGTTGGAGAGGCCCGAAAGCGGCTCCCCGAAGCCGGTGCGGTCGAAGGCCGACAAGGCCCCGGCGATGCGCTCGGCGACGCCCGCATCGGTGCGCGCCACCGCCTGCAGCTCGCGCAGGGCGACCAGCGGGGTCTCGTGCAGCAGCTCCCAATAGGTGTCGATCGCGTGCTCCGCGACATCGGCCCCGGCGGGTCGGGTGCGGGCGGCGGATTCCAGCAGGCGATCGGCCTCCCGCTGGATGTGTTCGACCACGCCCTCGACGAGGGCTTCCCGCGTGGGGAAGTGATACAGCATGGCGCCCCGGGTCAGACCCGCCGCCTCGGCGATCACAGCGTTACCCGCTTCATGATAGCCGACGGTGGCGAACAGCTCGGTCGCGCGCGCCAGAATGCGGGCGCGCGTCTTGAGCGACTTGGGCGTATCCTTTGCAGGCCTTGGCTTAGCGGACATTAGCTTGATCTAGCGACTGCGATATTGCGCCGCAACACGAGCTGTTGCGCAACCCCCCGATTTCACGAAAAGCGCAAGAAATCAGGTCAAAAGCGCGGCAACGCGCGCAATTCGGCATGGGGCACGTCAAATGGACGCCGAACTCGACCTCCGCAGCTATCGTAGTGTCTTCATCTCTGACATTCACCTGGGCACGCGTGGATGCCAGGCGGAGATTCTGCTCGATTTCATCCGCCACATCGAATGCGAGAAGCTCTACCTCGTCGGCGACATCGTCGACGGCTGGAAGCTGAAGAGCGGCTGGCACTGGCCCCAAAGCCACAACGACGTGGTGCAGAAGGTGCTGCGCATGGCCCGCAAGGGCGTGCAGGTGATGTACATCCCCGGCAACCACGACGAGGGCGCGCGCCACTTCCTGGGCACCCATTTCGGGGGTGTCGAGGTGATGCGCGACGCCATCCACGAGACCGCCGACGGCCGTAAATTCCTGGTGCTGCACGGCGATGAATTCGACGGCGTGGTGCAGCACGCCCGGTGGCTCGCCTTCGTTGGGGATTGGGCCTATAGGACCATTCTGGCGGCGAACACGGTGGTCAATCGCGTCCGGCGCCGGATGGGGTTTGGCTATTGGAGCCTGTCGGCCTTCCTGAAGGTCAAGGTGAAGAACGCTTTGCAGTTCATCGAGAATTTCGAGGCTTCGGTGGCTGAGGAAGCCCGGCGACGCGGCGTCGACGGCGTCATCTGCGGTCATATCCACAAGGCCGAGATGCGCGAGATCGACGGCGTGCTCTACATCAACGATGGCGACTGGGTTGAAAGCTGCACCGCGCTGGTGGAGCATATGGACGGTCGTCTCGAAATCCTCGAATGGTCGAAGATGCGTTCGTGGTCGGTGATCGACCGCGCCCGTCGCGCCGACGCCCCGGAAGCCCCGTTGGACCTCGGCGCCCTTGGACTGCCCGGCGCCGCTGCGCCTAGACCGGAGCCTGCGCTCGCCTGATGCGGATTTTGTTGGCCACAGACGCCTGGGAACCTCAGGTCAACGGCGTCGTGCGCACCCTGACCCGCGTGGTGGGCGAGCTTCGCGCCATGGGTCACACGGTCGACGTGGTCAGCCCTGACCAGTTCCCGACCTTCCCGCTGCCGACCTACCCTGAGATCAAACTCGCGCTCGGGGCCTATGAGCCGGTGCAGGAACGCTTCAAGCTGTTCGAACCCGAGGCGATCCACATCGCCACCGAGGGGCCGATCGGCCTGGCCGCCCGGCGCATCTGCACAGAGTGGAAGCTGCCGTTCACCACCAGCTACCACACGCGTTTCCCGGAATACGTTTCGGCCCGGCTGCCGCTGCCGCTGGCCGCCGGCTATTCCTACATGCGCTGGTTCCACAAGCCGTCGGGCCGGCTGATGGTCGCCACCCCGACCATGCGCGACGAGCTGATCCGCCACGGCTTCCGCAACATCTCGGCCTGGTCGCGCGGCGTCGATACCGAGCAGTTCCGCCCCAAGCGTCCGGACGAGCCTGACCTGTTCGAAGGCCTGGCGCGTCCGATCTTCCTCAACGTCGGTCGCGTGGCCGTCGAGAAGAACATCGAAGCCTTCGCCAGCCTCAAGCTGCCGGGCACCAAGGTGGTCATCGGCGATGGTCCGGCCCGCGAGGAGCTGGCCGAGAAGTACCCCGAGACCAAGTTCCTCGGCGCCAAGTTCGGCGACGAGCTGGCCCGATACTTCGCCTGCGCCGACGTCTTCTGCTTCCCGTCCCTGACCGACACCTTCGGCCTGGTGATCCTGGAAGCGATGGCCGCCGGCGTGCCGGTCGCCGGATTCAACGCGCCTGGCCCGGCCGACATCATCCCGGGCTCCAACGCCGGGGCCCTGGCGCCCGACCAGGAAACCGGTCTCGCCGAGGCCTGCCTTGAGGCCCTGAAATGCGACCGCGCGGTCGTTCGCGCCTTCGCGGAGAAGTTCTCCTGGCGCGCCTGCGCCGAGGAGTTCCTGAAGAACCTCGAGCCGTATCCGGACCCCGAGAAGACCCGCTTCTGGCGGCGCCTGCGCCGGCTCGCCCGTCTGCGGCGCAAGCCGAAGACCGTCGCCTAGGCGTTTTCCCAGACCAGAGACACGCGCAGGCCGCCGAGTGCGGAGCTCGATAGCGTGATCGCGCCGTTCGTCGCTTCCACAAGGTCGCGGGCGATGGAGAGGCCAAGTCCATGGCCGGGCCCGGCCTCGTCGAGACGGGCGCCACGGATCAGGGCCGCTTCGGCGCGATCGACCAGCAGGCCCGGCCCGTCGTCCTCGACCTCCAACCGCAGGCCGTGCTCGCCGGCCTCGCCGCCGCTCAACCGCACCTGCCGTCGGGCATGACGCGCGGCGTTCTCCAGCAACGGGCCGAGAACTTCCATCAACACCGCTTCGGGCACCGGCGCGGTCAGGTGCGGGGGAACATCCTGGGAGAAGATCAGGTGGGCGCCGTCGTCGGTACGTTCCAGCACCGAAAACGGGCGTTCGGCCACCGCCGCGGGCTCCGCTCGCTCGCCGGCGTCGCGCTCACGGGCCGCCGCGGCGCGTGAGCGCGCCAGCTCAGCCTCCAGGGCGGCGGCCATCATCTCCACCGCGCGGTCGAGGCCGTCGGCGGCTTCGGCGGCGCCCTGTTCACGGGCGAGCCGGCTCTGCGCGGCGAGCGCGGCCAGCGGAGTCTTCAGGCTGTGCGCCAGATCCGCGGCGCGCCGTCGGGCCCGTTCGATGTCGGCCTGGCGAGAGTCGGCCAGGGCGTTGATGGCGGCGACCATGGGGGCGACTTCGCTGGCCCGCGCCTCGGGCAGGCGTTCGGTCACCGAGCGTTTCATCCGCGCCAGATCCTCGGGGATGGCGCTGAGCGGGCGGAGGCCGAGCCGTACCTGCACGAAGGCGGCGGAGACCAGCACC
>JAFKGN010000195.1 GCA_017307205.1 Caulobacterales bacterium
GACCCGGTGATCAGCGCGGACGACGAGGATGGCGGCGCGCCTGAGCCGCCGCCCGAGGAGACCGTCGAGGACGAGACCGCGCCCCTTTCGGACCGGCTGGTGCTGGACCTCACCGCCCATCGCACCATGGGTCTGCGCGCCGCCCTCGGCGGCGAACCCACTGTGGCTCTGGTGGCGGTGACCCACGCTCTGGCGCTGGCGGCCTTCTATCCGGGGGCGCGGGCCGGTTGCCTCGAGATCAAGCCGACCTCCACCTACCTCCGGGCTCACGCACCGGGGATCGAGGACCGGGCGGCGGCGAAGACGGTGGATGCGCGTCACGCGGCGTGGGCCGCCCGCCTGCCCAAGGCGGCGGCTGAGGTGTGGGGAGTGGTCAATGGCCTCTCGGCGGGCGATCTCTTGGAGCTGCTGGCGCACTGCGCCAGCCTCTCGGTCAATGGGTTGCGGGTCCCCTTCGACCGCAAGCCGCTGGTGCTGGATCACGCCGACGCCCTGGCCCAGGCGGTCAGCCTCGACATGACCGCGTCATGGTCGGCGACCCAAGACAGCTATTTCGGGCGGGTGACCAAGGCGCGCATCGCCGAGGCGGTGGGCGAGGCGGTGTCGGCGGAAGCCGCCGAGCGCATCGGCGGCCTGAAAAAGCCCGACATGGCTCGTGAAGCCGAGGCGCAGGTGGCCGGGACCGGCTGGCTGCCGAGCCTGCTCCGAACTCCGGTGGCGGCGCCTGCGGAGGTCGCTTCCGAGGGCGTCGAGGCGGCCCAAGCCGCATAGCGAAGCGGTCGGAGCCTCTGAGGTTTCGTCTGTCGAGTGACCGTCGAGGCCGCGTGTCCATCAGGGCGCGCGGCCTTTTCCGTGGGCGGTGGGGCGGGCGTGGTCGGGGTGAAGCCGACGGTGGGGAGGAGACTCCCGGTGGCCGAGCCGTCCCATGCCGCCTCTCTGGCCTGATCTGTCCGGGCGGTGAGGGCCGCAAGGCGGCCCCGCCGACCGCCGCAACATCCGGCAACGACTTTCTTCCCCGACCTGACGGTCTTCCTCGCGAGGCAATAAAGCCGCCGCCGGCCGTCCTCCGCTGCGCTGCGGGTCATGGCGACTGCGTCGGTCGGCGCCCCCCGGCCTGGGGATCGCCATCGAGGTCGCGATAGGCGCGGGCTCGAAACCAAGGAGAGACCCTCATGGCCACCATCGGCGCCTTCACCAAGTCCAAGACCGGCGCTTTCACCGGTTCGATCAAGACCCTGGCCCTCGACATCAAGCTGGAGATCCGGCCGGTCGAAACCGACAGCGACAAGGCTCCCGACTACCGCATTTATGCGGGCGAGACCGAGGTCGGCGCCGCCTGGAAGCGGAAGTCCCGCGAAGAGCGCGACTATGTGTCGGTCAAGCTGGACGATCCGAGCTTCTCGGCCCCGGTCTACGCCAACCTCTTCGAGGGCGACGACGGCCACAGCCTGATCTGGTCGCGCTAGGCGGCCTTACGAGCCCGCGCCCCGCCAACCCGGCGGGGCGCGACGTCCCCGAAATTGCAAACTCAAGGAGGCCGCCATGCAACGCGGTCATGAGAGCCCGCGCCCGGACCTCTACACCCGGGTCACCCAATCCATCGTCGCCGAACTCGAAGCCGGTGTCCGCCCCTGGACCAAGCCCTGGTCCGCCGAGCACCTGGCGGGACGCATCAGCCGCCCCCTGCGCTCGACCGGTGAGGCCTACAGCGGCATAAACATCCTGCTGCTCTGGGCGGAAGCCACGGCGCGAGGCTACACCGCGCCAATCTGGATCACGTTCCGCCAGGCCCTCGCCCTCGGCGGCCATGTCCGCAAGGGCGAGCACGGCGCGACGGTGGTCTACGCCAACCGCCTCACGCGGACCGAACAGGACGAAGGCGGCGAGGACATCGAGCGCCAGATCCCCTTCCTCAAGGCCTACACGGTGTTCAACGTCGAACAGGTCGAAGATCTGCCCGCCCAATTCTACGCTACGGCCGAGCCGAGGCTCGACGCGGCCCAGAAGATCGGTCAGGCCGAGGCGTTCTTCGCCGGCCTCGGGTCCAGCGTCAGCCATGGCGGCGACCGCGCCTATTACGCCGAAGGCGCCGACCGAGTGCAGATGCCGCCGTTCGAAAGCTTTATCGATCCGGAGTCCTATTACGCGACCCTCGGTCACGAGCACGTCCACTGGACCAAGCACAAGAGCCGCCTCGATCGCGACTTCGGTCGCAGTCGCTGGGGCGACGAGGGCTATGCCCGCGAGGAGTTGGTGGCCGAACTGGGCGCGGCGTTTCTCTGCGCCGATCTCGGGCTCGAACTCGAACCGAGGCGCGATCATGCCGACTACATCGCCAGCTGGCTGAAGGTTCTCAAGGACGATCGGCGGTTCATCTTCACCGCCGCCGCCTATGCCCAGAAGGCCTGCCAGTTCCTGCAGGCGACGACAAATCCGGGGGGCGGCTGACGCCCCCCAACTCCCGTCGGCGAGATTGGACTCGACAAATTCCGTTCATTATTTGTTCTTATGTCGCTATGTCCAACCTGCGACCCGTCACCGCCGGCCCGCTGGCGACCGAAGCCTTTTGGGCGCTCAGCGGTTTCGGCCTCACCCTCGGCCAGGCCGTGGGGTCCGGCGGCCACCTGCGGGCGCGCTGTCGCTGCGGCCGACAGGGGCCCCTCGATACCGGCTACTGGCTTTCGCGGCGCTGGCAGGCGCGGCTGCTCGTCGATCTAGAAGATCGCCTGCGCTGCGCCTGCGGCGAGCGTCGGGTCATGCTCGAGGCGGCGGTCGGACCGGTCGCGCCGGGCGACATGTTTCTGCTCGCGATGTGAAGGAGGCGACAGTGAGCCATCCGTATCGAACCCCGACCGGCAGGGTGCTGGATCGCGCCATCATCAAACTGCAGCGGGTGCGCCAGGGGGGACCCGGCAGTGCGACCCTGCACTTCACCTTCGAGGGCGGTGGAGCCGGCAACAGCCGATGCAGCTTCGTCGACGCCGAGCATGTGCCGGCGTTCGATGGGGAGTTTGGCTGGTTCGAGATAGAGAAAGTGCAGGCTAAGCCGTGGAGCTTTCTTGCGAGCGGTCAAACAGGTCGACGAGGGCGCAGCCCTGACGCCGAAGGTTCGGCTTTGGAAGACCTGGTGAAGGAGGCCTAGAACCACAGCCCCCGGTGGGCCTGTCGCGCCTCCCGCTCGGCGTCGGCATAGCGGCCCCGGCTGTAGCGGTGGTACTCGCGCGCCAATCCCGAGCGGATCAGCGCGGCGTTGACGTCCGGGCTGGCGCTCGACCAGCACCGCCCCACGAAGCATCCATAGCGGTCACGCTCGACGAACCTGCAGCCGACCCGGCCCCGTGTCAGGCTGATCAGGAGGTCACGGGCGTCATAGGCGAAGGGCTGGGCGGCCGTGGCGCCGCGCCGGACCTCAGGGGCATCGACGCCGAACAGGCCGACCCGTTCGCCGGCGCATCTTAAGGTGTCGCCGTCGTGCACCCACGGCGCATCGCAGGCGATGATCAGGGCTGCGGCGGCGGCGGCGAACATGCCGCCGCCATAGAGGTGTTCGAGGCGCGCCGCCACGGCTCAAGGCGCCTCGGCCCCCCGGCTGGGGCGGCCCGTTTCGGGCCGGCGGGCGAGCGGCGGCGGGCGCGAAGACGCCCGGGGTCGCCGAGGGGAGGGGCCTTCTGAGGTCGCGCCGGGTGGGTAGGTTTACGAGTAGCAGGGACGAGCCCGACGGGGCGACTGTGCCACCCGCTGTGGTCTAGGGCAGGATAGCCTTGGCGGCGGCGGATCGTTACGCGAGGCGCGTCATTGACCAATTTCAATGTTCGGATCAGCGAGGATCTCGCCGCTCGTTTCGACGGTTGGGCAGCCGCGCGCGGCGGGCGCTCGGCGGCTCTGAGGCGACTGATGACGAGCGCTTGCGGTCCTGGGGCAGGCGTCGCAGAGCCTTTAGCGGTTCGGCCCGCGAAGTTGACCGAGCGCCTCGCCGCGCTGGTCCGCTCGCGTCTCAGAGGGCGTCCGACATTGGCCAAGCCCGACACCGCCGCTGTCACCGCGATCCAGGGCGAGCTGCGTCGCATCGGGGTGAACATCAACCAGATCGCGCGGGCGCTTAACGTCGCTGTGCTCGAAGGCCGGGTGCTCGAGGTGGAGCTCACCTACCTCGACGAACTTCGTCGGGAGATGCGTGCGCATCTGCGATCCCTCCGCGACGCCCTGCTCGGTGTGATCTCCTACTGGCAGGTGGAGGGATGAGCGAGTTCTCGACCGTCGAGGGATTCGAGGACGCTTGGCGGGCGCCCGTCCGGCCGCTCAGGCGCTCACCCACGTCGATCTTAGGCCGGCTTGGGACGGGACCGGCCGAGACGCGAAGCCGGCTTCAACGGCTCGTTCGGCGGGCTCCTGAGGTTATGGTCAAGGTGACGGGTCGGACGCATGACGCAGGTCATCTGAAGGCTCATCTCGACTACATCAGTCGCAACGCCTCGCTCGATCTTGAGGACCAGGATGGCTGCGTCGTCGGCTCGCGGCGAGCCGTCGCCGAACTCGCGGAGGATTGGAGCCTTGAGGCGGAGATGGTCTCGCGACGCGGCCGGCCCTTCAGCCATTCGATTGTCCTGTCGATGCCGGAGGGCGCCGATCCCTTGACCTTGCGGGACGCGGCGCGTGCGGTCGCAGCGGACCTGTTCGAGGGGCGGCACGACTACGTCTTTGTCCTGCATACCGACACGCCACGGCCTCACGTCCATCTGACGGTCTCCTCGCAGGGGCGGGATGGGCAACGACTGAACCCTAAGAAGGCCGACCTCGAACACTGGCGGCAGGTCTTCGCGCAAGCTCTCCGCGAGCGCGGCGTGGAGGCCGAGGCGACCCCGCGGCGGGCCCGCGGGCTCAGTCGAAGAGGAAGCCGCATTGCCGTGCGGAAGATCGCCGACCGGAAATCGGTGCCGACCGTGCGTCGCGCAGCATTTCGGAAAGCGGCTAAGGCGGCATTCCAGGGCGACGACTTACTACGGCCTTGGGAGCAAGCTATAGGGCGAGCGCAGGCGAAAATCCGCGCCACCTATCTCGCGCAAGCGCAGCTTCTGGCCCGCTCCGGAGACACTGAGGACAGACAGCTTGCAGCCGATCTCGCGCGCTTCGTTCAAGCCATGCCGCCGCCGGAAAGCCAGCGCCAAGCTATGGCGCGTGCGCTTGTCGACACCGCGTCTCGTGGACCACCGGAGCGCGGGAGAGAGCGCTAAGCAGAACCCATAAGCTTGTGCGCCTGAGGTGGGAGTCGCCTTCCTCCGTGCAAGGGCCTTGAGCGCGGCCTTAAACGACCGGCTGGGAGCCCGGTGGTAGTTCGCGGAAGACCTCGTAGAACGCCACGAGGGGCATCAGATGCGAGGCTTGCGCCGTCATTCTGGCCGTTATGGCGTTGAGGCGCTCCAGCGTGAAATCGCCGTAGCGCTTCCTGTTGTTGATCAACTCGTAGCTGCCGCCGTCGTATAGGTTTTGCTCGAAGTGACCATGCGCGACGATGTTGCGCTGTCGGTTGAGGTCGCGGATCTCCTCGATCTTAATAGCGCCGATCCGAAGGTCGACCGGGAGCTCGGCCAACATGGCGAGGTTGTCGAGGCGACGCGCGAAATCGCCGTGCGCGAGCTTGTCCAGGGACTTCGGGTTGCCGAGCCGTTTGAGGCAGCGCTCGAGCAGCTGCGTCAGCAGAATGTCGATTGCGTTGTGGGCCAGGATTAACCGGCCCAGCGCAGCTTCATAGTTGGTGCGGATCGCGGGATCGATGTCGGGGATGCCGTAGTCGGATTCGTCATAAGCGAATTCGTCGTAGCCGAGCTCGTTCGGACCAAGGTCGTGCTGCACTAGTCGATCCTGCTTTTTTGGTGCGGCGCTTGCCAACTCATAGCGCGCGGCCCGGGCGTCGTCGCGGGAGGATCTACGGCGCTCGGATAGACGTAGGGCGGCGCGGCCGCTCGATCCTCATGGCTAGCGCCAGTGGGGTTCCAGCTTGGCTTTGAGCGGGTTACGACTAACGGATGACTGCGGTTCGGCCAATCATCGCTCGACTCGTGCTCCTGGCGGGCGCCGCGGTGCTATGCGGCTGTAAGCCGGACTTCGATCCTCCGGCGATCTCTCAACTGTCTTGCTCCCCAGAGGGAGCGGCCCCTGGGGCGGGAGCGCTCGTCTTTGTGCTCGACACGGGGCTCAGTCAGGTCACCTGGGCCAATGGCCCGGAGACCCCCCGGGGGCGCCTCACTGTCGATGACTACAACTATCGCTTCAGTTTCCCGGCGACACCGAAGGCCTACGCCAGCGAAGCTGTTGTGCAGCGGTATGACGGCCGCATGGAGCGAGAGTTCGGAACTCAACCCTCCGTGGCGACTGCGGTCACGAAGGTCGGTAATGTGCGTCAGGTTTGGCGTTGCGCCACCGTGCCTTCTAAGCCGAAGGTCTAGCCATGGCGCTGTCTAAGTCCGCTTCGAGAACCGTGGCTGTCCTTTCGGGCGACGTGGTCGGCTCGACTAAGCTGCCATTCGATACGTTCGAAGCGGCTCGGGCCACCGTTTCTAGAGCGGTGTCGCCAACTCAGCGTTGGTCGAAGGCTAAGGTGTTCGGTCCTGACTTCTACCGCGGCGATGCGTGGCAGCTTGTTGTTGGGGATCCGAACTTGGGGGTCCGCACCGCAGTTTGGCTAAAGGCGTTCTTGATCGCCTCTAGGCTCGAGGTGGACACACGCATCGCGATCGGCGTTGGCGACGTCGATATGATTGATCCTAAGGCTATCACCCGTTCGACCGGTGAAGCGTTCGTTCGGTCGGGCCGTGCTCTTGACGACATGGGTCAGCGGCGGGGCATCATCTTCGCGCTTGGAGATGATCAGAGCGCTCTGCATTGGCTGCCGAGCCAGGTGTCCGCTTGCGACTTCATTGTTTCTCGCTGGCAGCCTAGCCAAGCTGAGGTCGCCCTCAAATTCCTCGAACCTCAGGCCGGCTCGCAAAAAGACATCGCTAAGTCCGTCGGCCGGCACCCGCAGGCCGTTAGTCGTGTCGCTAACGACGGTGGCGTGCTCGTGCTGCTCGATCTGTTGGCGTCCATCGAGAAGGTGGCGTTCAGCGTTGCGGGCCACGACGAGGGCAGCCTACCGCTAAGGACAACGCGATAGCGATGTTTGGACATAAACAACGGATTTGCGTTGTTTCACCCAAAACAACGTCTGGGTGGGCGGCCTAATGCTAGAGGTCTTCCTTGCCCTGCTCACAGCCCACCTGCTGGCAGATTTTCCGCTGCAGCCCGAATGGGTGGTGAGGAAGAAAGAGAAGCCGTGGGTGCTCGGCGGTCACGTGGCCGTCGTGGCCACAGTCACTATCCTAGTGACCGGCTCGGCAGACCCTCGAGTGTGGGCCATGGTCGCCGGAACCCACGCTGCGATGGACTTCATCAAAGTCCATTTCATGAAGAAGGGAGGATTGCCGGCGTT
The DNA here is from genome assembly GCA_017307205.1 of Caulobacterales bacterium. Classification (GTDB taxonomy): domain Bacteria; phylum Pseudomonadota; class Alphaproteobacteria; order Caulobacterales; family Caulobacteraceae; genus Caulobacter. Next base: position 7,466 of record JAFKGN010000195.1, read on the forward strand.
CGCACTAGACCAAGCCGTGCATGTGGCGGTCATCGCAGCGGTTGCGATTTGGCGGCCTAACGCCGTTGCGGACGGCTGGTATGCTTGGTGGCCGACTGAAGTGAAACTTCTCGCTTACAGGGCCATGGCGATGGCCAGCGGCGTTATCGCCGCCGTAATGGCCGGGGGCATTATCACCAAGATGCTCCTAACGGGCGTCATGCCGACGACACCGGCAGCGCCGGCAGCAACACCACAAACCACCCCAGCGACCCCTGCGACCGCCGCGGCGCCGGCGACGACCACGCCGACGGCAGGGTCCGATCCGCAGGACTTAGCCGGTTTACCGCGCGGCGGCGCCCACATCGGCATGCTGGAGCGCGGACTCATTCTTACATTCATACTGATCGGCCAGCCGGAAGGTATCGGCTTCATGCTCGCAGCTAAGTCGGTCTTACGCTTCTCCGATCGGAGTGCCCGGACCCACACCGAGTACGTGATCATCGGCACGCTCACGAGCTTCGGTTGGTCGATCCTTGTGGCGCTCGCAACTCACGTCGCTCTTCAACACTGGCGATAGCCGGCAGCCGTAGATGCGGCTCACGCCCAGCCCCTTCCTAGCCCAGGGGCTCAGGCCAAGCACTCATGGTGCGAACAGACCAGCTCGACACACTGAGGGGCTGCGCTCTCGTTGTAGCGATGTGCGATCGACACAGGGCTGTGACACTCAACTAATTTTCGTAGCCACCGGGGCGACGGACTTACACAGTGACTTACACAGTCGCTTCCAAAGGTGCTTGTGGCAAAATAACTTATTGAGTATATTCAGATAATTAGCGTCAGGCGTGTGGGACTCAAAATCCGGTTCCGAAAGGAGTGTCGGTTCGACCCCGACCGCCCGCACCAATCCTTCCAATGAGCAGTTCGGCCCCGGCGTCGCCGCCTAGGGCCGACGTCTCAGGCCGCTGTCTCAGGATGGCGGCTCGCCGAAATGCGTCGGTCGGGCAGGGAAGGTGTCGGAGACGACGGTGAGCCGGGATGGGCTTCGGTGGCGGGGCCGCCGGGGCGGACCCAGCTCCGGATCCCAGCGCGGCGATGGAATGAAATCCGCCAGGGGCTTGCCGACCGCGCCGCTGGCCATCTCGCGCTGCGCCCAGGCCTGGGTGTATAGCTGCGGCCAGTTGGCGGTGAGGCCGAGATCGCGAAAGATCTGGGCGACGAGCTCGCTGACCGGCTCGCGGCCGATGGGGTCGTGAAGGTTTTCGCGTTCGGAAGGGCGGCGGAGCCCGACGCCCTCGATCAGGCGCTCGCGCGGATCGAGGTCCAGACCGGCGCCCGCGCTGGGGGCGTCGTCGATATCCGCATCGTCGTCCCTGCCGGCGGCGGGATCGAACGCGCGGCCGTTGGGATCGACAAACTGGACGGTGAGCAGGCTGG
>JAFKGN010000196.1 GCA_017307205.1 Caulobacterales bacterium
GCGCGGCGTGCCGCTGTTCAGCGGCTTCATGTACGCCTGCATCGGCAGCTACATCGCCCGCATCACCCGGCTGTTCGACATCCGCTTCATCCGCTACCCGCCGGAGTGGACGACCTGGGTGCTGGCCGTCGGCGCCTACGCCAACTTCTTCACGCACCACTACCTGCCGGACATCCGCCTCGGCCTCTACGCCTTCTCGGTGCTGATCTTCTGGCGCTCGTGGTTCCAGTTCACGCCGGACGACAAGCCGCGCCGCATGCCGGTGATCCTCGGCCTGGTGCTGGTCAGCCTGTTCATCTGGTTCGCCGAGAACCTCGGCACCCTGACCTCGGCCTGGGTCTATCCCGATCAGCGCGAGGGCTGGCGGCTGGTCTCGATCCAGAAGCTTGGCGCCTGGTATCTGCTGATGCTGCTCAGTTGGGTGCTGGTCACTCTGGTGCATCGGCCGGCGGGACCCGAGGCCCCGCCGAAGAACAAACCCATCGCCGAGGGCGGCGGGGTCGCCGACTGACTACTTGCGGTTCGTCAGGTCGAGGAACCGCTGCTGCAGCTGTTTGTCGGTCTTGAAGACGCCGGTGAACTGGGTGGTGATGGTGCTCACGTCCCGGTGCTTCACCCCACGGGTCGACATGCACTGGTGCACGGCCTCGACCATCACCGCAGAGCCGGCTGGGCGCAGGACGTCGTCCATGGCGTCGATCACCTGCTGGGTCAGGGTTTCCTGGGTCTGCAGGCGTTTGGAGAAGATTTCGACCAGGCGGGCCAGCTTGGAAAGACCGACCACGCGGCCGGTCGGCATGTAGGCCACGTGAGCCTTGCCGATGAACGGGGCCATGTGGTGCTCGCAGAAGCTCTCCACCTCGATGCCGCGCAGCATCACCATGTCGTCGTAGCCCTGCACATCCTCGAAGGTGCGCGAGAGTTCGACGGCCGGATCGCCTGTATAGCCCTTGAACCATTCCTCATAGGCCTCGACCACGCGGCCGGGGGTGTCGAGCAGGCCTTCGCGGCGGGGATTGTCTCCCGCCCAGGCGATCAGGGTGCGGACGGCCTCTTCGGCCTGTTCGCGGCTCGGACGGGTAACGGGAGCGAGGTCGGCGCCGATCTGGTCGCGGTCGCGGGCGTAGGCATCCATGTCTGAGAGGTCCAAGGGCTGAGTTGCGCCGGGACGATGGCCCCGGGATGACGCGTGCCACCCTTCACATCCGCAAACGGCCTGACCTGTGGATTTGCTCCCGCCGTGGTCAGCCGAGGGACGTCTCGCTATATGGGACCTAAGCCGCACCCGGCAAGTTCCCAGCGATCTGATGCTCAAGCTTTACGACACCATGACGCGCGAAAAGCGCGCTTTCGAACCGGCCGATCCCTCGCGGGTGACGATGTACGTCTGCGGACCCACGGTCTACGGCTACGCCCACATCGGCAACGCCCGCCCCGTCGTGGTGTTCGACGTCCTGTTCCGGCTGCTGCGCCAGACCTACGGCGACAAGGCCGTGGTCTACGCCCGCAACGTCACGGACGTGGACGACAAGATCAACAAGAAGGCCGCCGACGAAGGCGTCGACATCAAGGTCATCACCGACCGCTACCTTGAGGCCTATCACGCCGACATGGATGCGCTCGGCGCCCTGCGCCCGACGCTGGAGCCGCACGCCACCGACCACATCGCCGCCATGCAGGCCCAGATCGGCCAGTTGGTGGAGCGCGGCCACGCCTACGCCGCCGAAGGCCATGTGCTGTTCGACACCCAGGCTTTCCCGGAATACGGCCAGCTTTCGGGCCGCAACCTGGATGAGATGATCGCCGGCGCCCGCGTCGAGGTCGCTCCCTACAAGCGCCACGCCGCCGACTTCGTGCTGTGGAAGCCGTCGAAGCCCGGCGAGCCGGTGTGGGAGAGTCCCTGGGGCGCGGGCCGTCCCGGCTGGCACATCGAATGCTCGGCGATGATCGAGGCGCAGCTCGGCCTGCCGATCGACATCCACGGCGGCGGCATCGACCTGGTCTTCCCGCACCATGAGAACGAGCTGGCGCAGGGCCGCTGCGCCCACGGGACCGACAGCTACGCCCGCTACTGGATGCACAACGGCTTCCTCGACATGTCGGGGGAGAAGATGAGCAAAAGCCTCGGCAACGTCGTGATCCCTCACGATCTGCTGAAGACCGTCCCTGGCGAGGTGCTGCGCTGGGCGCTGCTCAGCGGCCACTACCGCGCGCCGCTGGACTGGACGCCGGAGCTGATCGAACAGAGCCGCCGCAATCTCGACCGCCTCTATGGCGCCCTGCAGCGCGTGCAGGACATTGAGGTCGGCGAGGGCGAGCCGCCGGCCGCGGTGGTCGAGGCGCTGAGCGACGATCTCAACACGCCCAAGGCCTACGCCGAGCTGTTCGCCCTGGCCAAGATTCTTGAGTTGTCGAAAGGCGCCGAGCGCGCCGCCGCCAAGGCCGATCTGCTGGCCGCGGGCAACCTGATGGGCTTCCTCTCCGCCGAACCCGACGCCTGGTTCGCCGGGGCGGCGGACGACGACTTGCGGGCCAAGGTCGAGGTGCTGCTGGAGCAGCGCGTGGCCGCCCGCGCCGCCAAGGACTGGCCGAAGGCAGATGCTATCCGCGGCGAACTCGATGCGCTCGGCGTTGTGGTCATGGATGGACCGGCCGGGGCCACCTGGCGTCTGAAGGAGCCCGCGTGATGGCGACCAAGATCGAAGAACGCGTCGGCGTTCCTCTGCCGCAGGATCAGGTGTGGGAGCTGTTGGCCGATCTGGAAGGCTGGAAGGACTGGAACCCGCTGCATCCGCGCGTCGAGGGCAAGCTTGGCATCAATGCGCCGATCCGGCTGGAGCAGCGCCTTGAGGGCCGTCCGGTCGAGACGGTCGAGGGCGTCGTCGCTGACTGGGTGCCTTACGAGCAGATCCACATCGCCCGCACCCATGCCCGCGGCTGGGCCCGCAGCGTGCGCTACATGGAGATCGAGCCGCTCACGGCGACGAGCTGCATCTTCTCGGTGGGCGAAGTGTTCGGCGGCTTCCTGGGGGATCGCATCGCCAAGAAGGAGCGCCGGGCCCTGCGCGCCGGCTTCCTGGCCATGGGCGAGGCCCTGCGCGAGGCGGCGGTGCAACGCGCCGCCGGCGCGCCGGCCGCATCGGCGCCGGAACCCGAACCCGCGGTCGAGACCGTCGAGGCGGCGAGCGCCAAGAAGAAGACGCTCTTGAAGCCCATCCCGCTGAACCAATATGCGCCTAAGCCCCTCGGCATGAAGCCGCTCGGGGGCGTGAAGGCTCCGGGCTCGAAGTGATCGACGACCTCTATTCCGGCCGCGTCCTGATGCTGGCGGCCAACATCCCCCACCTGGGATCGTTGCCTGCGCCCCAGGCCAGCATCGAGAAAACCTCGCGGCTGTGCGGCAGCCGGGTGAAGGTCGACCTGGTGCTCGACGGCGACCGGGTCGCCGACTTTGCGCAGGAAGTGAAGGCCTGCGCCCTCGGGCAGGCGGCGGCCGGCGTGCTGGGCGAAGGCATCATCGGCGCTTCGGTGGCCGAGCTCGAAGCCGGACGCGACGCCCTGCGCACCCTGCTCGCCGGCGGTGAGGCGACGCCGCCGGAGCGATTTTCCGCCCTCTCGGACCTCGCGCCGATCCGCGAGTATCCCGCCCGCCACGCCTCGACCCTGCTGGCCTTCGAAGCCGTCGTCGAGGCGGCGCATACGATTCAGGCCGAGCCGCGGCCCAGGGTGGCTCAGGGCTGATGCGCCTGGAGGCTCGGCGATACTGGGTCGGCCTCGCCGCCTGTCTCGTCGCCGCACTGGCCGGCTTGCTGATTCCCGGCCGGGCGACGTTTCTGGTCCTGCTGACGGTCATGCCCGCGGTCACGATCCTGATGTGCGCCCGCCTGCATGACGCCGGGCGGCCCTGGGCCCTGGGCCTGGCTCCTCTGCCGGTGGTTGTCGCCACCCTCGGTGGATTCCTGGCGGTGGTGATCCTCAGCCTGCGGGGCGGCAGTGAGGGCGCGCCGGCGCCATGGTGGATGGATGCGGCGGCCATCGGCCTGCTTGTGATCGCTGGTCTTTCCGTCCTCGTGCCGCCGATCCTGATCGGCAGGTTGGCCTCGGCGCCACGGTCTGAAACTGTTTCAACCAAGCCTTAGCCGCGGCGCTCTCAGTTCAACCTAGGCGGGTTGGCGTCGCGCGGATGACCGTGCTAGGGCAGGCGGCTCGCCTGAACGGGGAGTCCGTCCCATGGCGGTCCGTATCTATGAGCGCCTCATTCGCGGGGCGCTGTGGGCCTACAAGTCGACGTTGTCGCCGCTGATCGGCAGGCAGTGCCGCTTTTCGCCCACATGCTCGCAGTATGCCGCCCAGGCGATGATTGATCATGGGCCGGTTCGCGGGTCCTGGCTGGCCGCTCGTCGGCTGTGCCGGTGCGGTCCATGGGGTGGTTGGGGATACGACCCCGTGCCGGCGCCCGCGCCGAGACGGGCCAAGCTGAAGTGTGATGGATGATCGAACTCGAGTTTCCGGATGGGTCGCGGCGCAGCTTCGCCGAAGGGACCACCGGCGCCGAGATTGCGGCCGGCATTTCGCCCTCGCTGGCGAAGAAGGCCGTGCTGGTGCGCGTCGACGGCAAGCTGCTCGACCTCAAGCGTCCGCTTGAAGCCGGCGGCAAGTTCGAGATTCTGACCCGCGACGCGCCCGACGTGCTGGACACCATCCGCCACGACGCCAGCCACGTGCTGGCCGAGGCGGTGCAGGAGCTGTTCCCGGGCACGCAGGTCACCATCGGTCCGGCCATCGAGGACGGTTTCTATTACGACTTCGCGCGCGACGAGCCGTTCTCGCTCGACGATCTGGCGACGATCGAAAAG
>JAFKGN010000197.1 GCA_017307205.1 Caulobacterales bacterium
TTCTGGGATGGACGTCGCCCAGGAGAGCGCCGACGTCGTGCTGCTGGGCAATGATCTTGTCCGTCTCGTAGAGACCATCAAGGTGGCAAGGCGCACGCGGCGCATCATCTGGCAGAACTTCGCCGGCACGCTCGCGATCGACGCGATCGGGATAGGCTTGGCGGCCGTAGGCATTCTGAATCCCCTGATGGCGGCGTTCATTCACGTTGCGTCCGAGATGGGCTTCATCCTCAACTCGGCCCGGCTGCTGCCGCGCAAGGTTGGGGCTGAAGAGGGAAAGGCGCCGTCAACGCCTCTTGGGGTTCAGCCAGCGGCGGTCCACCCGTGAAGTCCGGCGATCCATGCATCAGCGTCTGCAGTTTTGATGGTCGATCAGGCTGGTGTATCGGCTGTGGTCGAACCGTTCCTGAAATCCGCGCCTGGCGGAAGATGCAACCTCGTGCTCGCCAGATCGTGTCGAAGGATTTGAAGCGCCGCGTCGAGCGGTTGAAGGATCAGGGGAAGGGCCACACCCCCAGCAATTCCGCGGCGCCTCTCCGAGGCTCGCTGTCATGAGCCAACGGAGGGCTTGGTGATGTTGAGCGTTCTTGCGGACAGAACCTACAGACACCTCTTCCTGGCGCAGGTGATCGCCCTGGTCGGCACCGGCCTGGCGACGGTTGCGCTGGGTCTGTTGTCTTACGACCTGGCCGGGGCGGACGCGGGCGCCGTGCTTGGCGGCGCGTTGGCGATCAAGATGATCGCCTATATTGGCGTCGGCCCCATCGTGAACGCCTTCGTCGATCGGCTTCCGCGACGAGCTTTCCTTGTGTCGATGGATTTGGTGCGAGCCTCTGTGGCCATCATGCTGCCCTTTGTCACCGAGATTTGGCAGGTCTACCTGCTGATCTTCCTCCTGCAATCGGCCTCAGCGGCGTTCACACCGACCTTTCAGGCCGCCATCCCCGATATCCTTCCCGACGAGGAACGCTACACCCGGGCGCTCTCGCTCTCACGCCTGGCCTACGACATGGAAAGCTTGGTCAGCCCGATGCTGGCGGCTGCTCTGCTCACGGTCATAGGGTTTCACTGGCTCTTTGGCGGAACCGTCGTCGGCTTCCTGGCTTCGGCCGCCTTGGTGGTCTCTGTCATCGTCCCGCAGCCCAAGGCCGTGACCCGCGAAGGCGGAATCTACGCGCGCACCACGCGCGGCGTTCGCATCTACCTCAAAACACCAAGGCTGAGAGGGCTGCTGGCGCTCAATCTCGCAGCAGCGGCCGCAGGCGCCATGGTGATCGTCAACACCGTCGTCTATGTGCGAACCCTGCTCGGCCGACCGGCCGACGACATGGCCTTGGCGCTGGCCGCCTTCGGCGGCGGTTCGATGGTCGCGGCCCTGCTGCTCCCGCGCGTGTTGGAGCGCGTGGGCGACCGCCCCGTTATGGTCGCCGCCTCCTGGCTTTTGACCGGCGCCTTGGGCGTCATGGCGCTGCTCACCGTATCGCCCGGCGTCGACCAGTGGGTCTCGCTGCTGATCCTGTGGGCGATCATGGGGGTGGGTTATTCAGCCGTCCTGACCCCGTCAGGACGGCTCTTGCGGCGTCCGGCGACGCCTGAGGACCGCAGCGCGCTTTTCGCCGCTCAGTTTGCCCTGTCGCACGCCTGCTGGCTGTTGACCTACACTGTCGCGGGCTCCCTCGGAGCCGCCTACGGCATGACGCCAACCTTCATAGCCCTCGCCGGCGTCAGCCTGGTCGGCGTGGTCGGCGCGCTCAAGGTCTGGCCCGCTGCCGACCCTGACGAGCTTGCACACGTGCATCCGGACCTGCCGCCCCAACATCCGCATCTGCGCGAGGGAGAGGGTAAGCCTGTCAGCACACGCGCAGCGCACGTGCACCCTTTCGTCATCGATGATCTTCACCACCATTGGCCGAAGGCGGGCATGTAGTCACATAGCCGTCGTTCGTCTTGCTTAGCCAAGCCGCACAACCTAGTAATGCGTATCGGGAGTTCTAAAGTGCTAGCTCTGCGAGCCACGAAGCTGAGGACGTTCCTCGCCACGCTGTGCGTGGCGTTGACGCCTGTGCTCGCCTCGCAATCCACCATCGCGACTGTGGATCAGGTTCAGCACAGCCAGATGGCGGATCACTCGGCTGTAGAGATCCACTTCGACCACGACGACCATCAGGTGGATCACGACGAGCAGCAGGTCAGCGCCGCCGATGACGTATCTAGGGACGGACCCTCGCACCACCATAACGGGGACGGCCCGCAGATTGCTCCGCTCCCTAATGGGGACGCCACGTCGGTGATTTCAGCGCAGGCCCTGTCGCTGCGTGGGCCCAGCGATGCACCGCCGTCTTCTGGAATGATCCTTGGGCTAGAACGCCCTCCAAGAGCGCCTCTCGAAGTCTTCACCTGACGTAGCGCGGCAATCAGGCCGCGCGCGCCTGATCACCCCTGCTTCGAGAGACACATGCCATTCAGATTCCGGTGTCGCGCCAGCGCGCGACTGGGCCTGGCCATCGCGGCCACGCTCGCACTCAACCTCGTGAACCCAGCGGCGGCGAGGGCACAGACAGAGCCGCCAGCCCTTAGCCTCACGGAGGCGCTTGCCAAAGCGGCTGGGGCGGATCCTACGCTCGCGGGTTCGGACGCTCGCCTTGCCGCGGCGCAGGCCAACCTGCGTCAGGCTGCGGTACGGCCCAACCCGACGCTGGGGGTGGAGCTGGAGAATTTCGCCGGCACCGGCGCCTATTCCCTCCTCGACCGGACGGAGGCCACGGTCAGCTATCAGCAGACCGTTGAACGGGGCGGCAAGCGCGAGGCCCGCACGGGGCGGGCGCGTGCCGAGATCGATGTGGCTCGGCTGCGGCGCGAGGTGCGCACGCTCGATCTGCTCCGGGATGTCCAAGTCGCCTACGCCGAGGCGACCGCGGCCGAGGCCGAGCTGCTGATCGCGGAAGCTCGCCTCATCGCCGCTCACCAATCCCAAGCCGATATCGAGCGGCGGGTGAAAGCTGCGCGCGACCCGCTCTTCGCCGGTTCCAGGGCCGATATGATGACGGCTCAGGCACAGATCGCTCGGGACCAGGCACGGGACCGCGCCCGCAACGCCCGCGCCGCGCTCGCCCGGTTCTGGGGCGGCGGCCCAGAATTCCGCTTAGCGCTCGAGCCGTTCTTCGAAGCCAAGGGACCTGTTGTCCCCGCCAGCCTGACGATCGCGGACCTCGCGCTCCTCGAGGCCGAACGGGACGTCGCCATCGCCAATATCCGCGTGGAGCAGGCGCGTGCTGTCGTTGATCCGACCGTCCGGGCTGGAATCCGTTACCTCGGCGACGGAAACAACGTCGCCTTCGTTGTCGGCGGCACGATCCCGCTGCGGCGCTACGATACCAATCGGTCAGGAATAGAACGCGCGCGGGCCGAGCGGACCGCCGCTGAGGCGGACATCGCGGTTGCACGCCTCGCCAGAGAACGTGAGATCGCTCAGCTGACCGCGAGGATTTCGTCGGCAGCGACCGAGGCCGAGCGGATCCGCGCCGAAGTGATCCCCCCAGCGATCAAGTCCGTCGAGCAGGTGCGGGAAGGCTTCAATCGCGGAGGCTTCAGCTACCTCGACGTCACGGAGGCCGAGCGCGCACTCGCCGACGCGCGGGCCCGCCGGGTCAGCGTCCTGCGCCAATACCACCTTGATCAGGCCGCCCTTGATCGGCTGTCCGGCCGTCAGGCTGGCCTCACTCAAACCCGAACCGCGGAGATCCGCTAATGACGCCCGTCCGAACCTGGCGCATTGCGCCTTTCGCCCTCGTCCTCGCCGCCGGGTTGCTCACCGGTTGCGGCGAGCGGTCCAAGACCCCGACAGCCGAAGCCGGCGCCGAAGCTGGTCCAGCTGAATACGAACGTGGCCCGCACAACGGTCGCCTGCTGCGCGACGGAGACTTCAGCCTTGAAGTCACCATCTACGAGGAAGGCCCTGCGCCGCTGTTCCGGCTCTATCCCTATTTGAAGGATAAGCCGCTGGATCCGCGCCAGGTCCAGGTTTCGATCGCGCTCACCCGTCTTGGACCGAAGATCGACCGCTTCACCTTCACGCCCGAGGCCGACTATCTCGCCAGCCCCGGCGTCGTCTCCGAACCGCACTCCTTCGACGTCAGCGTCGCCGCCACGCGAGGCGGTGCGCGCTCGGCGTGGACCTACCAGTCCTATGAGGGCCGCACGGTCATCAAGGCAGACGCCGCCAAGGCTGGCGGCGTTAAGACAGAGCGGGCGGGAGCCGCGGTGCTCGGCGAATCACTTCCCTTAAACGGCCGTGTTGAGATCACACCGGAAGGCCAGAGTGAGGTCTTCGCCCGATACCCGGGGAGGGTCGTCAGCCTCAATGCCGCCCTTGGGCAGCGCGTGACGCGGGGTCAGGTCCTGGCGCGCGTGGAATCGAGCGAGAGCCTACAGACCTACGCGATCACCGCCCCGATCTCCGGCGTCATCCTGACCAAGACGGTGAATGTGGGAACGATGGCCGGAACCAGTCCGATGCTGACCATCGGTGATCCGACACGGCTGCACGCGGAATTCTTCCTTTATCCGAAGGACGCCGAGCGCGTGGGTCGAGGTCGTGAGCCAAGCCGGCGGTCATCGCGCCATGGGTGTGATCGAGGTCATCCTGCCGGCGGCCGATCCCATCAGCCAGACACTCATCGCCCACGTGGAGTTGCCGTTCCAAGGCGGCGTGTGGCGTCCAGGCCTGGGCGTCCAGGGCGTTGTTCAGGTCGGGGAGGGGAGCGTCCCGCTCGCGGTACGCACCAAGGCTCTGCAGCCCTTCCGGGACTTCACGGTCGTCTACGCCAAGGTCGGCGACACTTACGAGGTCCGGATGCTCGAACTCGGGCGCCGCACCGACGAGTGGACCGAGGTGCTCGGTGGACTTGAGCCCGGGACCGAGTACGTCAGCGACGGCGCCTTCCTCATTCGCGCGGACATCGAAAAGTCCGGCGCGAGCCATGACCACTAGGGAGCGCGCAGACCATGCTTGAACGCATCATCGCACAGTCGATCCGCTTCCGATGGCTCGTCATGGCCATTGTCCTGGTCTCGGCCGCGGTCGGCGTCTGGAGTTTCCAGCGCCTGCCTGTCGACGCCACACCGGACATCACCAACGTCCAGATTCAGATCAACACTGAGGCCCCGGGCTATTCGCCGCTCGAGGCCGAACAGCGCATCACTTTCCCAGTCGAGACCGCCGTGGCGGGCGTGCCGGGCCTTCAATACACGCGCTCGGTCTCGCGCTACGGCCTGTCCCAGGTCACCGTGATTTTCGACGACGGCACAGACATCTTCTTTGCCCGTCAGTTGGTGAACGAGCGTTTGCAGAACGCGCTCAGCCAGCTTCCGCCCGGGATTACGCCGGAGCTTGGCCCAATCGCCACCGGCCTCGGCGAGATCTTCATGTACACGATCGAGGCCAAGCCCGGCGCTCGGCGGCCCGACGGTCAGCCCTACACGACCGAAGATATGCGCACCCTGCAGGACTGGGTGATCCGGCCCCAGCTGCGCAACACCAAGGGCGTGACCGAGGTCAACACGATCGGCGGCTACGAACGGCAGTACCACGTCACGCCGCGCCCCGAGAGCCTTGCGGCCTATGGCATCACCATGGCCGAGGTCGTCGAGGCGCTTGAGCGCAACAACGCCAACGTGGGAGCAGGCTATGTCGAGCGATCCGGCGAGCAGTATCTGATCCGCGTTCCCGGCCAAGCCTCCACCCGGGAAGACTTGTCCCAGGTCGTCATCGCCACCCGGGGCGGCGTCCCGATCCGCGTCGCGGAAGTGGCCGACGTCGGCATGGGCCAGGAACTTCGCACCGGGGCGGCGACGGAAAACGGCCGCGAGACCGTGCTCGCCACCGTCTTGATGCTCGCTGGCGAAAACAGCCGTGTGGTGGCTCAGGCCGCTGCAGCGAGCCTGGAAGAAGCCGCCAAGGCTCTGCCGGATGGAGTCACCGCATCACCGGTCTATGACCGCACCAATCTCGTCGATCGGGCGATCGAGACGGTCGAGAAGAACCTGCTCGAAGGGGCGCTGCTGGTTATCCTGGTGCTGTTCCTGCTGCTTGGGAACATCCGCGCGGCTCTGATCACCGCGGCGATCATCCCCTTCACCATGCTGCTGACCATCACCGGCATGGTGAGGTTCGGCGTGTCCGGCAACTTGATGAGCCTGGGCGCGCTGGACTTCGGCCTGATCGTCGATGGCGCCGTGATCATCGTCGAAAACTGCCTTCGCCGGTTCGGCGAGGCCCAACACCGCTTGGGTCGGCTTCTGTCCCGTGACGAACGCTTTTCTCTGGCTGCCTCGGCCTCAAGCGAAGTGATCCGCCCCTCCCTGTTCGGGGTGATGATCATCACCCTGGTCTATGTGCCGATCTTCGCTCTGACCGGCGTCGAGGGGAAGATGTTCCATCCGATGGCGATCACCGTGGTGATCGCGCTCACCGCCGCGCTCGTCCTGTCTCTGACCTTCGTGCCGGCCGCGGTCGCCATGTTCGTCACCGGCAAGGTCCAGGAGCAGGAGAGCTTCCTGATGCGCTGGGCGCGGATCGGCTACCAGCCGGCCCTCGACTTCGCCTTGCGCGCTCGGACCCTGATGGTGGTCGTCGCGGTCGTCCTTGTGGCGATCGCCGGCTTCGGCGCCTCGCGGATGGGTTCAGAATTCGTGCCCAACCTCGACGAGGGTGACATCGCCATGCACGCCTTGCGCATCCCCGGCACCAGCCTCAGTCAGGCGATCTCCATGCAGACGGCGCTGGAGGCCCGTATTTCCAAATTCCCGGAGGTCGAGCGGGTGGTAGCGAAGATCGGCACCGCCGAGGTGGCCACCGACCCGGTCCCACCGTCGGTCGCTGACACCTTCATAATGCTCAAGGACCGCAAGGACTGGCCTGATCCGCGCAAGCCGCGGGGCAAGCTCGTCGAGGAGATGGAAGCCGCGGTCAACGAAGTGCCCGGGAGTAAGTACGAGTTCACTCAGCCGATCCAGATGCGGTTTAACGAGCTGTTGTCCGGGGTCCGCGCGGACGTCGCCATCAAGATCTTCGGCGACGACCTGGACGAACTCCTCAAGCTCGGGGCCGAGATCGAGGGGATTGTCGGCGGTGTCGAAGGCGCCGCTGATCCGCAGACCGAGCAGATCACCGGTCTGCCAGTCCTGCAGATCACCCCCGACCGTGCGGCCCTGGCCCGGCTCGGCTTGAGCATCGACGATGTCCAGCAGGTCATCGCCACCTCGATGGGCGGGACCACGGCGGGACAGATCTTCGAAGGGGACCGCCGCTTCGACGTGGTGGTGCGGCTGCCCGAGGACATTCGGTCGAACACCGACGCCATCGGCCGGCTCCAAGTGCCGCTGCCGGCGGGTGAAGGCCAGCCCCGACAGTTCGTGCCGCTGAGTGAGGTGGCCTCGATCGAGCTGACCAAAGGCCCCAACCAGATCAGCCGCGAAAACGGGAAGCGCCGCATCGTCGTGACCGCCAATGTCCGTGATCGCGACCTCGGCTCCTTTATCGCCGAGGTGCAGCAGAAGGTCGGGGCGCAGGTAAATGTCCCGGCCGGCTATTGGGTGACTTACGGCGGGACCTTCGAGCAGCTGATCTCCGCGGCCAAACGTCTTCAATTGGTCGTGCCGGCCGTACTCCTGCTGATCTTCGGCCTGCTGTTTGCCTTGTTCCGCTCCTGGAAGGACAGCGCCGTGGTGTTCTCCGGCGTGCCCCTGGCGCTCACCGGAGGTGTGGCGGCGCTGATGATACGCGGGCTTCCGCTCTCGATCTCGGCCGGGGTGGGCTTCATCGCCCTCTCGGGCGTGGCGGTGCTGAATGGCGTGGTCATGGTGACCTTCATCCGCAGTTTGATTGCGGAAGGCGCGCCCCTGGACCGGGCGATCCGCGAAGGCGCACTCACCCGACTTCGGCCAGTGCTGATGACCGCGCTGGTGGCCAGCCTCGGCTTCGTCCCGATGGCGCTCAATGTCGGAGCGGGCGCCGAGGTTCAGCGACCGCTGGCGACGGTCGTGATCGGCGGGATCATCTCCTCGACGATCCTGACCCTGCTGGTCCTGCCGGCGCTCTACAGCCTGGTGCACACCCATTTGGGTCACAAGCGCGCGACGCCCGAGGCTGTGGCATGACCTCGGGCGCCGGTGTCCGTGGGCCGACCGCCCCGCGAACCTTGACCAGCGCCAGGATCGTCCTGGCGCTGGGCGAGGCCGTAGCCTTCATCGCCGGCACCGTGTGCGCAGGGCGACCCTCCACGCGGCCTTCGAGCGACCGCCGCGGCTCTGAATCCCCCGGTTCTCGGGGGCCGCAATGATTTCAATGTTCCAAGGATCCTCCATGCCGCCAACACCTATGCCAACCTGGTCGAAGCGCTTGTGGCTTGGCCTTGGTCTGCTGCTGCTGACCGGTCTGGTCTCCCAGGCGTTCGCCCACGGCGTCGCCGAAGGCGACAAGGGCTACATCCAGGAGAGCTCCGGGGTCCTGTTCCTGCCGTTCGTCTACCTTGGCGCCAAGCACATGATCACCGGCTACGATCACCTGCTGTTCCTGTTCGGGGTGATCTTCTTTCTCTACCGGCTCAAGGACGTCAGCCTCTATGTGACCATGTTCGCGGTCGGTCACTCCGTCACCCTGCTTCTAGGTGTGCTGATGGGCGTCAATGTCAGCGCCTACCTGATCGACGCCATCATTGGCCTCTCGGTCGTCTACAAGGCGCTCGACAACCTCGGCGCCTTCCAGCGCTGGTTCGGGGTGCAGCCCAACACAAAGGCCGCCACGCTGATCTTCGGGCTGTTCCACGGCTTTGGCCTGGCCACCAAGCTGCAGGACTTCCAGCTCTCCCCCGACGGCCTTTTCGTCAACCTGGTCGCCTTCAACATTGGTGTTGAGCTCGGCCAGATCCTGGCGCTCAGCGCGATCCTGATCGCCATGGGATTCTGGCGGCGCACCTCCGGGTTCTGGGCCCACGCCTACACCGCCAATGTCCTGCTCATGACCGCCGGCTTCGTCCTCACCGGCTACCAACTCGTCGGCTACTTCGTCGCCTGACCGGAGATCAGACCCCATGTACAACACACAAAAGCCCGACCTCGCCGACCTGCCCACCGCCAGCAGATTGCTCCGATCCACCGCTATTGCCGTGGGCGTCGCCGCGACCCTTCTGGTCACGGTAGTGCTTCCCGCCGAATACGCTGTGGACCCTACCGGAATTGGCCGTCTGCTCGGCCTGACCGAGATGGGGTCCGTCAAGATGGCCATCGCCCGGGAGGCTGACCAGGAAGCTGCAGCCGAGGCGACGCCTGCGGCTTCTGCGCCAGTGATGACGGCCCAAGCGGCGTCCCCGCCAGCCGCCGCGGCGGTC
>JAFKGN010000198.1 GCA_017307205.1 Caulobacterales bacterium
CGGTCACCCGGTCGGCCACCAGTTCGGGAATGCCCGAGTGGCGGGTCGAGACCACTGGCAGACCAGCCGCCATGGCCTCCATGATCGAGACCGGCACGCCCTCCTGGTCGCCATCCTGCCCGGTCAGGCTGGGCAGGACGAAGACGTGGCTGCGGCTCAACTCGGCCAGAATTTCGCTGTGGGGGCGCGGCCCGAGGAAGCTCACTCGCTCGCCCAGCCCAAGCCCGGCGGCCAGCTGCGACAGTGATTCGGCCAGGCCGCCGCCGCCGACGATGGTCAGGTGATACGCCGTGCCCGGGTCGTCGTTGACCAAGCGCGCCAGGGCGCGCAGCGCCACCGCCTGTCCCTTCTTCTCCTGCAGCCGGCCGACGCAGACCAGCCGCACCGGCTCGCCCGGCGCCCGCACCGGCGGATGGAAGGCGATTCCCGCCGCCCGCACCGGGGCGCGCTGCACATGCACCTTGCGGGCGTCGGCCCCCATGGCGATCAGCCGCGTGGCGAAGGCGTGGTTCACCGGCAGGAAGGCGTCGCCCTCGGCCAGCAGGCGCGCATAGACGTCCTCGCCGCGTCGCTGGGGCAGCACGGTCAGGTCGCGGCCGTGAAAGGTGGTGGCGATCTTCGCTCGCGTGGCGCCGGCGCGGCGCAGCACATTGGCGGCCAGGCCCAGGCGGCCGAAATGGGCGTGGACGATGTCGGGGTCCGGCCCCAGCCGTTTCCACAGGCCGGCGGCGGCGGCCAAGTCGAACGGCCGCGAACGCAGGGCGGCCTCGTCGGGAAACAGGGCGCGGCGGGCGGCCCGTCCGCCAAGGGCGGCGCGCCCGGCGGCGAGCAGGCGGTCGAGCTGCGAGCGGCTCGCCGAGGCGAAGTGCACGCGGCGGCGCAGTTCGGGTGACAGACTGTCCAGCACCTTGCGGTCACGCGGCGGGTGCAAGGCCAGCACATCGACGTCGAGCCCGGCCTCGAGGTGATCCTCGATCTCGGTGCGGATGAAGGTTTCGGTGAGGGTCGGGAAGGCGGAGACGAGGTAGCGAACCTTCATGTCGTCCCCGTTCTGCCTTGTGCTTCCTCTGGTGCGACCGCCACCGCGAAGGTGGTAGCTGGGGGCGGGATCGAACCGCCGACCTGTGGGTTATGAATCCACCGCTCTAACCATCTGAGCTACCCAGCCCCAGACGAAGCTTTCTACGCGCCGAGGCGCGAGGAGGGCGGGTTATAGGGGGAGGCTCCGGCGGCTTCAAGAGGCTGTCCGAGCAGCATCTCATCAGCGTCGGCGCGCGGACCCAAAAGGGCGCTCTCCAGCGCCGCGGCCAACTGCTCCGGCTTGATTGGCTTTTCAACCACGCCCTGCATGCCGGCGGCCTGATAGAGGGCCACGTCGCTCGGGTTGGCGTTGGCGGTCATCGCCAGGATCGGGGTGCGGGCGATCGGGCCGGGCAGGGCGCGGATCGCCGCCGTGGCGCTCAGCCCGTCCATGTTCGGCATCTTGATGTCCATCAGCACCACGTCGAAGCGGCGCTGACGCATGGCTTCCACGGCTTCCAGACCGTCGCAGGCCGTCTCGCTGGTGCAGTCGAAGCCCTCGCACAGCGCCTCGGCGACCATGCGGTTGGTGGCGTTGTCGTCGACGATCAGCACGTGGGCGAAGGCCGCCGCCGTCGCCTGGCGCTCCGGCGCCGCGGCCTCGGCGATCGGGGCCGAAAGCTTGAACGACCAGGTGCTGCCGGCGCCGGCGTTGCCGCCGCCCTGCATCTGCCCGCCCAGGGTGCCCACCAGTTCGCGCGCCAGCGCCAGGCCCAGGGCCCCAGCGACATGCGGCGCCTCCGGACGCCCGGACGCGCCGTCGCGCACGCTGACCTCCAGCGTCACCATGTCGCCGTCGCCGCGGGCGGTGAGCCCGGCTTCGACGGCGGCGGGGCCGCCGCGTGACAGGGCGTGGCCGATCAGGCCGTCGATGCATTGCGCCAGGCGGTCGCCGTCGATCCGCACCGCCAATTCGGGTTGACCGTCATAGGCCAGAAGCAAGGTGACGCCGGCGGCGGCGGCGCGATCGCGCCAGCGGTCGGAAACGGCGTCGATCAGATCGCGCAGGCGCACCGGCACGATATTGAGGGTCAGGGTGCGGGCCTGGGCCCGGCGCAGGTCGATGGCGCGGCCAACGATCTCACGCGCTTCGTTGAGGGTCTCGCGCAGCGCCTCGACGCAGGCGTCCCCGTCAGCGCCGAGGCGCATGCGTTCGAGGCGCCCGGCGAAGGCCAGGGCGCCGTCGAGCCGCTCGGCCATATCGAGGCTCAAACGGTAGGCGAGGGAACGATCAAGGTCAGACATTCAGGTCGCAATAAGGGACTGGTCGCAACCTATGGCTGAAACGCAATTGCGGAGCCGTTAAGCCTCGAAGAAAAATCGTGTAGAGGCGGCGAATGTCCGTTTCCGCACCCGCCACATCTCCTGGAGCTCTTGTCCTGTTTTCCGGCGGACAGGATTCCACCGCCTGTCTCGCCTGGGCGCTCGAACGTTATGAACGCGTTGAAACCGTAGGTTTCGACTATGGCCAACGGCACGCCATCGAGCTCGAAGCGCGCGATGCCGTGCGCGCCCGCATCGTCGCCGAGTTCCCCCAGTGGGCCGATCGTCTCGGCGAGGATCACCTTCTGGATCTGCGCGGCTTCGGCGCCGTCGGCGGCTCGGCCCTGACCACGGAGCGAGCCATCGAGATGACCGATCGCGGCCTGCCGTCCACCTTCGTGCCCGGCCGCAATCTTGTCTTCCTGACCTACGCGGCTGCCCTGGCCGACCGTCGCGGCCTCACCGCCCTGGTCGGCGGCATGTGTGAGACCGACTTCTCCGGCTATCCCGACTGCCGCCGTGATACGCTCGACGCCATGCAGACCGCGCTGAACCTCGGGATGGAGCGCGACTTCGTCATCGAGACGCCGCTGATGTGGCTGACTAAGGCCCAGACCTGGGGTCTCGCCAAGACGCTCGGCGGCGATGCTCTGGTGGCCATCACCGTCGAGGACACCCACACCTGCTACCTCGGCGAGCGTGGCGAACTGCACGCCTGGGGCCACGGCTGCGGTCATTGCCCGGCCTGCGATCTGCGCGCCAAGGGCTGGGGCGAATGGAACGCCGCCGGGCAGCCGGCGCTCGACGTCTGATGACCTACAGCGTCAAAGAAATCTTCCTCACCCTGCAGGGCGAGGGCGGCCAGGCGGGCCGTGCAGCGGTGTTCTGCCGCTTCGCCGGCTGCAACCTGTGGACCGGGCGCGAGCAGGACCGCGCCAAGGCGGTCTGCACTTTCTGCGACACCGATTTCGTCGGGACCGACGGCGTGGGCGGCGGCAAGTTCGAAACCGCTGATGGCCTTGCGGCGGCCGTCGAGGCGACCTGGATCGGGGGTGTCGAGGCGCGCCTGGTGGTCATCACCGGCGGCGAGCCGATGCTGCAGCTCGACGAAGCCCTGATTGCGGCCCTGCACAGCCGAGGTTTCTCCATCGCCGTGGAGAGCAACGGCACGCTCGTCGCCCCGCCTGGGGTCGATTGGCTGTGCATCAGCCCCAAGGCCGACAGCGTCATCGTCCAGACCAGCGGCCAGGAATTGAAGCTGGTCTATCCGCAGCCCGGCGTCGATCCGACCCGCTTCGAGGCCATGGCGTTCGAGCGGTTTTACCTGCAGCCGATGGACGGCCCGGACCGCGAGGCCAACACCGCCGCCGCAGTCGCCTATTGCCTTGAGCACCCTCGATGGCGTTTAAGCGTGCAAACACACAAGTACCTGGGTCTGCCCTGAGGATTTCGAGCTCCTCCCAGACCCCGGCTTTTCAAAAGACGATGTCTGAACCGATCTTCGAAATCACGAAGGCCGCCGCCTTCGACGCCGCGCATTATCTGGAGGAAGGTCCCGCCGACCACCGCTATCGGCGGCTGCATGGCCATTCCTTCCAGGTCGAGGCCAGCGTGCGCGGCGCGGTCGCCGACGGTCATGAGTGGGTCGCCGACCTCGGCGAACTCGACAGGGCGCTGAAGAGCCTCGCCGGCGACCTCGACCATGGCCTGCTCAACGACCATCCGGGTCTGGAGACGCCGACCCTCGAGCGGCTATGCCTGCACTTCGCCAAGGCGCTGAAGCCTAAGTTCCCGGGCCTGTCGCGCGTCGTGGTCTCGCGCCCGACTATCGGCGAGCGCTGCGAGTTTCGGCTCTAACGACCGGAATTAACGGCGGCGCGCCTCGCGTTCGCGCTGGCGTTCCTCGCGTTCCAGCCGCTTGACGCGCTGCTTCTTGCTCTCGCCGGGGATGACCGCGCTGCCCACCGCGCCGACGGCGTGCGCCGTGCCGCCCACCACCGCGCCGGTCGCGCCGACAGCGGCGCCGACCAGGCAGCCCTGGCACACCAACCCCGCGCCGAACACGAGGACGAGCACCGCTGCGCGGCGAAGGGGAATGAACATGCGGGCGTACTCGGCGAACTGGAGGTCGCCGGTATCTAGCTGACGAATATCACCAATTCATGGCGCGAAACGCCGCGGGCCGACGTCAGGCCTGCGCTTGCGGCGTGTCGTCTTCAAGTTCGAGGCGGCTGTCGGAGCCGCGACGCCACGGGCCGTTGAACATCGGATCGGCCCGGCGCCGACGGTCGGGGCCGAAGTAGCCCGGCGCGCGGACGTAGGGGCGGGCGTTGTCCACCACCTCACAGATGCGGTCGATCACGCCGCGCGCGGTGACCGGCTTGGTCAGGAACTCATTGACCCCGG
>JAFKGN010000169.1 GCA_017307205.1 Caulobacterales bacterium
GCCGCAGCGAGCGACAAGACCGCGCGTTGGATCGGAAAGGACGCTCTGCGCGCCTTCGCCAAGGCCGATGCAGGGCCTGGCTCATGAACGCCTTCCAGATTTCGGCCGGGGCGCCGCCGCCGGTGACGCGCTTCATCGGCGTGTTGTCGTCCTTGCCGGTCCACACCGCCGCCACGAAGCCGCCCGTGTAGCCGATGAACCAGGCGTCCTTGTAGTCGCTGGTGGTGCCGGTCTTGCCGGCGATGTCGTAGCCCGGAACGTTGGCGCGCCCGCCGGTGCCGTAGGGCGCGTGCACCACCTCGCGCATCATCTGGTTCATGTATTGCAGCGCCGGCGAATTGATCACCTGCTGGCGGTTCGGCTTCTCGACGCTGTGGTCGTAGAGCACCTTGCCCGACGCGGTGCGGATGCGTTCGATGCCGTAGCCCTTGGCGGTGAAGCCGCCATTGGAGAACGGCGCATAGGCCTGGGCCATCTCCAGGGGGCTGACCTCCACAGCGCCGAGCGCCATCGACGGCGCCTGCTGGATCGGCGAGGTGATGCCCAGGCGGCGGGCTGTCTGGGCGACGTTGCCGGTGCCGACCTCATTGGCGAGGCGCGCGGCGACGGTGTTGATCGACCGGGCCAGGGCCTCCTGCAGGGTCATCGGACCCTTGAAATCGCCGTCATAGTTGCGGGGCGACCAGTTGCCGATGGTGATCGGCTCATCGACCACCGGCACGTCCGGCGTACGGCCCTGCTCCATGGCGGTCAGGTAGACGAAGGGTTTGAACGACGAGCCGGCCTGACGCCGGGCGGCGGTCGCGCGGTCGAACTCGCTCTCGGCGTAGGAGACGCCGCCGACGTAGCCCCGGATGCGGCCCTCGCCATCGAGAGCCACCAAAGCCGCCTGCTGCACGCCCTGGCTCGCGCGGGCGCGGACGGTGGCGCGCACCGCCTGCTCGGCCGACGCCTGGATCGGCAGGTCGAGGGTGGTCTCGACCACGAGGTCCTCGGTGGGTTCGCCGACCATGGCGCGCACCTGGGCGTCGATCCAGTCGGTGAAATACTGCGCCCGCTGGTTGGCCAGCACGGCCGACACCCGCACCGGCGTGCGGAACGCCTCGTCGCGCTGCTCGGGGGTGATCGCCTTTGTCTTGACCATCTGGTCGAGCACGATGGTGGCGCGGCGCTGCGAGCGCTCGACGTTGTAGACGGGGCTGTATCGCGACGGCCCCTTCATCACCCCAGCGAGCAGGGCGGCTTCGCCGACGGTCAGCTCCTTGGCGGGGTGGTTGAAGTAGCGCTGCGACGCGGCCTCGATGCCGTAGGCGCCGCCGCCGAAGTTCATGCGGTTGAGGTAGAGCGAGAGGATTTCCTTCTTGGAAAACTTCAGCTCAAGCCAGACGGCGAGGATCAGCTCCTGGCCCTTGCGCCGCCAGGTCTGATCGAGGGTCAGGAACAGGTTGCGGGCCAGCTGCTGGGTGATCGTCGAGCCGCCGCCGACAATTTCCCGCTCGCGGACAAGGCCCACGAAGGCGCGGGCGATGCCGACCGGGTCGAACCCGGGGTGATACCAGAAGCGCTGGTCCTCGATGGCGATGAAGGCCGCCGGCACGTACTTCGGCAGGCTGTCGAGATCGACGGGCGGTGCGAACTGGCTCCCGCGCACGGCGATCACCGCCCCTGAACGATCAAGGTAGGACACGGAAGGCGCGCGCTTGGCGTCGAAGATCTTCGAGGTGTCCGGCAGGTCGGTGGCGAACACGGCGAACACCGCCGCCAGGAAGATCAGGCCCCAGACGCCGAGAACGGCGCCCCAGTAGAGGATGGTCTGGGCGCGCGTGCGCGGTGCTCCCTTGGCCATGCCTTATTCCGTCTCCGTCGCGGGCGCCCCTTGCGCCGTGCATAGCCCATCGAAACGGCCGGCGCACGCGAGCAATGGTTAAGGATCGGAAAGGTGGCGAGCCGGGTCCGCGCGGCCTAGGCTCGGGCCATGACCGCCTCTTTCCCCGAACGCGTCGCTCTCGCCCTGCATGGCGGGGCCGGCGCCCGCCGCGGCGTCGACTACGGCCGCGAGATCGAACACATGCGCCTGCTCGCCCAAGCGGGCCGCGAACGGCTGCTGGCCGGAGAGGCGGCGCTCGAAACCGTTCAGTTCGTGGTCGCCGAGTTGGAGGCTTCCGGCCTCTACGTCGCCGGACGCGGCGCCTCGCCCAACGCCGCCGGCGGCTATGAACTGGACGCCAGCCTGATGGACGGCGCCACCGGCAGGGCCGGGGCGGTCGCCGCGCTGGGAGGTTTCGAAAGCCCTATAGCCGTTGCCCGCGCCGTGCTGGAGCGGACGCCGCATGTGCTGTTGGCCGGCGCCGGCGCGGCCGCCTTCGCCGAGACGCAGGGCCTGGCCGAGATCGCCAATCCGGACGCCTGGTTCACCCGCGCCGGGGCTCGGGATTCCAATTACCCGCCCGGCGCCCTGGCCCACGGGACGGTCGGCTGCGTGGCGCGCGACGCCCAGGGTCGGCTGGCCGCCGCGACCTCGACGGCCGGGGTGTTCGGCAAGCTGTTCGGTCGCGTGGGCGACAGCCCGATCGTCGGCGCCGGCTGTTGGGCCGACGGCCGCGTCGCCGTGTCCTGCACGGGCCAGGGCGAGTATTTTCAGCGCCTGGTCACCGCCGCCGAGGTCGCACATCGCATGGGGTTGGCCGGCCAGGATCTGCAGACGGCGACCGACGCGGCGCTCGACGCCGTGGCCACGCTCGGCGGCGAGGGCGGGCTGATCGCCGTGGATCATGATGGGAATATCGCCCTGCCGTTCCGCTCGCAGGGCATGAAGCGCGCGGCCGCCTACGCGGACGGTCGCATCGTCTCGGAAGCGTTCTAGGCCGGCACGGTGTCGTAGACCTGCACCCGCGCCCACAGGTGGCCGCAGCGCTCGATGAAGGCCTGGTGGATCGGGTGGTGCTGATAGACCGCCTGATCAGCCTCGCTGTCGAAGATCATCAGCTCGGAGACGGCGTAGCTGTCGTCCACCACATCCCGCTTCTCGGTCGCGGCCGGGACGCCGATGTACAGTTGGCGGATTTCGGGAATGGCCCGCAGGGTCTCCAGACCGGCGACGATGGCCGCCTGGTCCTCCGCCGACCCGGGGTTCTTCAGCCAGAAGAAGACGTGGTGGATCAGGGCGGGAGTCTGCATGGCTATTTCCTCAGCCGTTGAAGCGATCGCCGAGATAGACGCGGCGCACTTCCGGATCGTCGATGACGTCCTGCGGCGAGCCTTCGAAGAGCACCTCGCCGGCGTGGATGATCGAGGCGCGGTCGATGATGTCGAGCGTCTCGCGAACGTTGTGGTCAGTGATCAGGATGCCGATGCCCCGGCCCTTCAGGTAGCCGATGACCTCGCGGATGTCGGCGATGGCCAGGGGGTCGATGCCGGCGAAGGGCTCGTCGAGCAGCATGAACGACGGTTCCGACGCCAGGGCGCGGGCGATCTCGACCCGCCGCCGCTCGCCGCCCGAGAGCGACACCGCCGGGCTACGGCGCAGGTGTTCGATCCGAAGCTCCTCGAGCAGGCGCGTCGTCGTCTCGCGCGCCTGGGCGCCGCTCTTCTGGCGCATCTCGACTACGGCGAGGACGTTCTCCTCCACCGTCATGCCGCGGAAGATCGAGGCTTCTTGCGGCAGGTAGCCGACGCCCATGCGGGCGCGCTGGTACATCGGCTGGCCGGTGATGTCCTCGCCGTCGAGGATGATCGAGCCGTAGTCCGGCTGGATCAGGCCGGTGATCATATAGAAGGTCGTGGTCTTGCCGGCGCCGTTCGGCCCCAGCAGGCCTGCCACTTCGCCGCGACGCAGGCGCAGCGAGACGTTGTTGACCACCGGGCGCTCGTTGAACGCCTTGCCGACCTGATCGACGAACAGGCCGTCGTCAGCCGCCGTCGCGTCGACGGCCATCTGTGCGGACGCCATGCAGCCTCAGCGCCTGACGGGCGGCGCCGGCGTGGCCGGGGTCGACGAGCGAGCGGGCTGCTCCTCGGAGTAGAACACGCCGCGAGGCCGGCCGGGGCGGCCGCGGCCCTTGACGTTGCTTTCCATCTGCACCTGACCGCTCTTCACCTGAACGGTCATGCGCTCGCCGCGCGCGACGCTCTTGCCCTGCACGGCGATGACATTGCCGGTCATCACGATGGTGTCGGTGTCGGCGGTGTAGACGGCGCGGTCGCCCTTCACCGTCTGCTCGGGCGTCACATAGTAGACGTCGCCCTCGGCCTCGAGCCGATCGGTCACGCCGCAGCGGCCCAGGCCCTCGCCACCGCCAGGCTTCGGCTTGGCGTAGACGTTGATGATGCGGGCGCGCAGGCGCGAAGTGTCCTGCAGGGCCTCGGCGTTGCCACGCCAGATCGACAGGCAGCGGCTGGAGATCGCCTCCAGCTCATCGGCGGTGATATCCACCGGCGCGCCCGAGTTGGGGGCGAGCTGAGCATGTGCGCCCGTCGCCAGCAGGCCGGCGAAGGCCAGGCCCAGGGCGGCGCGCAGCGGAGTCGCAAGGACTCTGGGGCTCCACTCGGTGCTGACTTGGCGCTTCATGCTTTCGAATCCTGCTGGAGGGCGCGACACGTCTTCATCTAGTCCCGATTGAGCCTTGAGCGAACCCTACCGCGGAAAATGATCCGGTCGCCCTGATCATACACCTGATACGCGTCGGACTGCACCTCGCCGATCGGTCCGGTGCCGGTGATCGGCGCGTCGGCTTGCACCGTGTTCATACGCGTGTCGAGGTTCGCGATCTCGGTGCTGAAATGATAACCGGTGCCGTCATCGATCTGAACATCGCCGTTCAGCCGGACAATCGGGTCGCCCTCGATGTAGACTCCAGTGTTGGCGGTCACCCGCGTCGGCTTCGGCGTATCGACACCGAGAGTCACCACCGCCTTGTCGAGCATGACCCGGCGCAGATCGTTGTCGTCGCGCGTGGCGGTGTCGGCCGAGATGACGAAGGCGCGGCCATTGCCTTCTCGCCCCTGGAAACGCGGGTTGATCATGCGGATCGGCGCCGACTGATCCTTCAGCTTGCCCTCGGCCGCGATGACGCTGTTCCACACCACCTGGCCGGCCAGGCCCACGATCACCAGGCCGATCGCCGTCGGCAGCAGCCGACGAAACATCGCGATCATCCGCGAACGCCGCTTCCAGCGCCGCAGATCGGGCCGCATCGGCCGGTCGAGAGTGACCGCGCTCACAGCATGCGTCCGCTAGCTATGGGCGAAGATGTCGACATCTTCCCACCCGGCCAGATCGAGGGCCGCGCGGTGCGGCAGGTAGTCGAAGGCCGCCTGGGCCAGGCCCATGCGACCCTCGCGGACCAGCATGGCGTTCAGACGGTCGCGCAGTCTGTGCAGGTGAAGCACGTCGGAGGCGGCGTAGGCCTGTTGTTCGTCGCTGAGGTTGGCCGCCCCCCAGTCGGAGCTCTGTTGCACCTTCGACAGCTCGACGCCGAGCAACTCGCGGGTCACGTCCTTGAGGCCGTGGCGGTCGGTGTAGGTGCGCGCCAGCTTGGAGGCGATCTTGGTGCAATAGACCGGCGCGGTCAGCACGCCGAGATGCAGCAGGAACATGGCGATGTCGAAGCGCCCGAAGTGGAACAGCTTCAGCACCTTGGGATCGGTCAGCAGGGCCTTGAGGTTCGGCGCGTCATAGGACGAGCGGTCAAGACGCACGAGGTGAGCGTTACCGTCGCCCGCCGAAATCTGCACCACGCAAAGCGGGTCACGTCCAAGGCGCAGGCCCATGGTCTCGGAGTCGATGGCCACCGCCGTCGCGTCGGCGAACAGGCCGGCGGGCAGGTCGCCCTGATGCAGGAAGTTGGCCAAGGTCAGAACGCTCCGGTGATCTCCCCCGTTTAGAGGAGCCGCCAAGGGGCTGTCACGCTCTGAAACGAATGAGGGGTGGTGCCCAGGAGAGGACTCGAACCTCCACGACCTTTCGGCCACTGGCACCTGAAGCCAGCGCGTCTACCAATTCCGCCACCTGGGCTCGCAACCCGATCGTCCGGCAGGCCGGGCGTCGACGCGAAGGCGAGCGCTATAGGGCGCCGTCCCCATGCGGTCAACGGCGCAAAATGCGGTTAGTTCTTCTTAGGCGGAGACTTCGACAAATCCTCGATCAGCCGAGCCAGCAGATAGAGCCTCGGGGCCACGGTCGTCACGTCGATCCACTCCTTGTCGGTGTGGAAGTCGCCGCCGACGAAGCCGAGGCCGTCGAGAGCCGGCGTGCCCTCCGCCGCCGCCAGGGCCGACTGCGAGGCGCCCCCGTTACCGCCGAACACGATCTTTCGGCCCAGTTCGCCGTAGAGCCGCGCCGCCCGATCGGCCAGGGCCATGGTCCGGGCGTCGCCCGCCAAAGGCGGAAACGAGGTGCTGTGGCTGACGCTCACCGTCGTGCCTTCAATCGCCGGCGCCGCCGCGTGCCGCTTGAGCTCGCCCTCGATGACATCGACCTGCTCCTGTCGCCGCACCCGCACATCGAGCGTCGCCTGGGCGGCGTCGGGAATGATGTTGTTGCGCTCGCCGGCCCGCATCACGGTGAGGTTCACCGTCTCCTGCTCGCCGGACTTCGGAAAGCCGCCGAGCTGCGACAGTTGATTGACCAGTTCGGCGGCGGCGTTGCGACCGTCCTGCGGGGCGACCCCGGAGTGGGCGGCTTGGCCCTTCACGTCGATGGCGAACTTGGTCGACCCCTTGCGCCAGACGGTGATGACGTCCGGCGGATCGCCGGGCTCGAGGTTCAGCTCGACGTCATGCTCGCGCGCCAGGCGGCAGATCAGCTGGGTGGAGCCGGGCGATCCGGTCTCTTCCGAGCCGTCGACCAGCAGGGTCAGGGTTCCGTAGTCGGCGCGGCCAAGGCCTTTCAACATCGACAGCGCGGTAATCCCGGCGACCAGGCCGCCCTTCTCATCGCCGACGCCGGGTCCATAAGCCCGGCCGCCCTCGCGCCGGAACGGCCGCGCCGCCGCCGAGCCGCGCGGGAACACCGTATCCAGATGGGCGATCAGCAGGATCTTCGCCTGCCCCCTGCCCTTAAACGTGGCCACCAGATTGTCGGCTACGGCCGGGTTCTCGCTGGCCACGACCTCAATCGAACTTGCGCCCAAGGCTTGCAACCTGGGTGTGAGCAGGGCCTGCACCTTGGCCGCCCCCTCCTTGTCACCGGTCTGGCTATCGATGGCGACGAGCTGAGCCAGAAAGTCGAGGGCCGGCGCCTCGGCGGCCTGGGCGGCGGCCCACAGCTTGGCGTCGGGCTTGGCTTGCGCCGCGGCCAAAGCAGGCGAGACCAGCGCCGCGGAGGCGATCAGACCGGCGAGAGAACGGGACATGACGGCTCCAAATCGACGGCTCAGACGCTATAGGCAGGGCGGCGGGCCGCAAGGCGCATTGCGCGGCGGGGTCGGTTTGGTCTAACCCCGCTCGAAGATTGACGAGGACTTAGGCGATGCAAGGCCTGGTGACGGTGTTCGGCGGCTCGGGCTTCATTGGCCGGGCCACGGTGCGGGCTCTGGCCAAGGCCGGGTGGCGGGTGCGCGCGGCGCAGCGCAATCCGGGCCGGGGCTATCGCCTGCGCATGCTGGGCGATGTCGGCCAGATCGAAGTTGTGCAGGCCAACCTGCGCGACGACGCCTCCATCCTGCGCGCTCTCGAAGGCGCCGAGGTGGTGATCAACCTCGTCGGCCTGCTGTACGAGTCCGGCCCGCAGAAGTTCGCCCTGCACGGCGAAGCCGCCGGCCATCTGGCCCAGTTGGCCAAGAGCAAGGGCGTGAAGCGCTTCGTCCAGATGTCTGCCCTCGGCGCCGACGCCGAGAGCGCTTCGGCCTACGCCCGCAGCAAGGCGGCCGGGGAAGCGGCCGTGAAGGCCGTCTACCCCAAGGCCTCGATCGTGCGCCCGTCGGTGGTGTTCGGCCCGGAAGACGACTTCTTCAACAAGCTCGGCGAAATGGCCGCCATCCTGCCGGTGGTGCCGCTGCCCGCCGGCGGAGAGACCAAATTCCAGCCGGTGTTCCTCAACGACGTCGCCGCCGCCCTGGCCCAGCTGGCCGGCAATGACGCTGGCGGGACCTACGAACTGGCCGGCCCGGCCACGTTCACCTTCCGCGAAATCGCCGAACTGGTCCTGCGGGAGACCGGTCGTCGCCGCGCCCTGCTGCCGCTGCCCGGCCCGCTGAGCGGTCCGGTCGCCACCCTGGGCGACATCCTCGCCTTCGTGGGGATCAAGCCGCCGCTGACCAGCGACCAGCTGCGCCTGCTGGCGACCGACAACGTCGTCTCCGGCCAAGCCCCGGGCCTCGCCGCCCTCGGCGTCGCCGCCACCCCGGTCGAAGCCATCGTCGACAGCTATCTCTACCGCTATCGCCACGGCGGCCAGTACGCCGACATGGAAGCGACTTCGGCGGCCTAAGCCGCCTTGGAAGAAGACCCTGCCCTCAGTGGGCGAAGGTCAGCAGCAGCAGGCCGCCGCCGCCGACGATGATGCGCCACCAGCCGAACAGGCCGTAGCCGCGCTTGGCCACAAAGGCGAGCATGGTTTTGATGACCACCAGGCCGGACAGGAACGACACCACGAAGCCGATGGCGATCAGGCCGGCGCTGTCCATGTTGATCAGGTCGCGGCTCTTGTAGAGGTCGTAGGCGAAGGCCGCGACCATGGTCGGGATGGCCAGGAAGAAGCTGAACTCGGCCGCCGAGCGCTTGTCGCCGCCGAGCAGCAGGGCGCCGACGATCGTTGAGCCAGAGCGCGACACCCCGGGCACCATCGACAGGCACTGAAACACCCCGATGCCGAGCGACGTCAGCCAGGGATACTTCATCGAGTCCTTATAGCGCGGCTCGGGCGCGAAGCGGTCGATGACCAACAGCACCACGCCACCGATCAGCAGCGACCAGCAGATCACCGCCGGGCTTTCGAACAGCACCGCCTTGATGAAGTCGTGCAGGGCGAGACCCAGCACCACGGCGGGCAGGAAGGCGATCAGGATCGACAGGGCGAACCGCCGCGCCTCGGCCGACGTCGGCAGGCCGACCAGCACCGACCACAGCCTCTGAAAATACAGCGCCACCACCGCCAGGATCGCGCCCAGCTGGATCAGCACCACGAAGGTGTCCCAGGTCGGGCCCTGCAGGCCGAGAGCGGTCTTGGCCAGGAGGAGGTGGCCGGTGGACGACACGGGGATGAACTCGGTGAGGCCCTCGACGAGTCCGAGGACGATGGCGCTAAGCCAGTCTGGCATGGGGAAAATTACCGTTGGTCAAATGGGTTGACTGATAACCATTATCACCCTGCCAAAAACACGGTCATTTCGCCAAACGCCGCGCAAAACTGGTCGAATGATTTTACTATCGCGTTTTCGAGGTTGAAGTTTGCCGCTTTATGCCGCCGGCAATCGCGTTTTCCCCGGAAAGCGCCTTCAGGGGAAGCGGCATGGCCGAGCGCATGTTGAAATTCACCGTCGTCCAGCGCCAGACGCCCGACAAGCGTGGCGCAGAGACGCGGTCCGGCGATTTCCACGAAATCTACGCCGATTTCATTGACGCTAAAGCGAAAGAGCAGGCGTCGCGCTGCTCGCAGTGCGGCGTGCCGTTCTGCCAATCGCATTGCCCGCTGCACAACAACATCCCCGACTGGCTGCGGATGACCGCCGAAGGCCGCCTGGAGGAAGCCTACGCCCTGTCGCAGGCCACCAACTCCATGCCGGAAGTCTGCGGCCGTATCTGCCCGCAGGATCGCCTGTGCGAAGGCAACTGCGTGATCGAGCAGTCGGGCCACGGCACCGTGACCATCGGCTCGGTCGAACGCTACCTGACCGACAAAGCCTGGGAGAACGGCCGGGTGAAGCCGCACGTCGCCCGCGCTGATCGCGGCCAGTCGGTCGGCATCGTCGGCGCCGGCCCGGCCGGCCTCGCCGCCGCCGAGCGTCTGCGCGAGGAAGGCTACAAGGTCACCGTCTACGACCGTCATGACCGCCCCGGCGGCCTCCTGATCTACGGCATCCCCGGCTTCAAGCTGGAGAAGGACGTCGTCGAGCGCCGCACGCAACGGCTCGCGGACGGCGGCGTCGTCTTCAAGCTGGGTTTCGAAGTCGGCAAGGACGCCAGCCTCGCCGACCTGCGCGCGGAGCACGACGCGGTGCTGATCGCCGTCGGCGTCTATGCCGCGCGCGAGCTGACCACCCCGGGCGCCGGCTCCACGGGCGTGGCCGCGGCACTCGACTATCTGATCGCCTCCAACCGTCGCAGCCTCGGTGACGAGGTCGACGCCCCGCACCTGGAAGCGGCCGGCAAGGACGTGGTCGTGGTCGGCGGCGGCGACACCGCCATGGACTGCGTGCGCACCGCCGTCCGCCAAGGCGCCAAGTCGGTCACCTGCCTCTATCGCCGCGACAAGGCCAACATGCCGGGCTCGATGCGCGAAGTGGCCAACGCCGAGGAAGAAGGCGTGGTCTTCGAATGGCTGGCCGCCCCGCGCGCCCTGCTGGGCGAAGCCGACCATGTCAGCGGCGTCCGCTCGGCCCGCATGCGCCTCGGAGCGCCCGACGCCTCCGGCCGTCAATCGCCTGAGGAGATCGAAGGCGCCGACTTCGAAAAGCCCGCCCAGCTGGTCATCAAGGCCCTCGGCTTCGAGCCCGAGGACCTGCCGACGCAATGGTCCGCGCCGGACCTGAAGACCACGCGCTGGGGCACGGTGAAGGCCGACCTGCGCACCCTGCAGACCAACCTGGACGGCGTGTTCGCCGCCGGCGACATCGTTCGCGGCGCCTCGCTGGTGGTCTGGGCCATCCGTGACGGCCGCGATGCGGCCGAAGCCATGCATCGCTACCTGCGCGCCAAGGTCGAAGGACCGGCGCTGGCGGCCGCGGAGTAACTGACATGACCGATCACACCTCGCTCCCCCCCGGCATGAGCGCCGCCGAGTACACCACCGCCTACGAGGCGGTGCGCGAGCGCCTGTTCGAGGCCAACGGCTACGACATCACCGCTCAGCACGACGCCTGCGGCGTCGGCCTGGTCTGCTCCATCGACGGCAAGCCGCGCCGTGAAGTGGTCGAGCTCGGCATCAAGGCCCTGAAGGCCATCTGGCACCGCGGCGCGGTCGACGCCGACGGCAAGACCGGCGACGGCGCCGGCATCCTGCTGTCCGTGCCGCAGGACTTCTTCGCCGACCAGGTGAAGCGCACCGGCCACGCCCTGCGTCCTGGCCCGATCGCCGTTGGTCAGGTGTTCCTGCCGCGCAACGACCTGGGCGCCCAGGAAGCCTGCCGCACCATCGTCGAGGCGGAAGCCCTGCGCTTCGGCTTCTATATCTACGGCTGGCGCCAGGTGCCGGTGAACATCGCCGTCATCGGCGAGAAGGCCAACGCCACGCGTCCGGAAATCGAGCAGATCATGCTGGCCCCGCCGGCCGGCATGGACGGCGAGGCGCTGGAGCGCGCGCTCTATCTCTGCCGCAAGCGGATCGAGAAGCGCGCCCACCAGGCCAACCACGTCGGCTTCTACCTGTGCTCGTTCTCGGCCAAGAGCCTGATCTACAAGGGCATGTTCCTCGCCGAGCACATCGACGAGTTCTACCCCGACCTGCGAGACGAGCGGTTCCACGCCGCCGTGGTGATCTTCCACCAGCGCTATTCGACCAACACCTTCCCGGAATGGCGCCTGGCGCAGCCGTTCCGCATGCTGGCCCACAACGGTGAGATCAACACCGTCAAGGGCAACATCAACTGGATGAAGAGCCACGAGATCAAGATGGCCGCCCAGGCCTTCGGCGATTTCGGGGACGACGTGAAGCCGGTGATCCTGCCGGGCGGTTCGGACTCGGCGGCGCTCGACAACACCTTCGAGGTGCTGGTGCGCGCCGGCCGCGACGCCCCCATGGTCAAGGCCCTGCTGATGCCGGAAGCCTGGAACGGCAAGACCGACGAGCAGATGCCGCCGTCGCACAAGGCGCTCTATTCCTACTGCAACGCCGTGATGGAGCCGTGGGACGGCCCGGCCGCCGTCTGCGCCACCGACGGCCGCTGGGTCGTGGCCGGCAAGGACCGCAACGGCCTGCGCCCGCTGCGCGTCGCCCAGACCGATGACGGCATCCTGATCGTTGGTTCGGAAGCGGGCATGTGCGGCGTCGCCGACAGCCGCATCGTCAAGAAGTCGGCCATCGCCCCCGGGCGGATGATCGCCGTCGACCTGATGGAGGCCAAGCTCTACTCGGAAGACCAGATCATCGGCCGCCTGGCTGAGTCCCACCCCTATACCGAGTGGCTGGGCAACATGGTCGATCTCGAGAAGGAGATCCTGCCGGGTCCGGAGCCGCGCCGCGCCTTCGGCGAGGAGCTGGTTCGTCGCCAGTTCGCCGCCGGCCTGAAGCTGGAAGACATGGAGATGTTGCTCGCCCCCATGGTCGAGGACGGCAAGGAAGCCGTCGGCTCGATGGGCGACGACGCGCCCCTGGCCGTGCTGTCGGACAAGTACCGTCCGCTCAGCCACTTCTTCCGCCAGAACTTCAGCCAGGTGACCAACCCGCCGATCGACCCCCTGCGTGAAACCGGGGTGATGAGCCTGAAGACGCGGTTCAAGAACCTCGGCAACATCCTGGCTCAGGACGCCGCCCAGGCCGACGTCTACGTGCTCGACAGCCCGGTGATGACCACCGGCATGTACGATCGCATCATCGGCCACCTGGGCGAGAAGAGCGTCGCGATCATCGACTGCACCATGCCCCTGCCGGCCGACGAAGCGCGGCCGGGCGACGCCCTGCGCGCCAACCTCGACCGCATCCGCGCCGAGGCCGAGGACGCGGTGCTGCGCGGCTGCGGCGCCATCGTGCTGACCGACACCGAGTCCGGCCCGGACCGCGTCGCCCTGCCGATGATCCTGGCGACCGGCGGGGTGCACGCGCACCTCGTCGCCAAGGGCTTGCGCTCCTACGTCTCAATCATCGTCCGCTCGGCCGAGTGCCTCGACACCCACTACTTCGCGGTGCTGGTCGGCGTCGGCGCCACGGCGGTCAACGCCTGGCTGGCGCAGGAAAGCTTCCAGGATCGCCTGGAGCGCGGCCTCCTGGGCGAGCGCTCGCTTCGCGACGTGTGCCTGAACTTCAAGGGCGCCATCGAGGCGGGCCTGCTGAAGATCATCTCGAAGATGGGCATCAGCGTCATCTCGTCCTATCGCGGCGGCTACAACTTCGAAGCCGTCGGCCTGTCGCGCGCCCTGGCCGCCGAGTTCTTCCCCGGCATGCCCTCGCGCATCAGCGGCATCGGCCTGGCCGGCCTGGAGACCAAGACGGTCGAGATCCACCGTCGCGCCTGGGAAGCGTCGGCGGTGACCCTCCCGGTCGGCGGCTTCTACAAGGCGCGCCGCTCGGGTGAGGCCCACGCCTTCGAGGCGCGCCTGATCCACACCCTGCAGTCGGCCTGCGACAGCGGCGACTACGAGACCTACAAGCGCTGGAGCGACGGCCTGCGCGGCGCCAAGGCGATCCAGCTGCGCGACCTGCTCGACTGGCGCAGCGACCGCCCGGCCGTGAACGTCGATGAGGTCGAGAGCGTCAACGAGATCCGCAAGCGGTTCCTGACGCCCGGCATGTCGATGGGCGCGCTGGCGCCGGAAGCGCACGGCATCCTCAACATCGCCATGAACCGCATCGGCGCGAAGTCGGTGTCGGGCGAGGGCGGCGAGGACGAAGCCCGCTACAAGCCGCTGCCGAACGGGGACAACCCCAACTCGGCGGTCAAGCAGGTGGCCTCGGGCCGATTCGGCGTCACCGCCGAATACCTGAACCAGTGCCGCGAGATCGAGATCAAGGTCGCCCAGGGCGCCAAGCCCGGCGAAGGCGGGCAGCTGCCCGGCTTCAAGGTGACCGAGCTCATCGCGCGTCTGCGCCACGCCACCCCCGGCGTGACCCTAATCAGCCCGCCGCCGCACCACGACATCTACTCGATCGAAGACCTGGCTCAGCTGATCTACGACCTGAAGCAGATCAACCCGATCGCCCGGGTGACGGTGAAGCTCGTCTCGGCCACCGGCATCGGCGCCATCGCCGCCGGCGTGGCCAAGGCCAAGGCCGACGTCATCCTCGTGGCCGGCCACGTGGGCGGCACAGGCGCCAGCCCGCAGACCTCGGTGAAGTTCGCCGGCGGCCCGTGGGAAATGGGCCTGTCGGAAGCCAACCAGGTGCTGACGCTGAACAACCTGCGCCAGTCGGTGGTGCTGCGCACGGACGGCGGCATCCGCACCGGCCGCGACGTGGTCATCGCCGCCATGCTCGGCGCCGAGGAGTACGGCATCGGCACCGCCAGCCTGATCGCCATGGGCTGCATCATGGTGCGCCAGTGCCATTCCAACACCTGCCCGGTGGGGGTCTGCACCCAGGACGAAGACCTGCGCAAGAAATTCACCGGCACGCCGGAGAAGGTCATCAACCTCTTCAGCTTCATCGCTGAGGAAGTGCGCGAGATCCTGGCGGCCCTGGGCTTCCGGAGCCTGCAGGAAATCGTCGGCCGCACCGAGCTGCTCGCCCAGGTGAGCCGCGGCGGCGAACACCTCGACGACCTCGACCTGAACCCCCTGCTGGTGAAGGCCGACGTCGGCGGCGGCAAGCCGTACTGCACCGTGGAAGGCCGCAACGCCGTGCCGGACACCCTGGACGCCCAGATCGTTCGCGACGCGGCCCCGCTGCTTGAGCGCGGCGAGAAGATGCAGCTGACCTACACCGTGCGGAACACCGCCCGGGCGATCGGTTCGCGCACCTCCAGCCACATCGTGCGCAAGTTCGGCATGAAGGGCCTGCCCCCCGGCCACCTGACCGTCCAGCTCAAGGGCTCGGCCGGCCAGAGCCTCGGCGCCTTCGCCGTCCAGGGCTTGCGGGTCGAACTGACCGGCGAGGCCAACGACTACGTCGGCAAGGGCCTTTCGGGCGCGACCATCGTGGTCCGGGCGGCGACGCATCTGGCTCAGCCGGAGCAGAACGCCATCCTCGGCAACACCTGCCTCTACGGCGCGACGGCGGGCCGCGTGTTCGCCGCCGGCCAGGCGGGCGAGCGCTTCGCGGTGCGCAACTCGGGCGCCGTGACGGTGGTCGAGGGCTGCGGCGCCAACGGCTGCGAGTACATGACCGGCGGCCAGGTGGTGATCCTCGGCCCGACCGGCGGCAACTTCGCGGCCGGCATGACCGGCGGCATGGCCTTCGTCTACGATCCGCACGGCCACTTCCCGGCCGAGTGCAACCCGGACAGCGTGGTCATCGACCGCCTGCGCTCGCCGCACTGGGAAGGCGTGCTGAAGGCCCTTGTCGAAGAGCACGCCGAGGAGACTCACAGCCGCTTCGCCGCCGAGCTGCTCCGCGAATGGGATCGCATCCTGCCGCACTTCTGGCAGGTTACGCCCAAGGAAATGCTTGGCCGCCTCGACGTGCCGCTGGCGGCTGAAGAGGCGATGTTCGAACGGGCCTGACCTGAGAAATCGATGTCGCGCCCCCTGGGGTGCGACATCGACGCCCGCGTAGTGAACGGGCTCTTAACGGCTTTGGCGTTTAGGGTGGCGTTGAACTGCGTCGCACCACCGGCATGAGCCTCGAACGAACTCTCCACCACTTCCCGCTCGACCCCGCCTCACGCCAGGTTCGCCTGGTGCTGGGCGAAAAGCGCCTGCCGTTCACGGATGTGGTGGTGCGCTATTGGGAAGGGCCGCGCGACTTCACCGCGCTCAATCCCTCCGGCCTGACGCCGGTGCTGGTCGAGACCCAGGGTGGTCGCAGCCTGACCATCTGCGAGAACCGGGCGATCCTTGAGCATCTTGAGGAGCAGGTCCCCGAGCCGTCGCTGCTGGGCCGGGAACCCGAGGAGCGCGCCGAGGCGCGTCGCCTGCTCGAATGGTTCGACCGCAAGTTCAATTTCGAGGTCAACGGCCTGCTGCTGCACGAGAAGATGGAGCGGCGGGTGCTCGGCCTTGGCGCGCCGGATCTCGGCGCCCTGCGGCGCGGCCGCGAAGCCCTGCGCGCCCACCTGGTCTATATCGAAGGCCTGCTGGAGGCCCGCGACTGGCTGGCCGGCCGTCGTCTCAGCCTCGCCGACTTCGCGGCGGCGGCGCACCTGTCGGTGATCGACTACTTCGGCGACGTGCCTTGGCGCGACTTCCCGAGCGCCAAGACCTGGTACATGAAGCTGAAATCCCGCCCCTGCTTCCGCCCGATCCTCGCCGATCGCTGGCCGGGACTCGCGCCAGCCGCCTTCTACGACGACCTGGATTTCTGAGACGGCGCTATAAGAGCGCGTGTCTTCCATCCTCGACCCCCGCAACCTGATCCGAACCGAGGCCCTGCGCCTGGGCTTCGATGTCGTGGGCTTCGCCTCAGCCGCTGATCCCTGGCCGGCCGGGGCGCGTCTGGCGGAGTTCGTCGAGGCCGGGCGGCACGGCGAGATGGAATGGATGGAGACGACGCGGGAGCGTCGCAGCCACCCCACCGCCATGTGGGGCGAGGCGCGCTCGGCCGTGGTGCTCGGCGTCAACTACGGACCCGACCGCAACCCGCTCGAAGCGCTCGAAGACCCGTCGCGGGCCGCGATCTCGGTCTACGCTCAGGGCGACGACTACCATGAGGTGATCAAGAAGCGGCTGAAGCTGCTGGCGGGCTGGATGCAGCGCACCTTCGGCGGCGATGTGAAGGTGTTCGTCGACACCGCCCCGTTGATGGAAAAGCCCCTGGCCCAGATCGCCGGGCTGGGCTGGCAGGGCAAGCACACCAACCTCGTCTCGCGCGAGCTCGGCTCCTGGCTGTTTCTCGGCTCGGTGCTGACCAGCCTCGACCTGCCGACCGACGCTGCCGGCGACCAGCACTGCGGCGCCTGCCGCGCCTGTCTCGACGTCTGCCCGACCCAGGCCTTTCCCGCGCCGTTCCAGCTCGACGCGCGGCGCTGCATCTCCTACCTGACCATCGAGCTGAAGGGGCCGATCCCGGCCGAATTCCGCCCCCTGCTCGGCAACCGCATCTACGGTTGCGACGACTGCCTGGCCGTCTGCCCGTGGAACAAGTTCGCCCGCACGGCCCGCGAGACCGCCTTCCACGCTCGTGACGCCCTGCGCGGCCCGCTGCTCGCCGAGCTTGTCGCCTTGGATGACGCCGCCTTCCGGGCGATGTTCTCGAAAAGCCCGGTCAAGCGCATCGGCCGCGACCGCTTCGTGCGCAATGTGCTCTACGCCCTGGGCAACAGCGGCGATGCTGGCCTTGCGACTGCGGTGACGCCGCTGCTGGCAGATCCGAATCCCATCGTGCGCGGCGCGGCGGTCTGGGCGACGCGACAGCTGCTCGGCGACGAGGCCCTGCCGTTTCACAACACGGCGGAGAGCGACCCCGACGTCCTCGCCGAGTGGGCGGCCTAGGGCGCGTCCGCCAGCAGCTGCTGGATCGCCGTCCAGGCCTCGGGCTCGGTCAGCTCCGGCGCGTGGCCGACGCGGGGGACTTCGACGTAACGCAGGTCGGGCGCCGCCTCGCGCATGCGGGCGGCGATGTCGGCGTCGATCAGGTCGGAAAGCCCACCGCGCACCAGCAGGGTCGGCCCACAGGCGACAAGTCCCTTGAACAGCGGCCAAAGGTCCGGGGCGGGGCCGGTCGGAGCGACCTTGAACGGCGCAGAGATGTCCGGGTCGTAGGCCAGGGCCAGGGCGCCGTCGTCGCCCTGGTCGAACAGGCGGCGGGCGAAGCGGTCCCAGTCGGCGGTCTCGTAGTCGGGGAAGGCGACGCCGTTGATCATCGCCGCATAGGCGCCGGCCTGAGCCCAGGTCGTGACCGGTTCCCCGCCGCCGACATAGCCGCCGATGCGCTTCAGCCCGACGGGCGAGAGTTCCGGCCCGACGTCGTTGAGCACGGAGCCCGCCACCGCCTTGGGGTTCATGGCCGCCACCACCATGGTGATCAGCCCGCCCATCGAGGTGCCGACGAATACCGCCCGCTCGATGCCCTGGTCGGCCATCAGCGCCAGCACGTCGCCAGCATAGATCGGCGGCTGGTAGCGCATCGGGTCGGGATCGCGCGCCGAGAGACCCCGGCCGCGCACGTCGACGGCGATGGTTCGCCGTCCGAGCGCGGCGATGCGCGGTGCGAGGTCCTCGAAATCGCGGGCGTTGCGGGTCAGGCCGTGAATGCAGATCACCGGCGTCGCCGTGCCGCCCGACGGCGAGGCGTAGTCGCGGGCATGCAGGCGAAGGCCGTCGGCGGCGGTCCAGTAGATGTCGGTGAACATGGCCATGAAGGTAGCCCTCTCGCCAAGCGCCTGACCAGCGGCGATAAGCGGCGCGATGGTCGCCGCTCCTTCCTTGCCGAAACCGCCCGCCTCGCCGGCCGTGAGCGTGGTGATCGTCGCCTACCAGAGCGGTGCGCTGCTGGCTGAGGCCATCGCCGGCCTGGCCGCCCAGACCTTCCGCGACTTTGAGGTCATCCTGGTCGACAACGCCTCGACCGACGGCGCGCCCCAGGCCGTCGCCAAGGCCCACGCAGGCCTCAAGCTGATCGAGGCCGGCGCCAACCTCGGCTTCGCCGCCGCCAACAATCTGGCCGCCCGCACGGCCAAGGGCCGCTGGCTCGCCCTGCTCAATCCGGACGCCACGCCCGAGCCTGAATGGCTGGCCGAGCTGCTGGCCGCCGCCGCCCGCCATCCCGACGCCCGTTGCCTGACCAGCCTGCAGCTCGACGCCGCCGATCCGACCCGCCTCGATGGTGCCGGCGACGTGATGACCTGCGCCGGCATCCCCTTCCGCGGCGGCTACCGCCGCAAGCGCCCCAAGGCGCTGGACGAGGGCGAGGTGTTCAGCGCCTGCGGCGCCGCCATGCTGATCGACCGCTGGGTGTTCATCGACCTCGGCGGCTTCGACGAACGGTTCTTCTGCTACTGCGAGGACGTCGATCTCGGCTATCGCCTGCGGTTGGCCGGAGAGCGCGTGCGGCTGGCGCCTAAGGCGGTGGTCCACCACGTCGGCTCGGCGACCCTCGGCGTCCGCTCCGACTTCGCCCTCTTCCACGGCTCGCGCAATCGGGTGTGGACCTTCGTCAAGAACACCCCGTCGGCCATGCTGTGGTGGTCAGCGCCCCTGCACGCGGCGGTCACGGCCGGGCTCCTGCTGCTGCACCTGCGGCGGCGCGACGCCGGGCCGGTGGTGCGCGGCATCCGCGCGGCGCTGAACGACCTCACGCCCGTCCTCACCCAGCGACGGGCGATCCAGGCGGCGCGCAAGACGCCCGCCGTCGAGATTCTGCGCGCGATGGCCCTCGACCCCGTGGCCTTCCTCGGCCGAAGGATCGTCATCCGCAGCTAGGCCTGCAGGTCCTCGATCAGTCGCGCCATGAAGGCCGCGCCGCGCTGCATCTGGCTGACCTCAACGTACTCGTCCGGCTGGTGCGCCTGCTCGATCGAGCCCGGGCCACAGATCACCACCGAGAAGCCCGCGCCCTGGAACTGGCCGGCCTCGGCCGCGTAGCTGACCACGCGCGGCGGACCGTTGTCGCCGGCCAGGCGGCGGGCCAGGGCCTCGGCGGCGCCGTCAGGCTCCGGCGCGAAGCCAGGGGTCAGCGAGCGGGTCTCGATCTTCACGCCGCACTCGGGGAAGCGGGCCTTGATCTCGGCGTCGGCCCGCGCCGCCTCGGCGAAGAAATCGGCGAGGATGGATTGCGGATCGGCCGGGGGCGGGCAGCGCAGGTCGAACAGGAAGACGCACTCGCGGGCCAGGATATTGACCGCCGTGCCGCCGTTCACCTGGCCGACCGTCAGGGTCGGATAGGCGGGCGCGAACAGCGAGTTCGGGTTGGCCTCGGCCGCCAGTTTCTCGGACAGGGCGACGAGGCGGCTCATCAGCTTGATGGCGACCATGTTGGCCGACAGCCCCTGCGTCGGCAGGCTGGAATGGGCCTCGCGGCCGGTGACGGTCACCCGGAAGGTGGCGATGCCCTTGTGACCGCTGACCGCCTGCATGTCGGTGGGCTCGCCGACCACCACGGCGGAGACCTTGGGGAACTCGCGGGCGATCACCGCGATCATGTCCGGCGCCCCCAGGCAGCCGACTTCCTCGTCATAAGAGAAGGCGAGGTGGGCCGGGCGCTTGAGCGAGCCCGCCGCCAGGTCCGGGGCGGCGGCCAGCGCCAGGGCCAGGAACCCCTTCATGTCGCAGGTTCCACGCCCGTAGAGCCGTCCGTCCTTCTCGGTCAGGAGCCAGGGGTCGGTGCTCCAGGGCTGGCCATCGACCGGCACCACATCGGTGTGGCCCGAGAGCACGACGCCGCCGTCGACCTTCGGACCGAGGGTGGCGACAAGGTTGGTCTTGTGGCCGTCGTGGTGGGGCACGCGGCGGGTCTCGACGCCCAGATCGGCGAGATAGGCCTCCACCCACTCGACCAGGGCGAGGTTGGAATTGCGCGAGGTGGTGTCGAAAGCGACCAGGCGGGCGAGGATGTCGACGGCGCGCTGGGCCAGGGCTTCGGTGGACGTCATCGCCAAACTCTAGACCCCGTTCGGCCGCCCCGCCACGCCTTGCGGCACTCCAAACCGGCCGCAAACGCCCAAACGCCGTGCAACCGGGCATGACAGAGGCCCGGCAGGAACGCTAAACAGCCTGCGCCATGATCCTGACCCTCTCCTGCCCCGACCGCCCCGGCATCGTCGCCCGCGTCTCGACCTTCCTGTTCGACGCCGGCTGCAACATCCTCGACGCGCAGCAATTCGACGACCAGGAGACCGGTCGCTTCTTCATGCGGGTGGTGTTCGACCCGGCGCAGTCCAACGTCGCCGACCTTCGCCTGAGCTTCGCCGAGATCGCGGCCGGCTTCTCGATGACCTGGCGTATGCGCGACCGGGCCGTGCGGCAGAAGGTGCTGATCCTCGCGTCGCGCTTCGACCACTGCCTGGCCGACCTGTTGTACCGCTGGCGCATCGACGAGCTGCCGATGGACATCGTCGCCGTGGTCTCGAACCA
This sequence comes from Caulobacterales bacterium, assembly GCA_017307205.1. Taxonomy (GTDB): domain Bacteria; phylum Pseudomonadota; class Alphaproteobacteria; order Caulobacterales; family Caulobacteraceae; genus Caulobacter. The sequence continues at coordinate 20,974 of JAFKGN010000169.1, forward strand.
CCCGGCCGACAGCTTCCCGCACGTCGACCTCTCCGACCTGCCCTTCCACCACCTGCCGATCAGCAAGGAGACGAAGCTGGAGCAGGAGGCCGCGCTGTGGTCGCTGATCCGCGAGACCGGCGCCGAGCTGGTCGTGCTCGCCCGCTACATGCAGGTGTTGTCGGAAGGCCTCTCGGCCAAGCTCGAGGGGCGCTGCATCAACATCCACCACTCGTTCCTGCCGGGCTTCAAGGGCTCCAAGCCCTATCACCAGGCGCATGCGCGCGGCGTGAAGGTGATCGGGGCCAGCGCCCACTACGTCACCGGCGACCTCGACGAAGGCCCGATCATCGAACAGGACGTCGAGCGCATCAGCCACCGCGATACGCCCGAAGACCTGATCCGCAAGGGCCGCGACATCGAACGCCGCGTCCTGGCCCGCGCCGTGCGCTGGCAGCTGGAAGACCGCGTCCTGCTCAACGGCCGCAAGACGGTGGTGTTTACCGACTGAGGAACGAACTCCTCGTCCTTCGAGGCTCGCATTGCTCGCACCTCAGGATGAGGACTTCGACTGCGAGCTTTCAGTAGCCCTCATCCTGAGGCGCCGCGAAGCGGCCCCGAAGGACGAGGGCGGTCTCCGCATTATCCCCCCTGCGGGGCCACACCGATCAGCTCGATGCGGAAGATCATCACGCTGTTGGCCGGGATCGGACCCTTGGCCTCGGCGCCGTAGCCGAGTTCCGGCGGAACCCACAGGGTCCACTCGTCGCCGGCCTTCATCTGCTGCAGGGCTTCGATCCAGGCCGGCACAAGGCCGCGCAGTGTGAAGACCGCCGGCGCGCCGCGATCGTAGGAGCTGTCGAAGACGAAGCCGTCCGTCAGCTTGCCCTCGTAGTGCACCTTCACAAGATCCTGCGGACGGGGGTTCGGCCCCTCGCCCGGTCCCTGGCGCACGACCTTGTACTGCAGGCCGTCAGGGAAGCTCTTCACCCCCTCCGCCTTGGCGTTCTCAGCCATGAACGCCTTGGCCTTGGCCAGGTTGGCGTCGGCGTCCGCGCGGCTTTCGCCCTCGCGCTTACCGCAGGCGGCCAGAATGAGAGCAGTCAGCGAAGAGAGGACTAGTCGACGATTCATCGAAACACTCGGTTAGGTTCTGGACCGGCATAGGCCGTACTGGCACGCATAGCGTCAACTGGGATGGCGCAAGTCTTGCTGGCCGCGGGGGCGAGCAGAAGGTTTGGAGCAGAATCGATGAGTCAGAAGCGCGTCCGTAAAGCGGTGTTGCCGGTGGCGGGTCTGGGCACGCGGGTGCTGCCCGGCACCAAGACCACCCCGAAGGAGCTGCTGAACGTCGTCGATCGGCCGATCCTGTCCTACATCGTCGAGGAAGGCCGCGCGGCCGGCATCGAGCATTTTGTCTTCGTGACCGGCCGCTCGAAGGGCGCCATCGAGGACTATTTCGACCATCAGGTCGAGCTTGAGGCCCAGCTGGCCGCCAAGGGCAAGACCGCCATCCTCGAGCAACTGCTCGCCGAGCTGCCGAAGCCGGGCGAGATGAGCTTCGTGCGCCAGATGGCCCCGCTGGGCCTCGGCCACGCCGTGTGGTGCGCCCGCGACATCATCGGCGACGAACCCTTCGCCGTCATGCTGCCCGACGTCATCGTCGACGCCGAGACCGCCTGCCTGAAGCAGCTGATCGACGCCTATGACAGCGTCGGCGGCAACCTGATCGGCGTCGAGCCGGTGCCGGACAGCGAGTGCCATAAGTACGGCGTCGTCGATCCGTCAGGCGACGCCTCGGGTCCGCTGGTCGCCATGAAGGGCATGGTCGAGAAGCCGCCGACGGGCACCGCCCCGTCCAACCTTTCGATCGCCGGCCGCTACATCCTGCAGCCGGAAATCTTCCCGATGCTGGCCAAACAGGGCAAGGGCGCCGGCGGCGAGATCCAGCTCACCGACGCCATGGCCGCGCTGATGGGCGAACAGGCCTTCCACGCCTTCGCCTATCAGGGCGTGACCCACGACTGCGGCGACAAGATCGGCCTGCTGCGCGCCAACGTCGGCCTCGCCCTCAAGCGCGCCGACCTCGGTGAAGCCGCCCGCGCCGCAATCACGGCGCTGCTCTAGCCGCTTCGATCAGCCCACGGTGCGAGGCGGGTAACCGACCTCGCGCAGGGCGTCGATGATCTCCTGCGTGTGGGCCGCGTCGCGGGTTTCGATCAGCAGATCGAACTCCGCGCCCTTGGCCGGCACATCCAGCGCCAAGCGATTGTGCGCCACCTCGATGATGTTGGCGCCCTGCTGGCCGATCACGGTCGAGACCGTGGCCAGGAGACCCGGCCGGTCGTCACCGATGATCCGCAGCGAAACCAGACGCTGGGCGCGCACCAGCTCGCGGGTCAGCACGCCGGTCAGCAAGCGGGTGTCGATGTTGCCGCCGGTGAGGATCAACCCGACCTTCTTGCCGCGGAAACGCTCCGGATAGGCCAGCAGGGCCGCCAGCGAAGCCGCGCCCGCGCCCTCGGCGATGGTCTTCTCGACGTTGGCGTAGAGGCTGACCGCCTGCTCCAGATACGGCTCCTCGAGCAGCAGCACGTCTTCAAGCAGCGGACGGACGGTGGCGTAGGTCAGGTCGCCCACGCGCTTGACCGCGATGCCCTCGGCGATGGTGTTGCCGCCGCCGGCTGGGGCGTTCATGCCGCGCATGCGAGCGGTGAACGACGGGTACATCGCCGGCTCGCAGCCGACGATGGTGATGTCGGGCTTGATCGCCTTGGCCGCCGTGGCGACGCCGCTGATCAGGCCGCCGCCGCCGATCGGGATCGGCAGGACTTCCAGGTCCGGCACGTCCTCCAGCATCTCGAGCGCGATGGTGCCCTGGCCGGCCATGACGTCATGGTCGTCGAACGGGTGGACGAAGGTCAGGCCCCGCTCTTCCTGCAAGCGACGGGCGTAGGCCGAGGCGTCGTCGTAGCTGTCGCCCTCCATCACCACATTGGCCCCGAAGTCCCGGGTGTGCTGTACCTTCACGAAGGGGGTCGAGCGCGGCATGACGATGGTGGTCGGCACGCCGAGACGCGCGCCGTGATAGGCCAGCCCCTGGGCATGGTTGCCGGCCGAGGCGGCGATGACGCCGCGCGAGCGCTCCTCCTCGCTGAGCAGCAGCAGCTTGTTGAGCGCGCCGCGCTCCTTGTAGGCGGCGGTGAACTGCAGGTTCTCGAACTTCACCCACACCTCGGCGCCCGTAATCTGCGACAGCGTCCGGGAATAGCGGCAGGGCGTGCGCTCGATCTGGCCCGCAAGGCGGGCGGCGGCGGCGCGGATGGTGTCGAGAGAAAGGGTCATGGCCGTGGCGGTCTAGCGGGCGCTTGGCGGCGCCGCAATGTCACGACGTCGAAAGGCCCCGGTTGCGATCAGCGGAGCGCGCGCAGAATGTCGAGGCGACGCATGGCCTTACCGGGCATTTCCGACACCTTGCCGAGCGGCAGACGCTCGGCGGCGTGGCGCACGCCGTAGGCGGCCTGGCGCAGGAAGGTCACCGGCGAGGGCACGCCGACGAAGCCGTGGGCCACCGATTGGGCCGTATTCGCCAGCTCGCGCTTGAAACGATAGTCGCCGGCCCCGAGGTCGAGGCGGCTATAGGGCGTCTCATCCATCCAGCGCAGGATGTGCTGGAACAGCAGCAGCCCTGGCGAGTGCTTCTCGAAGGCCGGATTGTGAGCGATCAGCCAGCCGTGGATCGTGTGGCGACCATGCAGGTGGAAGTGGGCCGCCGCCAGTTCGCCGCCGTAGTGCAGCGTGAACAGCACGCCGCCGAAATCCGGGTCGCGGCTGTTGAACAGGTCGCGGACCAGGCGGTTTACCCACGACGAGGCGAAGATGTCGGTCTGGCCGGTGGCGTTCAGCTGTCCGCGCTTCCAGGCGATCAGCTGGTCGAAATCGGTGCGCGAGCGCGAGAAGGCGGTGAACTCCGGCGCGCCGAGGTCGCGCTCGGCCTTGCGCCCCTTCTTGTCGAGATCCTTGATGATGCCGACGCCGGCCGCCTTGCGCTGGGTCGCCCAGGCCTCGTAGCCGTCGCGCGCATCAATGATCCAGCTGTCGACCGCCCCGCGTAGGTGGGGGGAGAAGGCCGACTGCTCGCTGAGCATGTGGGTGAAGTCGTAGCGCGCCACACCCAGGGCCTGCACCAGGCGGCGCGGGTCGACCTCGGCGTCCGGGGCCGTGACCAGGCCCTGATAATCGCACATCGGCGCCCCGGCCGGGATGGCGGTGATGGCGCCGACGCGGGCGCTCATGAAGCCCTGCGGGCCTTCGCCGTTCGACATCACGGCCACACGCACTCGCGTGCCGGCGCCCTGCCGCTCCAGCTCCGGAGCCTGGGCGCGCGCCACCGCCCGCGCCCAGTGGGGCGACAGGAACGGGCTGTCGTAGGCCGGAGCCTGCTCCTGCAGCGCGCTCCAGCGCGCCACGGCGGAAGCCGGCAAATCCAGCGGATTGATGACGTCGATGTCCACGCCTTGGCCTCTGTGAGCCTTTTTCAACGAAGATCGGTGAGTGCTCTTACGCCCGCAACACTTGCGGCAAGGTTTAGAAGCCAGGCGTCTTCGGTTAGAAGTCGAGCAGATGAGCACGCACCCGTTCTACTCACTCTACGCCCAGGGCTTCGCGCGCGTCGGCGCGTGCACCCCACGCGCGAGCATCGCCGATCCGGCGGCCAATGCGGCGGCCCACATCGCCCTGGCGCGGGAAGCGGACGCGGCCGGCGCGGCCGTGGCGGTGTTCCCTGAGCTCAGCCTCTCGGCCTACGCCATCGACGACCTGCACCTGCAGGCCACCGTGATCGCCGCCGTGGAGACGGCTCTCGCCGATGTGGTCGAGGCCAGCAAGACCCTGACGCCGGTGATCGTGCTCGGCGCTCCGGTGCGACGTGGCGGCCGGCTCTACAACTGCGCCGTCTTCGTGCATCGCGGCCGCATCCTGGGCGTGACGCCCAAGAGCTTCCTGCCCAACTACCGTGAGTTCTACGAGAAGCGCTGGTTCGCCTCGGGCGTCGACGCGGTCGGCCTCTATGTGACCCTCGCCGGCCAGGACGCTCCGTTCGGCGTTGATCTCGTCTTCCAGGCCGAAGACCTGCCGCACCTGACGATCCACGCGGAAATCTGCGAGGACCTGTGGTCGCCCGCCCCGCCCAGCCAGTCCGGCGCGCTGGCGGGCGCGACCCTGCTGCTCAACCTCTCGGCCAGCAACATCACCATCGGCAAGGCCGACGTCCGCCGCACCCTGTGCATGGCGCAATCGAACAGACTGATGGCGGCCTACGTCTACTGTGCGGCGGGCGCCGGGGAGTCGACCACCGACCTTGCCTGGGACGGCCAGGCCTCGGTCTACGAGCTCGGCGACGAGATCGCGGTCGGCGAACGCTTCGCCTTCGATCCTCGCGTCCTGCTGGCCGACGTCGACCTCGAGCGGGTCAATCTGGAGCGCCTGCGCACCGGCACCTTCCACGACGCCGCCCGCGCCGAGGGCGAGCCGGAGCAGCTGTTCCGCACCGTCGAATTCACCCTTGATCCGCCGAAGGGCGATCTCGGCCTCCAGCGCCCCGTGGCCCGCTTCCCATTCGTGCCGGCCGACCCGGCTCGCCTCGATCAGGACTGCTACGAGGCCTATAACATCCAGGTCCACGGCCTGATCCGCCGCCTGGAGTCGACCGGCTCGAAGACGGTGACCATCGGCGTCTCCGGCGGCCTCGACAGCGCCCACGCCCTGATCGTCGCCGCGCGGGCTTTCGATCTAATGGGCAAGCCGCGCTCTGGCATCCTCGGCTTCACCCTGCCCGGCTTCGCCACCGGCGCGGCCTCCAAGGGCTATGCCTGGGACCTGATGCGCGCCCTGGAGATCACCGCCGAGGAGATCGACATCAAGCCTGCCGCCATGCGGATGCTGACCGATCTCGACCATCCCTATGCCCGCGGCGAGGCGGTCTACGACCTGACGTTCGAGAACGTGCAGGCGGGCCTGCGCACCGACTATCTGTTCCGCGCCGCCGGGCAGCGCGGCGGTCTGGTGGTCGGCACCGGCGACCTTTCCGAGCTGGCGCTGGGCTGGGCGACCTATGGCGTCGGCGACCACATGAGCCACTACAACGTCAACGCCGGCGTGCCGAAGACCCTGATCCAGCACCTGATCCGCTGGACGGCCGGGCTCTCCGATTTCAAGCCGCAGGTCGGCGCCGTGCTCAATGCAATCGTCGCCGCCGAGATCAGCCCCGAGCTGAAGCCGGCCGAGAACGGCGTCGTGCAGTCGACCGAGAGCGTCGTCGGGCCCTACGCCCTGCAGGATTTCAACCTGTTCCACATCGCCCGCTACGGCCAGCGTCCCAGCAAGGCCGCCTTCCTGGCCTGGCATGCGTGGAAGGATGCCAAGGCGGGAGCCTGGCCGCCGGCCATTCCGCTGGAGGACCGGGTCGCCTACGACCTGCCGACCATCAAACATTGGCTCGCCGGCTTCTGCCGCCGCTTCTTCCAGACCGCCCAGTTCAAGCGCTCGGCCATGCCCAACGGCCCGAAAGTCTCGGCCGGCGGCGCCCTCTCGCCGCGCGGCGACTGGCGCGCCCCCAGCGATGGCGCGGCGACTGCCTGGCTTGCGGAGCTTGAAGCGGGGGTCCCCGGCTAACGCCATGCCCCTCGGCCTCATCGCCTACCAGCTATGGGTCGTGTTTCTGACCAGTTGGTGGCTGGCCGCCTTCTGGGTCTCGCGTGACAAGACCCGCGCCGGGCGCGGTGAACTCGCCGCCTACAATCTAGCCTGGGGAGTCGGCTTCGGCCTGTTGTTCAGCGTATGGGCTACCGTCCTTGGCCGCGCGCATTTGCCAGCGGCGCTGACGCCCTTGTGGACCACCCCAGCATCACTGGCCGCGATCCTCCTCGCGGCTCAGCTTGGCGCCTTCGCGTTCGCCTGGTGGGCGCGCGTCCACATGGGCCGGCTGTGGTCGGGCGCCATCGTGGTGCGCGACGATCACCGGGTGGTCGACACAGGCCCCTTCAGCCTGGTCCGCCATCCGATCTACAGCGGCTTCATCCTGGCGAGTTGGACCCTGGCCTTGATCGTCCCCGCCCCGACCGCCCTCGCCGGCGCCGCCTGGCTCACGGGGGTGATGATCGTCAAATCCCGCGCAGAAGAACGCTTCCTGCGCCAGGCGCTCGGCGCCGAGGCCTATGACGCCTACGCCGCGCGGACGCCGCAGCTCGTGCCGATCGTCGGTTGGCGTTGAGCCGACGGCGCGACGAGGCCGTCAGACGGCGTCGAACTCGCTGACCAGATGCCCCGGCGCGACCTCGCGCAGGACCGGAACGTAGAACGGCTGCCCCGGATCGACCGGCAGCCTCGACGGCAGGAAACGCAGGGCCGTGGCCGGGTCCATCGGGCTCGGCGGCTCGCCCGTGAGCTTCACCCGCGCGCGTGAGCGCTCACGCGCCGGGTCGGGGATCGGGACCGCCGACAGCAGGGCCTTGGTGTAGGGGTGCTGCGGGTGCTCGTAGAGGCGCTGGCGCGAGCCCGCCTCCATCACCCGCCCCATGTAGAGCACCATCACCCGGTGGCTGATCTCGCGCACCACGGCGAGGTCGTGGCTGATGAAAATCATCGCCATGCCGAGGTCGGCCTGCAGGGCGATCAGCAGGTCGATGATCTGGGCGCGGATCGACACGTCGAGGGCGCTGACCGCCTCGTCGCAGATCACCAGCTTCGGTTTCAGGATCATCGCCCGCGCGATGCCGACCCGCTGGTTCTGCCCGCCCGACAGCTCGTGGGGGTAGCGGTTGATCAGGGTCTCGGCGAGACCCACCCGCTGCATCATCGCCCGCACCTCGTCTTCGGCCGCGCGACGCCCGAGGTCCGGCCGGAAGGTGCGTAACGGCTCGGCGATGGAGTCGCCGATGGTCATGCGGGGATCGAGGCTGGCCAGCGGATCCTGGAATACGATCTGCAGATCGCGGCGGGCCTTGCGCAGGGCGTCGCGATCCGCGTGGGTGATGTCGCGGCCCATCACCGTTACGGCGCCCGCTGTCGCCGGCACGAGGTTCAGCACCGCCCGCGCCAAGGTCGATTTGCCCGAACCGCTCTCGCCGACGACGCCGAGCGTCTCGCCCTGGCGAACGACGAGATCGACGCCATCGACGGCGCGCAGCACCTTCGGTTTGCGCAGAAGGCCCTGCGGGATCGGGAACCAGACCTTGAGATCGCGGCCCTCGACGACCACCGGAGCGTCCTCGGGCACGGCGGGCAGGGTGGGGCGGCCGCCACGATCATCGCGGTCCAGCCGCGGAATGGCCGCCAGCAGCGCCTGGGTATAGGCCGCCTTGGGCGCGGCGAAGACCTCGGCGACCGGGCCTTCCTCGACATAACCCCCGTCCTTCATCACGCAGACCCGGTCGGCCAGGCGGGCGATGACGCCCATGTCGTGGGTGATCAGCACCATGGCCGTGCCTGTCTCGCGCATGAGCTCGGCCATCAGGTCGAGGATCTCGGCCTGGACGGTGACGTCGAGCGCCGTGGTCGGCTCGTCGGCGATCAGCAACTCCGGCCCGCAGGCCATGGCGGCGGCGATCATCACCCGCTGACGCATGCCGCCGGAAAGCTCGTGCGGATACTGTCGCATCCGGCGCTCGGCCTCAGGGATGCGCACCCGTTTGAGCCATTGCAGTGCTCGCGCCTCGGCGTCCTGGCGCGACAGGCCGAGGTGCACGCGCAGGGGCTCGGCGATCTGCTCGCCGATCCGTACGTGCGGTGTCAGGGCCGTCAGCGGGTCCTGAAAAATCATGGTCATCTTGCAGCCGCGCAGCCGATTGAGCTCGCGCGGCTTAAGACCGATCAGTTCCTGATCGCGAAACCGCGCCGAGCCCGTCGCCCGGCCGTTGGCGGCCAGGAGGCCCATCACCGTCATGAAGGTCTGGCTCTTGCCTGAGCCGCTCTCGCCGACCACGCCCAGGCACTCGCCGCGATGGACGGTCAGCGAGACGCCCCGCACCGCCTGCACCGGTCCTTCGACGGTGTCGAACGCCACCGTCAGGTCGTCGAGGGTGAGTACAGGAGTCTGATCGGCCAACGGCGGTCTCCGGCGGTCATCGAGCCTAGACCTGCTCGCCCGCCGTTGCCTAGCGGACGAAGCCCAACGCCTTGACGATCTCGGGCGCGAGCCGTTTGGCGATCACCTGCACACCATCGGCGTTGGGATGAATGCCGTCGCCCTGGTTCAGACGCCGCACGCCCATGACCCCGGCCAGCAGGTCGGGATAGAAGGGCAGGCGGTTGCTCCGCGCGGTCTCCGTGAAGGCGCTGTAGAAGGCCGTCGCGTAGGCCCGGCCCAGGAACGGCGGCGGCTTGATGCCGGCCAGCAGGACCGGCTCGCGCCGCACCCGCAGGTGGGCCACGATCGCTTCTAGATTGGCGCGGGTGATGGTGGGGTCGAGCCCTTGCAGCAGATCATTGCCGCCGAGGGCCACGACCCAAAGGTCGGCCTCGGCGTTGCTCAGCAGGTTCAGGCGGGCGAGCCCGAGCGCCGTGGTGTCGCCCGAGACGCCCAGGGGGCGCACCTGCGCGGTCGAGCCGAGGCGGGCCATCTCCTCCTGCAGCCGGGTCGGCAGGGCGACGGCGGCGGGCAGGCCATAGCCCGAGGTGATCGAGTCGCCGAGCAGGGCGACGGTGCGGCGGCGGGGCGGCGGGGGCGTCTTGCGTCGGGATTGGGCCAGGGCCGGCGCCCCCGTGGCGAGGGCGGCGAGGCCGCCCAGCAGGGCGCGGCGGTCAGTTTTATCGTCGAAGATCATGATCTGCATGTGGGTCCGGCAACCCTTTGTCGCAAAGGCCTGCGGCGCGCCAGCGCAGCGACGCCTTGCATACTCAGGGTTCCACGCCGATATTTGGCAGGCGTCCGCTTGGGACGCGCCAAAACAAGGGTTTACCCTCGATGAGCGACTTCAACCGCGGCTACGCGCGCTCGATCCCCGCGGATCGCGCCGACATGTCGGTTGACGCCGGCCTCCGCAGTTTCATGCTCGGCGTCTACAACAAGGTGGCGTTGGGTCTCGTTCTGTCCGCCGCCCTGGCCTTCGTGACCGGCGCCTTCCCGCCCGTTCGCGACCTGATGTACCAGGTCACGCCTGACGGCCGTCTGGCCGGCTTCACCATCCTCGGCCTGATCGTGGCCTTCGCCCCGCTGGCGGTGATGCTGTTCGGCAGCTTCGCCCTGCGCAACCCCAGCCCGGCGAGCTCCGGCGCGCTGTACTGGACGATCGTCAGCCTGATCGGCGCCAGCCTGGGCACCGTGGTGCTGGTCTATACCGGCGCCTCGATCTTCCAGACGTTCCTGATCACCGCCGCCGCCTTCGGCGCCCTTTCGCTGGTGGGTTACACCACCAAGAAGGACCTGACGGGCTTCGGCAGCTTCCTGATCATGGGCGTGTTCGGCCTGGTCATCGCCGGCCTGGTCAACATCTTCCTGAAGAGCCCGGCCATGGCTTTCGTGATCAACGCCCTCGGCGTGCTGATCTTCTCGGGCCTGATCGCCTACGACACCCAGCGTCTGAAAATGACCTACTACCAGCTGGGCGGCGACCAGGCGGCGATGGGCGTGGCCACCAACTACGGCGCGCTGAGCCTCTACATCAACTTCATCAACCTGTTCCAATTCCTGCTGCAGTTCCTCGGCAACCGCCGCTAGGCCCTGACGCAAGACTGAACGAGAAGGCCCCGGCGGGCGACCGCCGGGGCCTTTTTCGTCTGGGCTCAAAGGCTTGGACCTAGTCCACAACCTTGAACTTGCCCTTCTCGAACACCTTCAGCACCTGCTCCAGCTCATGGCCCCGGCGCAGGATCATTCCGCCCTCGCCAACCACGCTCCAGGCGCCCTGTTTGCGGGCCAGGGCCGGGCGCTTTTCGATGCGGTAGGCCGGCTGTTCGGAAGCGCGGCGGAATACGGAAAACACGGCGACTTCGGCCAAGCCGGCGATGGCGTAGTCGCGCCATTCGCCCGAGGCGACGCGCTGGCCATAAAGGCGCATCAGACGGTCGAGCTCGCGTCGCTCGAAGAAGACGAAGGGCAGGCCGCCGGAAGACGGTCCCGACCCGGAAACGGGATCCAAAGCCATCGCAAGCAGGCTAACCCCTGAATCGCTGGTTTGGCGAGACGTCGCAGCGGCGACACACTGCTCAGCTTTGTGCGGAAGCTGAAGTGTACGGCCATGATAAGACCTTATTTCGGTCCAGCCGCCGCCTGATCGACCCTCGATACAAGACAGGTCGGCTGATCGGCGCACCGAGGTCCCGGATCCTGAACAGCCCCCCCAGCCCCCCTGGACACCGGGGTGTTCGGTCGGCCGACGCTATCCAAGCGAATATCCCCGAAGCCCGTGCGGTCCCCCCCTCCTGCCGCGCGGGCTTTTCGCTGTCTGGAGCCAGACGTCCGGGGGACGGCGTGGGATGGGTCGTCAGTCGGCCTTGCCGGGCAGCACGGCCATGATGCGGCCGCCCTTGGCGCCCTGCAGCAGCACGACGCTCTCAAGCCCGTCATCGGCCGTCGCCGGCACGGAATAGACGCGCGGGCGGCCGGCCCAGGCGCCAAGGCGCACGATCTCGCGCACCACGTTCTTCTGATTCACCGTCTGGCCACGGTTTTCACCCCGCCGGACGACGACCTCCTGCGGCCGCGGATCGTAGCGCACGAGCCAGACCTCGCCGCCGCCACGCGGCGACGGACCGGAGCCGACCGCGACGCGGCCGTCGTGGCGGAATTCCATGTCCGGCGGATCGCGAGGCGTCTTGGCCTGAGCGGCCACCAACTTCTCCACCGCGTCGGGACGGGCCGCGGAGGTCTGCACGCGGCCGTCGACCACCACCTGCGGGGTGAAGACGTCGCGCAGGGCCAGGGCCTTGGTGTAGGCGCGCTGACGCGCGGCGAACTCCGGCTTGGCGAAGGTGTCTTCCCAGCCGAGGTAATCCCAGTAGTCGACGGGGAAGGTCAGGGCGAGCACGCCCGGGTCGCTCGAAAGCTCGGCCAGGGTGTCGTTCGCGCCGCTGCACGCCGCGCAGCCTTGCGCGGTGTACAGCTCGACGACGACTGGCGGGCGGGCCAGGGCCGGCGAAGCGGCGGCGGCCAGCAGGCCAGCGATGAAGATCAGCGCCTTGGGCATCCCGCCTTCTTTATGCGAACTCGGCGGGGGCCGACCGTCACGAGCCCGTGAGGGCCGACCCCGCCGTTTGTGAACCGCCTTACGCCGCCGAGTCCTTGGCGAGGTTACGCAGGACGTAGTTCATGACGCCGCCGGCGCGGAAGTATTCCAGCTCGGTGGCGGTATCGATGCGGCAACGCACCGGGAAGCGGGCGATGCGGCCGTCCGACGGGCGGTAGAGCTCGACGATCAGCTGCTTGCGCGGCGCGAGTTCCGACAGGCCGCGGATCGAGACGATCTCTTCACCGGTCAGGCCCAGGCGCTGCCAGCCGTCGGCCAGGAACTGCAGGGGCAGAACGCCCATGCCGACCAGGTTCGAACGGTGGATACGCTCGAAGGTCTCGGCGATCACGGCGCGGACGCCGAGCAGCTTGGCGCCCTTGGCCGCCCAGTCACGCGACGAGCCGGTGCCGTACTCCTTGCCGGCGAAGACCACCGCCGGACGACCTTCGACCTGATACTTCATGGCCGCGTCGTAGATCGACATCACCTCGCCCGAGGGGAAGTGCTTGGTCACGCCGCCTTCGATGTCCGGCGTGATCTTGTTGCGGATGCGGATGTTGGCGAAGGTGCCGCGCATCATCACTTCGTGGTTGCCGCGACGCGCGCCGTAGCTGTTGAAGTCCGCCGGCTCGACGCCGTGCTCCATCAGATAGACGCCGGCCGGGCCGGTCTTCTTGATCGAACCGGCCGGGCTGATGTGGTCGGTGGTGATCGAGTCGCCGAAGATGCCGAGCACGCGGGCCTCGACGATGTCCGTCACCGGCGTCGGGGTCATCGACATGCCGACGAAGTACGGCGGGTTCTGAACGTAGGTGGAGCTGCCTTCCCACGCGTAGGTCTGGCCGCCCGAGATCGGGATGTTTTGCCAGTGCTTGTCGCCCTTGAAGACGTCGCCGTAGCGGCTGTCGAACATCTCCTTGGTGACAGCCTTGCGCTGGACGTCGGCGATTTCCTGGTTGGTCGGCCAGATATCGGCCAGGTAGACGTCCTTGCCGCCCTTGCCCTTGCCCAGCGGCTCCTTGGAGAGGTCGATCTTCATCGAACCCGCCAGGGCGTAGGCGACGACCAGCGGCGGGCTGGCCAGGTAGTTGGCGCGCACGTCGGGGTTCACCCGGCCTTCGAAGTTGCGGTTACCCGACAGCACCGAGCAGGCCACCAAATCGCCGGCCTGAACGGCGGCGCTGATCGCCTCCGGCAGCGGGCCCGAGTTGCCGATGCAGGTGGTGCAGCCGTAGCCGACCAGGTTGAAGCCCAGGGCGTCCAGCGACTTGGTCAGGCCGGCCTTGGCCAGGTAGTCGGTGACCACCTGAGACCCGGGGGCCAGCGACGGCTTCACCCACGGCTTGACCTTCAGGCCGGCGGCCACGGCCTTCTTGGCGACCAGGCCGGCGGCGATCAGCACGCTGGGGTTGGAGGTGTTGGTGCAGGAGGTGATGGCCGCGATGACCACGTCGCCGTGGCCGACGTCGAAGTCCGTGCCTTCGACCTTGGTGCGCAGGTCGGCCGATTCCTTCTTGCCGAAGTCGTTGGCCAGGGCCTCGTTGAACTTCTCGGCGGCTTCGTTGAGCAGCACGCGGTCCTGCGGACGCTTCGGACCGGCTAGCGACGGCATCACCGTGGCGAGGTCGAGTTCCAGCACGTCGGTGAACACGGGTTCCGGCGCGTCGGCGTCGAACCACATGCCCTGGGCCTTGGCGTAGGCTTCGACCAGATTGACGCGGGCGGCGTCGCGGCCGGTGGCGCGCAGATAGTCGACGGTCACCTGGCTGATCGGGAAGAAGCCGCAGGTGGCGCCGTATTCCGGAGCCATGTTGGCGATGGTCGCCTGGTCTTCCAGGGTCAGGCTGGCGATGCCCGGGCCGAAGAATTCGACGAACTTGCCGACGACGCCCTTCTTGCGGAGCATCTGGGTGACGGTCAGCACCAGGTCGGTGGCGGTGGCGCCTTCCGGCACCTTGCCGTCGAGGCGGAAGCCGATGACTTCCGGGATCAGCATCGGGATCGCCTGGCCGAGCATGGCGGCCTCGGCCTCGATGCCGCCGACGCCCCAGCCCAGAACGGCCAGGCCGTTGATCATGGTGGTGTGGCTGTCGGTGCCGACGACGGTGTCGGGGTAGGCGACCTCACCGGACTCTTCGTGGCCGGCGTCCTTGGCGGTCCAGACGGTCTGGGCCAGGTATTCCAGGTTCACCTGGTGGCAGATGCCGGTGCCGGGCGGCACGACGCGGAAGTTGTTGAAGGCCGAGGAGCCCCAGCGCAGGAAGCGGTAACGCTCCAGGTTGCGCTCGTATTCCTTGTCGACGTTTTGATCGAACGAGGTCTTGGCGCCGAAGTAGTCGACCATCACCGAGTGGTCGATGACGAGATCGACAGGGACCAGCGGGTTGATCTTGGTGGCGTCGGCGCCCAGGGCCGACATGGCGTCGCGCATGGCGGCCAGATCGACGACGGCCGGAACGCCGGTGAAGTCCTGCATCAGCACGCGGGCGGGGCGGAAGGCGATTTCGTGCTGCTCGGCGCCGCGGTTCTGCGCCCAGGCGGCCATGGCCTTGAAGTCTTCGCCGTCGGTCTCAACGCCGTCTTCGTTACGCAGCAGGTTCTCGAGGAGCACCTTCAGCGAGTAGGGAAGGCGCGAAACGCCGTTCAAGCCGGCTTCCTCAGCGGCCGGAAGGCTGTAGTAGACGTACGGAACGCCGCCGACCGTAAGGGTGCGGCGAACTTGAAGGCTGTCGATAGACGCCATTGTGGGAGATCCTTTTCTGTCCCCGGCCGACCTGGACCCGCTCCCGATGCGCTGCGCCTGCGGCGGAGGACTCACAGCGTCCCCGGCAGCGTCGCTTGCGCCCGTGCGATGGGCAGCCGCGCGCTTCATAGCCGCGAGACCCTTACTCGTCCATGTCGGCGACAGGGTCTTTCTATGATCACGGCCGTTCAGATCGATGCGCTCGCCCTGCGACGGGGCGAACGCCTGCTGTTCGAGCGGTTCGACCTTACGCTCCGCACGGGTGACGCCGTCGCCCTCACCGGGCGCAACGGGGCCGGCAAGACCAGCCTGCTGCGCGCCGTCGCCGGCCTGATTCGGCCCGAGGCGGGCTCGGTGCGCTTCGAGGGCGCGACCGGCGCTCTCGAGGCCGAGACCGCCCGCGCCGAGGGCCTGCACCTGATGGGCCACCATGACGGCCTGAAGTCCGGGCGCACCGCCCGTGAGGAGTTGCAGTTCCAGGGCCAGTGGACCGGCGCCAAGGCCGAGGCGGTGGACCAGGCGATCGAGACCATGCAGCTCACCCGCCTGCTCGACATCGAGGTGCGCCGCCTTTCGGCCGGCCAACGCCGCCGTCTAGCGCTCGCGCGGCTCGTCGCCTCGCCCCGTGCGCTGTGGCTGCTCGACGAGCCCCTGGCTCCGCTGGACAGCGAACAGCGCGCCCGCTTCGGCGATCTGATGGCCCGGCACCTGGCCGACGGCGGCCTGATCCTGGCGGCGGTGCACGACCCGCTGCCGGTGCAGACCCGCGAGGCGCAGATCGCATGAGCGCCTTCTCCGCACTTCTGCGCCGTGAATTCTCCCTCGCCTTCGGGCGTGGCGGCGGGCCGCTGCTCGCCCTGGCCTTCTATGCCTGCGTCACCTCGCTGGCCCCGCTCGCCGCCGGCCGCGCGCCCGAGACCCTGGCCGCCGTCGCCCCCGGCCTCGCCTGGCTGGCCCTGGCGCTCGCCAGCCTTCTGTCGCTCGAGCGATTGTTCGAACGCGACTACGAGGACGGCGCCCTCGACCTGCTGGCTCTCGGCCCCATTCCCCTGGAGCTGACCTGCGCCACCAAGTGCCTCGCCCAGTGGCTGGCGACGGGCGCGCCGCTGGCCCTTGCCGCCCCGATCGCCGCGATCGCCCTCGGCGCCCCGGTCTCGCTGGCGCCCCTTACCGTCCTTGCCGCCCTGATCGGCGGCCTGTCCTTCGCCTTCCTCGGCGGCCTCGGCGCATCGCTATCGCTCGGCAGCCGGCGCGGCGGCATGCTGGTGGCGGTGATCGTGCTGCCGCTGTTCACCCCGCCGGTGATCTTCGGCGCCGGCGCCCTCTGGGCCTTCGGCGAGGGCCTGCCCTGGGCCTCGGGGCTGCTCCTGCTGGGCGGCTATACGGCGGCGGCCGTCGCCCTGGCCCCGATCGGCATGGCCGCGGCCTGCCGCAACGCCCTGTCCTGACCCTTCCGGTCATTGCAACCGCTTGTCTTCATGCGACAAATCCGGCTCCAACATGAAACAAACGTAACTTTCCCCGTCACGCCTTCGCCTTAAACCAGGATCAGCCTGAGATCAGTGTTTTCCCACCCGTCTCGCAAGGATTGACCCCCATGCCTCACCTGACCCGCAAAGGCTTGGCGTTCGGCGCCGTGGCCGCCCTTTCGTTGGCCGGCGCCGCCGTCGTCGCCGTGGCCCAACCCGCCCCGCCGCCCGCGCCCGGCGCGCCGCAAGTTCGACAGGAACGCCAGATCATCATCCGCCGCGACGGTCCCGACGGTCAGCGCCGGGTCGAAGTCCGACGCCCCGGCCGCGATCGCGCCGACATCATGATGCGCACCTCCGAGAACCGCGCCGAGCGCCTGCGCACCATGCTGCAGCTGACGCCCAATCAGGAGGGCGCCCTGCAGGCCTTCCTCACCGCCACCGCCCCGCCGCAGCGCGATGTGCTTCGCCCGGCCGTCGCCGAGCGCGGCCCGCAGACCGCCGTCGAGCGCGCCGACCGCATGGCGGAGGCCACCGCCCGTATCGCCGCCGACACCAAGAAGCGCGCCGACGCCACCCGCACCTTCTATGCGGCCCTTACCCCGTCGCAGAAGAAGGTCTTCGACACCACCGCCGGCATGAACGGCGGTCCGATGATGCGGACCCGCGTCATGCGGTTCGACGGCCCGCCTCCCGCGCCGCCGGCCCCGCCTGCTCCGCCCCGTCCGCCAGCGCCCCCGCGCGCAGGCTAAGCCGTAATTGCGCGCGGGGCGGGCGGTCTGTAATCAGAGCCTATGAAGCTGCCCCGCGCGCTCGATTTCCTGCAGAACCCCGAGCGGTTCATGACCGTCTCGCGTTGGCTGGCGCCGACGCTCGGCGTCCTGGCCGCCGCGTTGATCCTGCCGGCCCTGTGGCTGACCCTGACTGCTCCCGGCGACTATCAGCAGGGCAGCACGGTCGTGCTCCTGCCCATCCACGTGGCCGCCGCCTGGATGTCGATGTTCGTCTATGCCTGCCTGGGCGGGGCATGCTTCCTGGCCTTGGTCTTCCGCCAGGTGCTGGCCGACGCCGCCGCCAAGGCCGCCGCCCCGCTGGGCGCCGTGTTCACCGCCCTCACCCTGATCATCGGCTCCCTGTGGGGCCGCCCGATGTGGGGCACGTGGTGGGTGTGGGATGCGCGGATCACCTCAGTGCTGATCCTGTTCCTGCTCTATCTCAGCTACCTCGCCCTTCGCGCCGCCATTGAGGACGAGACCAAGGCCTCGCGCATGGCCTCGATCCTGGCGATGGTCGGCCTCGTGAACCTGCCGATCATCCACTTCTCGGTGGTGTGGTGGAATTCCCTGCACCAGGGCAGCTCGACCTTTGGAGCCGACGACGGCGACAGCCTGCCGACCGTCTATCTCGTGCCGCTGCTGCTGATGGTCCTCGGCTTCATGGCCGCCTTCGGCTCCCTGTGGCTGGTGCGCATCCGAGGCGAGGTGTGGCGCCGCCGCGCACGCGCCGCCGCCCTTCGCGCCGCCGGAGCCTGAGCCCATGTTCGAATTCGGAAAGTACGCGCCCTACATCTGGCCGGCCTTCATCGCCACCGCCCTGGGTTTCGCCTGGATGATCGCCGACAGCCTGCTGCGCACCCGCGCCTGGAAGCGGAAGGCCGAGACCGCCCAGATGCGCCGCGCCGACGACTAGGATCGTTCTGATGAAGCGTTGGATCGCCTTTTCGCCGCTACTGATCCTGGTGGCGCTGGGCCTGATGTTCCTCTTCTTCTCGCTGAAGCGGAATCCGCAGATCGAGCCCGGGAAGCTGGTCGGCAAACCTGTGCCGATGCTCACCATGGCCCGTCTCGACACCGGCGAGATGATGACTCTGGCCTCGACGCTGAAGGGCCCGACCCTGATCAACATCTGGGCCTCGTGGTGCGCGCCTTGTCAGATCGAGGCGCCGGTTCTGATGCAGCTGAAGCAACAAGGCGTGCACCTGGTGGGTATCGACTACGAGGACGATCCCCCGCGCGGCTCGCCCCAGGCGGCCCAGGGCTTCCTCGAGAAATTCGGCAACCCCTTCGCCTACGTTCTGGCCGACCCGGATGGCCGCGCCGGCATCGAATTCGGCGCCACCGGCGTGCCGGAGACCTACCTCGTCGGCGCCGACGGGATCATCCTGGCCAAGCACACCGGCCCCCTCACCGTCGAGGAAGCCGACGCCATGCTGGCCAAGGCCCGCTAGGCCT
>JAFKGN010000170.1 GCA_017307205.1 Caulobacterales bacterium
TTGTGTTGGCCAGGCTTTCGAACTCCTGGCCCATCCGCTCGATGGCCTGGGCCGAGCGCTGCTCGGCCACCGCCACGTGCGACGACATTTCGGCCAGACGGCTCTCGATGCGGTCGAAACGCCCCTCTGCGGCTTCCCGCAGCTTGTTCGCCATCTCGATGCGGGCCGCTTCCATGCGGCGGCTCAGGTTGGCGGCCAGTTCCTCAAGGCGGCGATCGGCGGTTCCGCCGGCCGTCTCCACGGTGTTCAGGCGGCCGTCCAGGGCGTTGAACGAGGCGCCGAGCGTCTCGATGGCCTCGGCGGTGCGCGCCTCAGCCGCCTCCAGGCGCTGGCCGATGCGTCCGACCACCGCGTCCACGATCTCGTTGGTGTCGAGCGGCGGTAGGTCTTGACCCCCAGCGCCGTCAATCTCCATCCGCGACACGCGCGCCTCGACTTCCGCCACCGCCTGCCGGGTGCGAGCTTCACCATCATACAGATGGCCCGCAACTTTGCCGAGTGCTTGTTCCAGCGCCTTCAAAGCTTCCGCTGAACGCGGGCCGTGCGCCTCCAATTCAACCCGGCGCAGTCGATCAGCGGCGCGAGATTGTTCAGTTTTCAGTTCATCGACCGCGCCTTCGAAGCGGGCGGCCACGGCGACATGCTCGCGCTCGGCCACGTCCAGCCGCCCGATGACGCCGCGCACCGACTGGTCGATGCCGCTGATCGCCAGGGTCGATCGCCGCTCGGCGGCCTCGATGCGCTCGGACAGACGCTCCAGGGCGGCGGTGACGCGGCCCACTTCGTCGGCGGGGTGCTCGGGCGCCCGGAAGCGGCTGGGGGCGTCGCCGGTGACGCGCGGCTCCTCGCGATAGGGCTCGCGCATCGGCGTCGCCGAAGGATACAGCACCGAGGACAGGGCGGACGGCGCGAAGGGATTGGGCTCCGGCTCCACCGCCGGATTGGCCGCCGCTTCCTCATCCTCGAGGATCAGGCGGTTCAGCAACTCGCCCAGAGTCATGCCGCTCCGACGTGCGAGGTCCTTGGCCACTTCACGCGCTTTAGGGTCGATACCCTTCACGCTCCAAGGCGCCCCCGCGCTCATCCGAATCGTTCTCCTGGGACGATGTAATGAACGCTAGCCACCGATTCCTAGTGTGTAAACGAGTGGTGAACACCAAATCTTGAGTCGCGGCATTTTGGCTGTGGACAGTTCTTTCGCCCCTTACAGCCTGGAGTAGAGCTTCACCCTGCGTGCGCGGAACGCGTCTAAGCGCGGCCTTGCGCCCTCGCGAAGCGCCGGGCAGAAGTCCGGGCATGGACATGCCCGTCACCATCGCCCTCACCCTGTTCTTCGCGGGCTTTGCGGCCTTCTGCGGCTGGCGTGGCGCCCGTCCGCCCGAGCCGCTGAAGGGCCCGCGCATGGCGCCGTGGCGTTTGCTGATGCTGCTGTCGGCCGCCGGTTGCCTGCTGATGCTGACCCACCTGGTCAACCTGCTCGGCTTCGCGACCGGTCACTAAGCGGATCGACGTTTCGCCAACCCCGCCACCCCACCGGACGACAGCAGCCCGACGTCCGCCATCAGGAACGGGATCGCCCAGCGGTGCGGCGTCGCGATGTAGCGCGGCTGCCAGAGCGGATCGTACTTGTCCTTGTACTTCCGCACGCCCTGGAAGTTGTAGAAGTTCTCGCCACGCTCGAAGAGCAGAGAGCCGAGACGCGACATCATCGGCGCGAGCGCGCGGTCATCCAGCCCTGCCAGCGGGGCCGCCCCGAAGTCGAGCGCCGTATAGCCCTCCGCCTTGCCCCACTGCAGCAGTTCCACGAACAGGTAGTCCATGATGTGGCTCGGCCCATCGGGGGCGTAGCGCATCAGGTCGATCGAGAAGGCGCCCTTGTGCGCCGTGGGCCACAGCGTCGCGAACGCCTGGATCTTGCCTTCGAAGCGCACCACCGCGACGGGCCCCTCGGAGACGTAGCGCGCCTCGAAGCCCCCCAGCGAGAACGCCTTGTCGCCGCCGGCATGCGTCGCCAGCCACGCGTCCGACACCCGCTTGAGCTCATCCATGACCGCCCGGGCGCCGCCGGGCGGCAACACCTCGAAGGTCGCACCGTCTTCACCGGCCTTGCGCCAGGCGCGGCGCAGGTTGCCCCGCTTGCGGCCCTCCAGCGAGAAGCCTTCCAGCGGCGTCAGCGCCAGCTCGCCGATCTTCTGGATGGAGAGCCCAAGCTCGACCACGTCGGGCAGATCGTCCGGCCCGAGGCCGTAGAAGCCCACCCGCGCCGCATGGGCATAGGCCAGCTCGCGAAACCGCCAGAACATCTCCAGCCGCTCGGCGCGCTTGCCGACCGGCGGCCCCAGCGCGATCCACGAGCGCCCGCGCACGCCGAACATCAGGAAGCTCTCGCCCGTCGGCGAGAACAGGAACCGCTTGTCGCCCAGGAGAGCCAGGTTGGCCGATGGCTCAGCGTCCTCGGCCTGGGCGAGAATAGTGCGCACGCGTTCGAAGTCGGGGTCGTCCTCCCCCACCACCTTCGGCGTGGCGGCGGTGGCGATCAGGCGCCAGGCGCCGATGGCGAACAGCAGGATCGCCGCGGCGGCCGACGAGCGGATCGCGCGGTTGAGGTCCTTGTCGGCCAGGGACTTCCACCACGGCAGGTCGCCGAAATCGGAGTGGGCGAACGACCACCAGCCCAGCAGGGCCGCGCCGGCCATCACCGCCGCCATCGAGGCCAACCATCCGGGCGTCACCTCCATCCGGCTCAGCGCCGCCTGCCGCCAGAACGCCCGCCGCACCGGCAGCAGCAATAGGGTCAGCACGGCCAGCGCCGTCGCTTCCTCCCACGCCAGGCCCTTGAACACCGCCAGCACCGCGGCGACGGGCACCAGCACCACGGCCGCCGTCCACGCCGCGTCCAGACGCGACCGCAGGCCGAAGGCGATCAGCAGCAGCGAAAGCCCGAGCAGCGGCGAGAGAAAGTGGCTGACCTCGATCAGCACCGCCGGCGCATAGACCAGCAGCACTACGAAACGGGTCGGCAGCGACGGCGTGGCGGCAGAGGCCAGCAGCATCGCCCCCGCCGCCGCGGTCAGCACGGCGGCGACCGGCGGCGCGACGGCCAGGGATGCGGATCGCAGTTCCTTCAACAGGCTCAAGACACGCCCCCCGTCGCCATGGCGTGGAAGCTTATCGAGACTCGGAAGCTCGGCCTAGGCGACGCCGTGCGGCGTTTCGGGCTCGAAGCGCGCGACGACACGGTCCGCCTGCCACAGCTCGGTGACATCCCGGCGCGGCTGGGCCAACGCCCAGGCGCGGGCGCTGTCATCATCCGGGTGCTCCGCCGCCAGGGAATTGCGGACATGCGCCTGATGATCGAGGAAGAACAGTCGATAGGTTCGCAACAGTCAGACGCCCCAAGACGATCCTCGTATAATGATCGCGGGCGCCGGGGGCAAGTTTGGCCAAATGATTCAGGCCGAAGTTCATTATGTCGGCTAGCCGACAGCCCAAGTAACAGGCTTAACCGTTCTTAGTCGTCAGCTCGACCATTTCGCGTATCTTTCGCGCCAGATCGTCCAAGGCGAAGGGCTTGGTGATCATTTCCATGCCTTCACCTAAGAATTCGGATCGCTGTGCGGCGTTTTCCGCGTAGCCGGTGACGAAAAGCACCTTCAGGTCCGGTCTCGTCTCGCGCGCGATTTCCGCCAGCTGGCGACCGTTCACGCCCGGAAGCCCCACGTCGCTGACCATCAGATCGATCTTGGCGGATGAGCGCAGGATCGGCAGGGCCGCGTCACCGTCATGGGCCTCCAAGGTCTGGTAACCGAGCTCGCTCAGCACCTCCATGACCAGCAGGCGCACCTGGGCGTCGTCCTCGACCAGCAGCACCGTCTCGCCATCGCCGCGCGGCGCTTCACTCGGGGTGCTGGCGGCCGTATCGACACGGTCGCCCATGAGCCGGGGGAGGTGCAGGGTCACCACCGTGCCGCGCCCGACCTCGCTGTCGAGCGCCAGGTGGCCGCCGGACTGCCGCGCGAAACCGTAGATCATCGAAAGGCCGAGACCGGTGCCCTGCCCCAGCGGCTTGGTGGTGAAGAACGGATCGAAAGCCTTGGCCGCCACGTGCGGCGGCATGCCGACGCCGGTGTCGGTCACGCGGATGCTCACATAGTCGCCCGCCGCCGGCCCGTCGCCGGGCCGCGCCGGCTCAGGCAGGGTGACGTTGGACGTCTCGATGGTCAGCCGTCCGCCGTTCGGCATGGCGTCGCGGGCGTTGATCGCCAGGTTCAGGAGGGCGCTCTCCATCTGGGCACCGTCGCCGTAGGCGGCCCAGAGCCCCGTCTCCAGGTCGATCGCCAGGTCGACCTGCTCGCCCAGCGTCCGGCTCAGCAGCTCTTCCATCGAGGCGACCAGGGCGTTGACGTCGGTCGGCTTCGGATCGAGCGACTGGCGGCGGGCGAAGGCCAGCAGGCGATGGGTCAGGGCGGCGGCCCGCTGAGCCGACGTCGAGGCCGCGTCCATGAATCGCTCGACCTCGTCCTGCCGCCCCTGCTGGATGCGGCGCTTCATCAGGTCGAGGGCTCCGATGATCCCGGTCAGCAGGTTGTTGAAGTCGTGAGCGATGCCGCCGGTCAACTGGCCGACAGCCTCCATCTTCTGGGCGTGGCGCAGCGCCTCCTCGGTCTGCCGCATCTCGGTGATGTCGCGGCCGAGGGCGTAGATCGTCGCCTCGTCTGAGGTCACCGTCCACGAGATCAGGCGGTAGTCGCCATTGATGGCGCGCATGCGGTTCTCGATGCGCACCTCGCCGCCGGGCTGCGCGGCGAGCACGCCGATGGTGTCGGCCGAGGCCTTCACGTCGTCGACGTGCACGTAGTCGAGGGCCGACTGGCCGACCAGCAGGCCCGCGCCCCACCCCAACAGCCGCTCCATGGCCGGATTGATCGCCCTGAAGACGCCGGCGAGGTCGACGATGCACATCGGCTCGCTGGTGGTGTTCCAGATCCGGTCGCGCTCAGCTGTGCGCGCCTCGACCTCCGCCTCCAGATTGGTGTTCAGCGCCTGCAGCTCGCGTTGCACGCGCTTCTGTTCGGTGATGTCCCACGACACGCCGACATACCGGCGCGGCATACGCGCATCGCCGTCGATCACCTCGCCCCGGCGGGCGATCCAGCGCATCTCGCCGGTGTCGGGCCGCCGGATGCGATACTCGGCGTAGTCCAGCGGATTGGCGGCCTCCAGGCGCTCGACGCCGGTCAGGCCGCGATCCTCCGGCTCGATCAGCGCCACCAGCAGGTCGGCGTTGATCTCCGCATCCGGCGAGAAGCCCCAGATACGCCGGTACTCGTCAGACACCTCCAACCGCCCCGTCGCCGGAAACCATTCGAAGGCGCCGATGCCGCCGGCCGTCTGGGCGATCCGCAACTGCTCGATGGCCCGCGCCTGGTCGGTGGCGTCGGAGCCTTCGACGAAGATGCCGCTTACCGCACCGTCCGCGCCGCGGATCGGCTGGTAGACGAAGTCGAGCGTGCGTTCCTCGAGAGCGCCATCTGCGGCTTGCAGGATCACCTTGGCCCCGCGCCCGACGAACGTCTCGCCCGTCCGGTAGACCTGATCGAGCAGTTCGTAGAACCCCTGGCCTTCCAGCTCCGGTAGACCTTCACGCACGGTCTTGCCGACCACGTTGCGGCCGCCGATCAGGCGCTGATACGGCGGGTTCATCAGCTCGAACACGTGTTCAGGGCCGCGCAGCAGGGTCATGAACCCCGGCGCCTGCTCGAAGAGCTCGCGCAGGAAACCGGTCTCTTCGACGAGCTTGCGGTTGGCGGCGGTCAGGGCGCGTTCGGCGAGGACGCGCTTGGTCGTCTCGCTGACGATGCACATCACCCCCGCGACGCCGCCATCCTCGTCACGCACGGCCGAGTAGGAGATGTCGAAGAAGACCTCTTCCAGAAAGCCCTGGCGGTCGATCTGGAAGGGCCTGTCCTTGGCGGCGACGGTCTCACCGGTCGTCATCACACCGTCGAGCAGGGGCTTCAGATCATCCCAAAGCTCAGCCCAACCTTCGCTGGCGGGGCGACCAAGCACGCGCGGATGCTTGTCGCCGATCGTCGGCGCATAGGCGTCGTTGTAGACGGCGGCGAACTCAGCCCCCCAGAACAGCACCATCTCCGCCGCCGCCGGCAGCATCAGGTTTACCGCGGCGCGCAGGCTGTTCGACCATTCGGAAATCGGCCCAAGCGGACTGTCCGACCAATCCTTCTGGCGGATCAGGCGGCCAAGCTCGCCGCCCCCGATCGGCCATTCGGTCTTGGGTGAATCGCTCATGCCGCCCCTACAATCCAAGACGATCATAGCCACGCCGAAGCGGAGCCGTAGCGCCAAGTCGTGAAAGCCGCTGGAAGTTTTTAGTTCCTTGGTGAACGAGCCGTCATGCCCGTCGCGGCGGCGTCGTCGGCGATCTGCGGATCGAGGGCCGGCGGCGCGGGCTCGGTCGCGGGCGCAGGATCGGGACTCGCCGGCTCGACGACGGGCGCCGGCTCGGGTGCGACGGACGTGGGAGCCGTTCGCTGCGGCGGATCGAGGGGCGCTGAGACCTCGGTCTGGGAGGAAGGCTCGTCTTCCGCCTCACCACCACTTCCATGCAGGATCAGCACGCCGAGCGTGGCGACCGCGCCGCAAATGAAGCCGAGGACCACCCACCAGAAGGGATTGGACGCTTCGCCTCGGCTGCTCAAATCACGCGCCCTTCCACTGCCTCACGCGACCTGTGTCGACGTGCACGAAGTTCGACACAGGATAATAGCCCACGCCGCCCTTGCCCATGCTCAGGGCCGCCTTCTGCAGATGCACCAAGTTGCAGCCCTCGACGCGGATGTCCATCGCCTCGCCCTTGGTGTGCAGGCTGTGCTCCGCCACCTGCTTGCCCTTGCTGGCCGCGCGCAGCTTGGCGTTGCTGGTCGGCGAGCGGTAGCCGGAAATCACTTGGAACGGGCGCTGGGTCTCAACCTTGCCGGCCAGGGTGTCGAGCAGGTCGAGCAGGCCGCGGTCGATGTCGTGTACCTCGCCGCTGCGGTGGTCGCGCAGCACCTTGTTCACCGCCTGCAGGGCGTCCGGCACATAGTCGCCCTTCTCCCAGTAAACGGCCTTCAGGCTCTCGCCGGTGTGCAGGTTGTGCAGGGCCACCTGCCGAAACTCGGTCATGGCGGCGGCGACGGGCGCCGACGGCGCAACCGGCTGGGCGATGATCTCTGCGGCATGCTCGGCGGCCAGCGGATGATCCGGCGGAAGGATGTGGTCGGCGGGCGATGGGGGGCGTCCCCAGGCCAGGATCGGGGCCGAAAGGCCCGCGCCGACGGTGGCTCCAAGGCCGAATTTCAACAGGTCACGACGTTTCAGCATGCACGCATCCCTCTACACGGATGCGGCACCTAACCCCGGGGAATCCCTAGTATCAAGCTTGGCGGGAGCTGCCTGCGGCGATCCGCTGCAGGAGCAGCGCGTCCCATTTGTAGGGATCGTC
Organism: Caulobacterales bacterium; assembly: GCA_017307205.1. Lineage (GTDB taxonomy): Bacteria > Pseudomonadota > Alphaproteobacteria > Caulobacterales > Caulobacteraceae > Caulobacter. Next base: position 7,505 of record JAFKGN010000170.1, read on the forward strand.
GCGGAAATTCATCTGCCCGTCGGTCCCCATGTAGGCGGTCCAGTAGAGCAGATAGACGGCCACCGGCCGGGGCAAGGGCACGCGCACGGTCTTGCCGTCCGCGATCGCCGCGTCGATGGCTTCCGGCGTCCAGGTCGGATCACCGGCCAGCACCGCGCGCGCCAGCTCGATCGGCCTTTGCAACCTCACGCAGCCGTGGCTGGCCAGGCGGGTGAAACGGTCGAACGTCGCCTGGCTGGGGGTGTCATGCAGGTAGACGGCATAGGGATTGGGGAAGTCGAACTTCACGCGCCCCAGGGCGCTGTCCGGCCCCGGCCTTTGTTGCAGGCGAAAGTTCCCGCCGCCCGTCGGAATCGCCACGAAGCCGTTGGCGTCGAGATAGGCCCGCCCCTTCGGCCACAGTTCCTTGGCGGCGATGCCGGCCGGAACATTCCAGGGCGGATTGAGCACGATGCTGTCGATCGCCGACTGCAGCATCGGCGTCTCGTCGCCCGGCCGCCCGGTCACCGCCCGCATCGACTGTACCGGCGTGTCGCCGTTGAACACAGTCAGCACCGCGGCGGCGATGTTCACCTGAATGCGGTCGGCCGCGAGGTTGCGGGGCAGCCAGCGCCACCGCTCCATATTGGCCTCGATCTGGCCGACGCGGGTCTCGAGAGGGACATTCAGCGCCGCCAGCGTCCCGCGTCCGACCTGACCGTCCGGATCAATGCCGAACCGACGTTGGGCGCGGCGTACGTCTTCCGCCAAGGCCTCGTCGAACAGGTTGGGATCACTCCCTGATGCGGCCGTCGCCCGCGGATCCTCGGCGGCGAGCCGCGCCCGCAGCGCCTGCGTCCGTGCATCGCGCACCCCGACCTTCAGCGTCGGGCCATCCGGCACGGCGTCCCAGCCGCCCCGGCGCGCGATCTCGCGATAAGTCTTCAGCCCGTCCTGCAGGGTCTCATAGCCGACGTACGGCGGCGGCAAGTCGGCGAGCCAGGCGGGCAGCCGGTCCTGCTGCAAGGCGGCGACGAACTCGGGCGCCGGATCATAGGCCTCGGGGCGCAGGCCCCAGTCGGGGGGAAAGCCGCCGGCCGACAGACGACCGACGCGCACCGCGCGGGCATAGGCCAGCGTCACGCCGATCAGCTGGCGTTGGGAGGCCAGACGGTCGGCGGGGTTCGGGGTCGAGAACAGCGCCGCTTCACTCGGCGGGGCGAAGGCGCCGGGCGCGAAGCCGTGCGCCGGCGCGTCCCGCAGTGCGCGCAGCAGGATCGCCGCCTGATCGGCCCTCAGGGCGACGGCATAGGGATCCACGCGCACGGCGGCCGCCGGGGGTACGTTCTGGGCGGTCGCCACGCCTCCAGCCGCCGCGAGGACGGCAAGCGCCGCGCCCCACGCCCACGGGGGAAAACGCCGGATTCGGCTGGTTTCGCTCATGGCTCCGACAATAGAGGCCCGCACCCTTCCGCAACCGTTACCGGGGCGATTTGGTTGCTCAGCTTCCGCCGTCGCGAACCTGCGCCGCGCGGCTGCGTTGACTCGGGCGAACCGGAGACCGCCCCCAAGCGGAGAGGAAGAGAATGGCCGCGCGCCCCACCTGGCAGGGACACCTGCGCCTGTCCCTCGTCACCTGCCCCGTCGCCCTCTACACGGCGACCACCGCCTCAGGCGGCGAGGTGCACTTCAATCTGCTGCACCCCAAGACCCACAACCGCATCAAGATGGTGCCGACCGACCCGGAGCTCGGGCCGGTCAACCGCTCCGACCTCGTGAAGGGCTATGAGGTCGACAAGGGCCGCTACATCATCATCACCCAGGACGAGATCGAGAGCGTGCGGCTGGAGAGCACCCGCACCATCGACATCGAGCGCTTCGTCGACGCCGCCGACATCGACCGCCTCTATTGGGAAAACCCCTACTACCTCGTCCCTGACGGCAAGCTGGCGCTCGACGCCTACAGCGTCATCCGCGAGGCGATGAAGAAGACCAAGAAGATCGCCCTCGGCCGCGTGGTCATGCACACCCGCGAGCGCCTCCTGGCCATCGAGCCGCGCGACGAGGGCCTGCTGGCCTATTCGCTGCGCAACAAGGACGAGGTCCGCAAACCCGAGAGCTACTTCGACGACATTCCGAAGAAGAAGGCGGACGCCTCGATGATCGCCATCGCCGAGAAGATCATCGAGCAGCAGGCAGGGCCGTTCGATCCGTCCGAGTTCAACGACCGCTACGAGGACGCTCTCCGAGCCCTGATCAAGGACAAGGAGAAGGGCGCCGGCCGCAAGGTGAAGGTCGAGGAGCCGGCCGACACCAACGTCGTCGATCTGATGGAGGCCCTGCGCAACAGCCTCGGCCAGTCCGGCGCCGGCGGCAAAAAGGCGCCGCCCAAGCGGGCGACGCCTTCAAAAGCCGAGCCGCGTCGCAAGCCGACCGCCCACAAGGCGGCGGCCCGCAAGCGCGCCTGAGGCGGAACGAAATCCCCGCCCTTCGAGGCTCGCAGGGCTCGCACCTCAGGGTGAGGATTTCGACTGCAGCGCCTCAGTAGCCCTCATCCTGAGGCGCCGCGAAGCGGCCTCGAAGGACGAGGGCGTATCTCAGATCATCAACGCGCGGCCACCTTGGCGGCGTCGAGTTCGGCGCCCCACGGGTCCTTGCCCGGCATGGCCATACCGTCGCCGGCGAAGTCCATGATGACATCGTTGGCGGCCGTGTACTTCGGCCAGGCCGGCAGGCCCGCGCCGTTCGGATCGCCGGTCTTGGCGAAGTTCACCACGTACTTGCTGATCGTCTTGCCCATGCCGGTGTCGCGGGCCGTGGTCTTGGCCTGGTACTTGATGTCGGCGGTGTCGAGGAAGAACGGGATGTCGGTCGCGTGACCGGCTTGGCCGTCCTTGTTCAGCGACTGGGCGACGTAGGAGAAGCGGTAGGCGTAGGTCGGCACGCCCTGCTTGGCGAGCGCCGCTGCGGTGTTGCGGGCGCCGGCCACCATCATGCCGGTCTTGCCGCCCATGTCGGCGCTGGTGGCCCCGATCATCACCGGCACCTTGTTGATATTGCCCGAGGCGAAGGCCGGGGCGAGCGCCACATTCACGCGGCCGTCGGTGTACGGCATCGTGAAGGTCGGTGGGCCGGCGGCCGGACGGAACAGGGCCATCATGTTGAGGCCGTCCGTCACCTGCTCGGCGGAAAGGGCGCGCAGCTTGGTCAGCGCCTGCGGATCGTCGGCGGCGATGCCCTTCGAGGCCGCGAAGTCCGTGCCGATCTTCTCGACGGCGGCGGTGTTCAGCGCCGGGTTGCCGGCGGCGGTGGCGTCGGCGCCCGACATGATGATCGCGCCGCGGAACAGGCCCTTGGCGTCCGGCGAGGCCAGCAGGGTGTTCACCGACATGCCGCCGGCGCTCTCACCCATGATGGTCACCTTCGACGGATCACCGCCGAAGGCCGCGATGTTGCGCTTCACCCACTCCAGCGCGGCCACCTGGTCCATGGTGCCGTAGTTGCCGAGGCGGCCGCCGTCGGCGTTGGCCTTGGTCAGTTGCGGGTGGGCGAAGGTGCCGAACCGGCCGACGCGGTAGTTGAAGCTCACGAACACCACGCCCTGCGAGGCGACGTCGGCCCCGGCGTAGGTCGGCGGCGAGGAGCCGCCGTTCACGAAGCCCCCGCCGTAGATCCACACCAGCACCGGCAGCTTGGCGCTCGCCGCCGCGTTCGCCGGCTTCCAGACGTTCATGTAGAGGCAGTCCTCGGCCGGCGGCGTGCCCAGCGGGGCGGCGTCGCTCGGGAAGGGCACCTGCATGCAGTCGTTGCGGTAGGCGGTGGTGTCCTTCACGTCGCTCCACTTCGGCGCCGGCTGCGGCGCGCGCCAGCGCAGGTCGCCCACCGGGGCGGCGGCGAAGGGGATGCCCTTCCAGGCGGCGACGCCGTCGGCGGTCGAGCCACGGATGCGGCCCGAGTCGATGGAAACTTCTTGGGCGTGGGCGGCGATCGGAGCAGCCATCAGGGCGGCGCTCAGCAGAAGCCAGGTCTTCATTGGGTGTTCCCTCTCGCGGTCTTCACGCCGCAGGCCGTTATATAAGACAACAGTCCCCGCCCCCGCCAGCGGTCACTTGGTGAGAGATCACGGCATTTTACCCGGACGATATTGACGTAAAGGTTTAACCCGGGCAGAAGGCGGCCATGCAAAGCCATCGCGCCCGCCTCACCACCGCCTTCGACGGCGAAATTCTCATCGCCAGCGGCCCTCTCGAGACTGTCCTGGCCGCCGCCTGGCCAAGAATCGACACCGCCCGCTTCTTCGACGACGGCACCGGCCGGATCGTCGAACTCGATCTGCGCGGCGATCTCGCCGCCGCCCTCGATCGCCTGCCGGAAGAGCCGCCGGGCGAAGCCGATGGCGAGGAGGACGCCGCCCCCGCGCCGCGCGGACCGGGTCGCCCGAAACTCGGCGTCGTCGCCCGCGAGATCACCCTCCTGCCCCGCCATTGGGACTGGCTGGCCACCCAGCCCGGCGGCGCGTCCGTCACCCTGCGCAAGCTGGTCGAGGCCGCCCGCCGTGAAGGCTTCTTCGCCGAACGCGCCCGCCGCGCCAAGGATGTCGCCTACCGCTTCATGGGCGTGATGGCCGGCGACCGCCCCGGCTTCGAGGAAGCCTCCCGCGCGCTCTTCGCCGGCGACGCGGCAGGCTTCGAAACCCACACCGCCGACTGGCCCAAGGATGTGGCCGCCCACACCAAGCGCCTCGCGGCCGAAGCGTTCAGCCCAACCGCTTGATCGCGTCCTTCAGCGGCCGCTCGCTGTCGCACCAGTCCTTCCACGCCTCGGTCTTGGCCAGCAGGCCCGGCGCGGTGCGCACCGTGTACTTCATGGGATCGAGCCCCTTCTTCACTTGGCCCCAGGTGAGCGGGAAGGACACCGGCGCGCCCGGCCGCGCGCGGGGCGACAGCGGCGCGACCGCCGTGCTCATCCGGTCGTTGCGCAGGTAGTCGAGGAAGATGCGCCCGGTGCGCTGCTTCTTGGCCATGTTGAGCACGTACTTGTCCGGCTGCTCCTCAGCCAGCTGCGCGCAGACGTCGCGTGCGAAGGCCTTGGCCGTATCCCAGTCCAGCGCCGCCTTGCCGCCTTTCAACGGCGTGACCACGTGCAGCCCCTTGCCGCCGGTGGTCTTGCAGAAACTCACCAAGCCCAGTGCCTCCAGCCGATCCCGGATGTCCTTGGCCGCCTCGATCACCTGGTCGAACCCGACCTCCGGCGAGGGATCAAGGTCGAACACCAGCCGCCCCGCCACATCGGGGTTCCCCGGCTGGCAGTTCCACGGATGCAGCTCCGCCCCGCCGATCTGGGCGACAGCCGCCAGGGCTTCGATGCGATCGATCTGCAGATAGGGCTTCCGGTCGCCCGAGACCTCGACCAGCGACAGCAGCGCCGACGAGCCCTTCATGGCGTGCCGCTGGAAAAACCGCTCGCCGTCGGTCCCGTCGGGGATGCGGATGATCGAGCAGGGCCGTCCTTTGATGTGCGGCAGCAGCCATTCGCCGACCGCCTCGAAATAGCGGGCAAGCTCCAGCTTGGTCACCGGCTGGCCCTGCCCGTCGTCCGGCCACAGCGCCTTGGTCGGGCTGGAGATCGTGACGCCCATCACCGCATTGCCCGCCGCGCCCGCCGGCTCGACGATGACGGTTGAGCGCGCCTTCGGCTTCGGCTGCGCCAGTTCCGCGCGCTCCACCGGCGCCTGCTCGGCGACCACCTCCTTCGCCGGCTTGTCGGCCCGCAGCCCCTTGAACGACGCCTGACGGATCGAGCCGTCGCCGGTGAACCCCGCGAACTCGATCTCGGCCACCAGCTGTGGCTTCACCCAATGCACGTTGGCCGCCTTGCGCGGCGCGCCCGGCCCCGTGAATGGCGAAGCGTCGGTCTCCAGCGCCTTCAGCTTCGGCAGCAGGCCCGCGACCTTGTCCCGGCCAAAACCGGTGCCGATCCGGCCGACATGCACCAGCCGTCCCTCACGATGCACCCCGGCGATCAGCGACCGGAACGCCGTCCCGGTCGTCGTCCAACCGGCGATCACCACCTCCTGCCCGCCCCTGCACTTCGACTTGGTCCAGGTATCGCTCCGCCCGGACCTGTAGGGCGCGTCCAGCTTCTTGGAGACGATGCCCTCCAGTTCCAGCCGGCAGGCCGACAGCAGCACCGCGTCGCCGCCGGTCTCGAAGTGATCGACGTAGCGGATGCGCAAATCCTTGCGCCGCCCGTTCTGCAGCAGCGCTTGCAGCCGCGCCTTGCGTTCGGACAGCGGCAGGCCGCGCAGGTCCTCGCCCTTCTGGAACAACAGGTCGAAAGCGAAGAAGATCAAGTCGTCGGTGTCGCCCTCCGAGAGCGCCGCCTGCAGCCCCGCGAAGTCCGGCTGCCCGGCCTTGTCCAGCGCCACCACCTCGCCGTCGATCATGGCGTCGCCCAGCGCCTGGGCCTCTTCGAGGATGGCCGGAAAGCTGGTCGACCAGTCGAGGCCCTTGCGCGTCCGCAAGGCCGCCCCGCCGTCCTCGACGCGCAGCTGCATCCGATAGCCGTCGAACTTGATCTCATGCGCCCAGCCCGCGCCCTGCGGCGGCCGCTCCAGCAGCTTGCACAGCTGCGGCTCCACGAACTTCGGCATGGTCTTCACCGACTTCGCCTTCGGCGCCGCCTCCATGGCCTCTCGCTCCGCCTTGGTGCGCGAGCGCCAGACGGCGTCAGCTTCCCCGGCCTCGGCCAGGATGAAGGGCTTGGGCTTTCGCCCCTTGCCGGCCTCGATCTGATCCATGGCGCGGCCCGAGGCCACCGAGCGATCCTCGTCGGTTACATCGCCGCCGCCCTCACGGGCGTAGTCATCGCCGTGCTTGATCAGCAGCCAGTTGTCGCGCTTCTCGCCCGGCCGCCGCTTCATCCGCACCAGCACAAAGCCGCCGTGGATCTTCTCGCCCTCGACGAGGAACTTCAGCTCGCCCTTCTTCAGCGCCTTGGCCGCGTCCTCGAACCCCGGCTCCGGCGCCCAGTAGCCGCGATCCCACAGCATCACCACGCCCCCGCCGTACTGGCCCTTGGGGATCGTCCCCTCGAAGTCGCCGTAGTCGAGCGGATGGTCCTCGACCTCGACCGCCAGGCGCTTGTCGTCGGGATCCAGCGACGGCCCACGGGTCACCGCCCACGACTTCATCACCCCGTCGAGTTCGAGCCGGAAGTCGTAGTGCAGCCGCGTCGCCGCGTGCTTCTGAATGACGAAGCGCAGCCGCTCGGCCGGCGCGACGGCCACATCCCCGCTCGGCTCCGCCGTCTGGGCGAAGTCGCGCATCGACCGGTATTTCTTCAGCGCGGCATGGGCCATGGCGACTCAGCGCCGCTTGGCCCAGCCGGTTCCCGGCTCAGCCCGTCGAGCGCAGGGCCGCCGCGACGCCCGCGACGCTCAGCTGGATGCCGATGCGGACTTCCTCGCACTCCTCGCCCCGCCGGCGGCGCGACAGCAGTTCCACCTGCAGGGCGTTCAGCGGCGCGGCCGAGGCGCGGGCCAGCAGCACGGACTCGGCGAGGTTCGGGTTGTTGTCGAGCAGCTTGTCCCCGCCCCGCATGGTCAGGGCCAGGTCGACGGCCGCGTGATACTCCTTGCGGATCGTCTCCATGATCCGCTCGGCGTTGGCCTGGTCCGGCGCCAGGGCGGCGTAGCGGGCGGCGATGCCCATGTCCGCCTGGGCCAGGGCGAGCTCCATGTTCGACAGGGCCGCGGCGAAGAAGTCGAAGTTCTGGGTGAGTTCGCGCACCTCGTCCTGCGACAGGCCCGCCTTGGCCACGCCGCCGGCGAAGCCGTACCAGGCCGGCAGCATCAGCCGCGACTGCGACCAGGAGAACACCCACGGGATCGCCCGCAGGTCCTCGATGGCCCGGCTCTTGGTCCGCGACGACGGACGGCTGCCGATGTTCAGGTGGGCGATCTCGCTGATCGGCGTCGCCGACCAGAAGAAATCGAGGAATGCCGGATCGTCGTAGATCAGGCCGCGATAGACCTCGAACGAGGCCTGGGCCAGGGCGTCCATCCGCGCCTCGACGTCGGGCGCGATCGCCGCGTGCCGACGCTCGCCGCTGGCCAGCAGCACGGCGGCGGCCAGGCCTTCGAGATTGCGCCTTGCGGTCGGCTTGTCGCCGTAGCGGCGGGCGATGGTCTCGCCCTGCTCGGTCAGGCGCAGGCGGTGCTGCACGGTGCCCGGCGGCTGGGCCAGGATCGCCTCCGACACCGGGCCGCCGCCGCGGCCGATGGTGCCGCCACGGCCGTGGAAGAACTGGATGCCCACGCCGAAGCGGTCGGTCTCGCGCGAAAGGGCGGCGGCGGCCTTGGTCACCGCGCGGCGGGAGGCGACGTAGCCGCCGTCCTTGTTGCTGTCCGAATAGCCCAGCATCACTTCCTGCACGGGCTTCTTCTGGCCGAGGATCGAGCGGGCCAGCGGCAGCGACAGCCAGCCCTTCAGGATTTCCGGCCCGTTGCGAAGGTCGCCGATGGTTTCCAGCAGCGGGCTGACCTTGATCGCCGTGCGCGGCTCCGAGCCGCCCCACACCAGCCCCACCTGCTTCAGCAGCACCAGCGGCTCCAGCATGTCCGACAGGCTGTCGGTCTTGGAGACGATGTAAGCCCCCACCGATTGCGGCCCCACCGTGTTGATCGCCCAGGCGGCGGCGGTCAGGGTCTCCAGCTCCTTGGTGGTCTCCTCGGAATAGCCGGTGAACGGCGAGAACAGCGGCCGGGCATGGGCCAGCTCGGCCACCAGCAGCGCCACCCGTTCCTTCTCGTCCATGCCGAGATAGTCGATCTCGTTGTCTGCACGCTGGAACAGCTCGGCCACCACCCGCTCGTGCACGTCGGCGTTCTGGCGCAGGTCCAGCGTCATCAGGTGGAAGCCGCAGGCGCGGACCATGCGCATCACCGTGCGCAGGCGCGGCCCGATCAGGCGCTCGCCCCCGTGGGTCGTCAGCGACGTCGCGATGGTCTGCAGGTCGGTCAGGAACTCGTCCGGCGTCTTGTAAGGCGGCGCTTCCAGCACGTCCGGCGGCAGCGGGCCGGTCTCGTCGAGGATGGCGCGGCCGGTGGCGGTCACCCGCCCGAGAATGCGGGCGATGGCCCGGCGGTAGGGCTCGTCCGAACGGTGCGGCGAGGTGTCGTGGGCCGCATCGGCCAGGGCGTTCAACTCGGCCGAGACCGTGGCGTAGTCGGTCGAGATGGCCAGGCGCGCGAACAGGCGGCGCAGTTCGTCGGAGTAGACCGAGAACAGCAGGCGGGCCTGCGAGGTCAGGGCGCGGCGGAGGGTCGGGCCACTGACGCCGGGGTGGCCGTCGCGGTCACCGCCCAGCCAGCTGCCGAGGCGGATCGGCGTCGCGCCGACCGGCAGCAGCTCCCGGCTCCAGTTCTCATAGAGATCGGCCATCGCCGGCAGGATCGAGCTGCGGACGATGGCGAGGGCGTTGCGGATTTCGTCGGCGACGGTGATCCGTTCGGGCCGCGTCTGGCGGGTGCGCCAGAGCATGGCGATCTCGCGGAACAGGTCGGCGCGGATGCGCTCTTCGCGGCCTTCCCGCGTGCCCTCGCCGAAGTCGTTGATCTCGCCGAGGATGCCCAGCAGACGGGTGATCTCGAACTCGCGGTCGACCACGCTGCGGCGGCGCACCTCGGTCGGGTGGGCGGTCAGCACCGGCACCACGTTCATCGCCTGCAGCGCCGTGGTGATCGTCTCTTCCGACGCGCCTTCGTCCCGCAGGGTGGCGACGGCGGCGGCTAGCGTGTGCGGATGATCCTCGCCTTGCGCCTCGGACTCGCTGGCCCGGCGGCGGCCGCCGGCGTCCTCGGCGATGTTGGTCAGCAGCGACTGGCAGGTGAAGGCGCGGGCCAGGAACGCCGCATCGTCATTCGACAGGGCCGCGAAGAACGCTTCGACGGAGCCGTTGTTCGCGGCATCGCGGGCGCGCGCCACCAGGGCCACGGCGGCGTCGCCGTCGAGGTAGCGGATCGCCTCGCTCAGGATGTCGGTGAGGAGTTCGACATTGCGCTGCACATGGACGTCCGTCGCGCCATCGCTTCCGCTGGTGCTCAGCGCTTCAGGCATGTCCGCCATCGTCGTTTCTCCGTCCGTTACGGCACGCGCCTATACACTCAGCGCACGCCGGCGCGAGCATAAACTGCTGCGCCGCAATATCAGTGCCGAACGCCGCGTCCGGTCAGAACAGGGGCGACGGTCGCCGCCAGAACGTACAGATCGAAGCCGGTCGACCGCCGCTTCAGATACTGCCAGTCGAATTTCAGCTTTTCTTCGATGGGCAGCTCGTCGCGGCCGTTGATCTGCGCCCAGCCGGTCACGCCCGGTCGCAGGCGGTGCACACCCACCGCGGTGCGCAGCGAAATCAGGTCTTTCTGGCTGTGCAGCGCCGGGCGCGGCCCCACCAGGCTCATGTCGCCGCGCAGCACGCTCCACAGCTGGGGCAGCTCATCGAGGCTCAGCCGGCGCAGCACGCGGCCGATCGGCGTCACCCATTGCCCGGGATTGACCAGCAGGTGCGTCGCCACCTCCGGAGTGTCGATCCGCATGGTGCGAAACTTGGGCATGGCGAACAGGGCGTTGTTCGCCCCCACCCGCTGCGACCAGTAGACCGCCGGCCCCGGCGAGGTCAGGCGGATCAGCGCGGCGATGGCCAGCATGGGCAGGCCAAGCACGGCCAGGCCCAGGCCCGCGGCGGCGAAATCGATGGCGCGCTTCATTTCGGCTCGTGAGCTCGCCGCGTCAGGCGAGGTCGCCGGCCGCGGTGTCGAGCAGCAGATAGCTCCGTCCGGCCTCGCTGGCGAGCAGGGCCCGCGCCAGATTTCCGCTGCGGTCCTGCTGCGCGGCCTCGGCGATCATCCCGCCGTAGCGGGCGCGGAAGCGTTCGGCGTCCTCACGCATGGAGGCGTCGGAGAACAGGCGACGCACCAGACGACGCACGGCGGCGGGCGCGCAACCCTTCACCGCCATGCGAGCGCGGGCCGCGTCTCCATCCTGCACGGCGCCGACGATCTCATCGATCCGGCCCTTCGGCAGCAGGGCGCCCGGGTCGATTCCCATGGCGCCGATCTCCGAGGCCAGGCGCTCGGCCAGGCGTTCGTCGCCGGGCTCAGAGGTGTCGTCGAGGTTGGTCAGCAGGTCCTTCCAGCGCCAGTCGCGGCTGTCGCCCTCGCCTTCCGGCGGGGTCGGGGCGGCGGACTTGCCGCCGGCGGCGTCGAACACGGCGCTGAACTCGGCGTCGGTGGCGGTCGGCTGCAGACGCAGGCGCAGACGCGGACCTTCCGTCGGGGCCTCGGCCACTGCCGGCGGCGGGGCCTCGGCGGCGCGCGCCGGGCGGGCGCCGAAGGTCGAGGCGCCCAGCGGCGAGCCGGCGACGGCGCTCATCATCCGGGTGGCTTCGCTCAGCATGTCGTAGTTGCGGCGCACGCGCTCCTGGAAGGCGGCGTCGATGGCCTGGGTCTCGTCGGCGGCGCGGCGGGCCGAGGCCAGCAGCTCGTCGACCCCACGACCGACCGCGGCCTGCACCTCGGCGGCCTTCGACTGCACCTCGACCGGCGCATCGGCCATCTGCTGGGTGACGGCGGACAGCAGGCGCTCCAGTTCCCCGACGGCGGCGCGGGCCGCGTCGACCCCTTGCTCCAGCTTCTGAGCGGCGCCGGCGGCGGCCTGCTCAACCATCTGCGCCGAGCTTTCGATCAGCTGGCGGGCGTCGCCGAGGCGGGCCTCGAAAGCGGCGTCGGCGCGCTGGCCGGCGGTGAAGGCGGCTTCGCCGAGGTTGTCGACGCGCGCCTGCGCTGCCTGCACCTGGCTTTCGACCGAGGCATGCGCGTTCTCGCCCGCCGTGGTCAGGGCGTTCAGCGCCTGCAGCAGCTCGGCTTCCAGCACCTGGCGCTGCTCGGCGGCGATGTCGCCGATGCGGGCGAAGCCTTGGGCGACCTGTTCGCCGATGGCCTCGCGCTCCTCACGGGCGGCCTCGGCCAGCTCGCGTAGCTGCCCGCCGGTGACGGAGGTCAGTTCGGTGATCGCTTCGGCGCTGCTGCGAGCCATCTCGCCCACGTCGATGGCGCTGAGCTTGGCGTGGCCGAGGAACTCAGTCAGCTGCGCGACCTGGCTCTCGGCCTGGACGGCGAAATCTTCCTGCCCGGCGCGCAGCGCGTGGGCGACGGCGATCAGGGCGGCGCGCTGCTCGCCCAGGCCTTCGTCGACGACGCGGATCTGGTCGGACTCGCCGAGGCCGGCGGTCTCCAGGCGGGCGATCTGGCGGGCCAGGTCCTCGGCCCCCACGCGGGCGGCGTCGCTGGCCTCGCCGGCGGCGGCGGCCATGTCGGCGGCGCGGGCCGCGAGGGCGGCTTCCGCCTCGCGAAGTTGGGTCTCGGCCAGGTCGGAGGCCTCGGCCACCATCTTGGCCTGGCGACTGATGGCGTCGGTGATCGCCGTCGACTGGCCGTCCAGCGACGTCGCCAGGTCGCTCATGGCGCTGCGTTCGACGACGAGGTCCTTGGTCAGTTGGGCGGCCGTGCGGACGGACTCCGCCGTCGCCTCGGCCAGTCGTTCGCTTTCGACCGAAAGGGCCTCGCGCAGGGCCAGCATCTTGTCGCGCGCTTGGGTGGCGACGCCGGCGGCGTGATCGATTTCGGCGCGAACGGCGGCCACGGCGTCATGCGCGTCGGTTGCGGCCAGGGCGGCGGGGGCCAGCATCTGCTCGGCCAGCACGCGGGTGCGACGCGCCTCGCCGGCCAGCTTCAAGCCTTGGTTCAGCACATAGGCGGCGATCCACACCAGGGCCACCGGGCCGAGCGCCAGCAGGGCGAACACGGCCAGGGCGAAGCCGTCGTTCTGCAGCGGTGCGATGCCCTGGCGGTAGCCGACGGCGTAGGCGATCGGAGCCAACGCCCACAGGATCGAGACGACGCCCGCGGCGAGATAGATCGGCTTCGCGGCCGGATTGCTGATACGGCCGACCGCGGCCAGCGACAGGGTCTCGCTCGACGTCTCGGCCGGGGTCTTGTTCGTCCGGCGCGCCGGCGGCTTGCCGGCCTCGGCGCCGAACATCGGCGTCAGCTTGGGCTCCGGCCCCAGATCGACGTCATCGTCCTCGGCGACCGCGAGGTCGACGCCCGGCATCTCCTCATCGGAGGCCGCCGGCGCGGGCGCGCCGAAATCCAGAGGTGCACGCTTCTTCGACTTCATCGGCGCCGCTAATCCCCGCCGCGGCCCACAAAATCTCGCGCGCCGGCCGCCTTGCGCGGCGGTGACCCTAGTGGCGAAAGCGCGTGGCGGAAAGTCGGATCACCGCCTCAGGCGGCGATGGCCTGCAACTTAGACGAGTTTGCCGCGCGGCGGTTCAGCTTCCGGGCAGCCCTCGGTGTGCTCGGGCCTCACCTCGGCGCGCGGCGTGCGCGCGACCACCTTCTCGGGCTGACGCTGATCGGAATGCGCCGTGGGGTCGATGCCGACCTGAGCCAGGATGCCCACGAACAGCGCCGCGATCACACTGACGATCAGTTCGATCACCGCCTGCATCGGCGTGTCCCCAGGGCTTCGCGCAGCGATGTTATCCGTCAGGCGACTGCTTCGCACAATCGCCGGGCGCATGAACTTTCGGTCATGTTCGGGCTGTTCGCGCCAGGGCGACGGCGCCGCAAAGTCCGACCACCGCCAGGCCCGCCATCGCGAGATATCCTCGCGCGCCGAAGGCGTCGAACAGTGGCCCCGAAGCCAGGGTGGCGAGGCCGATCATCAGGCCCAGCGGGATGGCGGAGTTCAGCATCTGCGCCGCCGAGGCCGCTTGCGGCGGGGCGAACCGCTCGACGAACTGCAGCGAGGCGATCCAGGCCATGGCGAAGCTGCCGGCGTGCAGCGTCTGCAGGGGCCACAGCGCCCACAGCGGCGGGCTGAAGGCGTAAGCCGTCCAGCGGATCAGGGCCAACACGGCGCCGAGGCCGAGCAGCATCGCCGGCCCCATCCGTCGCGCGATCCGGCCAAGGCCCCACATGAAGACGATCTCGATGACTACGCCGGTCGCCCACAGCGCCCCGATCAACGGCTCCGGAATCCCCTGCCTGCGCCAGAGCAAGGTGCTGAACCCGTAGTAGAAGGCTTGCCCCGCCAGCACGAAGCCGCAGGAGACGATGGCCAGCATGAACCGGCGGTCGGCCAGCAACGCGCCCGCACCGCGCCAGCGGTCGATCAGGCTCAGCCTCGCCCCACCGTCATGCACCCGATCGTCGGGCAGGCGCAGGGCCGACAGCGCAACGAGGCCCGCCGCCGTCGCGGTCCAGGCCAGCACCACGCTCGGCCCGGTGAACGCCAGCAGGGCGCCGCAACCGAAGTTGGCCAGGATGAAGCTGATCGAGCCGAAGCTGCGCGACCAGCCGTAGTTGAAGCGCTCAAGCCGCGCCCGCTTCAGCGCGATCACGTCGGCCAGCGGCTGCAAGGCCGCGTAGCAGGTCGAGGCGCAGAACCAGATCGCCAGCCACGCCCAGAAGCCGTGCACCCCGGCGACGGCGGCGTAGAACAGCATCGCCGCCAACGAGAGCAGCGCCAATGGCGTGCGGCGCAGGGTGAAGCCGTCGGCCCACACCGCCACCGTCGGTCCGGTCAGGGCGCGCGCCAGCATCGGCGCCGCCAGGATCATGCCGATCTGGGCGCCGGTCAGGCCGCGTTCCGCGAAGAACAGGCCGATGTAGGGCGAGTTCGCGCCGGTCCCGAGGTAGACCGCGAAATAGAACAGGCCGAGTCGGAGGCGGGACGACATGCGTCCGGCTATCATGATCCGCCGCTTGCGCGCAGCCCGCAGAGGGTTAGACCGGCGGCATGCGCAACTTCCTCACCCTCGCCGCGCTCAGCGGCTTCCTCGCGGTCGGCTTCGGCGCCTTCGGCGCTCACGGGGTCAGCGACCCGAAGGCCGCAGAGTGGCTGCGCACGGGCGCGCAGTATCAGATGATCCACGCCCTGGCGGTGTTCGCCTGCGCCGTCGTCGGCGGCCGGATGCGCTGGGCGCCCGCCCTGTTCCTGGTCGGCTCGGCCCTGTTTGCGGGCTCGCTCTACGCCATGGCGCTGGGCGGCCCGCGCATCCTCGGGGCGGTGACGCCGCTCGGCGGTCTCTGCTTCCTCGCCGGCTGGCTGCTGCTGGCCCGCGCCGCCTGGAAGACCGCCCGCTAGGCCGCCGCCTTCGCGCCCCTCGGCAGGGCCAGCAGCCGGATCGCCAGCATCGAGCCGGTCATGCAGATGACGAAGACCGTCGCCATCGATCGCGGCCCGCCATCGTGGAACTGGGCGGCGATCGCCGAGACGATGGCGCCCGCCGCGAACGAGCTCGCCCCCATCAGCGCCGAGACCGAGCCCGCGCGGTGGGGATCGACCGAGAGCGCGCCGGCGCCGGTGTTGCCCGACATCACCCCGTAGGACGCCAGGGCGAAGAACAGCGGCGGCAGCACGCCCCACATGCCGCCCAGCCCCGTGTAGCTGGTCAGGGCCAGCACGAAGGCCGCGACCAGCGCGATCACCCCGATCACCATCAGCACCTGGTCCGGCGAGTAGCGTCGCAGCAGATAGCGGTTCAGCTGGCTCGCCCCGACGAGGCCGGCCGCATTGGCCCCGAAGTACCAGCCGAACTGGCTCGCCGGCACGCCGTAGTGGCCGATCAACAGCCCTGGCGACACGGTGATGTAGGTGAACAGGCAGGCGCTGTTCAGGCAGCCGCCCAGCAGATAGCCCAGCAACCGCTTCTGCCGGAGCAAGGCCAGGTAGGCCCGCACCGGGCTCTCCGCCCGGGCCTGCGCCGCCGTCTCGGCGGACCGGCTTTCCGGCAGGGTCAGGGCGACGGCGCCGCCGACGATCACACCGAACGCGACCAGCACCCAGAAGATCGACCGCCACCCCGCCGCCTGCAGCAGCAGCCCGCCGCACATCGGCGCCAGAATGGGCGCCAGGCCCATCACCAGCATCAGCTGGCTCAGCACCTGCGCCGCCTGGTGATGCCCGAACCGATCCCGCACCACCGCCCGGGTGATCACCACCCCGCTGCACGCGCCCAAGGCCTGCAGCACGCGCCCGGCCAGCAGCATCGGCATCGAGGTCGCCAGGGCGCAGGCCACGCTGGCGACGATGTAGAGCGCGATGCCCGCCAGCAGCGGCCCGCGTCGCCCCAGGCGGTCCGACGCCGAGCCATAGAACAGCTGCCCCACCGCCATGCCGGCGAAAAACGCGGAAACCGTCTGCTGAGCCGTCTCGACCGAGGCGCCGAGGTCGCCCGCCAGAGTCGGCAGCGCCGGCAGATAGAGGTCCGTCGAGATGGCCGGGAAGGCGATCACCGCGCCGAGCAGCAGCACCAGGCGCCAGGGCGCTCGGGCGGAATTCTGCGGCGAGGAATCGTTAGCGGTCATAACTCTGCTTCTAGCCCGCTGCTGCATTCTGGAAAGGCGGCATGAGACGTTCGGCTCGCCCGTCGCGTTATCCTGCTGGCCCGCCCCGACCCGGCGTTCTAGTGTCCCGCCAATGGATCGCTCGTCCAATCCCCCCGCCCCCATGAGCGCCGGCAAGCGGCGCGGGCTCTACCCCGAAGTCGAGCCCTACGACTTCGGCTGGCTGCAGACCGGCGGCCCGCACGAGCTCTACTACGAGCTCTGCGGCAAGGCGGACGGCAAGCCGGCGGTGGTCCTGCACGGCGGCCCGGGCGGCGCCATCAACCCGACAATGCGCCGCTTCTTCGACCCGTCCCGCTGGAACGTGGCGCTGTTCGACCAGCGCGGCTGCGGCCGCTCGCGCCCCAACGCCAGCCTGGAAGACAACACCACCTGGTCGCTGATCGCCGATATCGAGCGCCTGCGCGTCCATCTCGGCGTCGAGAAGTGGACGGTGTTCGGCGGCTCCTGGGGCTCGACCCTGGCCCTGGCCTACGCCGTCACCCATCCGGAGAGGGTCGAGGCCCTGGTCCTGCGCGGCATCTTCCTGGTCACCCAGAAGGAGCTTCAGTGGTTCTACCAGGAGGGGGCCTCGATGCTGTTCCCAGACGCCTGGGAGCGCTTCCTCGCCCCGATCCCGCGCAGCGAGCAGGCCGACATGATCGCGGCCTATCACCGTCGCCTCACCCACCCTGACCGCAAGATCCAGGCCGAGGCGGCCTCCGCCTGGAGCCGCTGGGAGGGCGACACCATCAGCCTGCGCGGCCCCGAGGCGCGGCCCGCGAAGTTCAACGAGGTCGACTTCGCCATCGCCTTCGCCCGCATCGAGTGCCACTTCTTCGCCAACAAGGGCTTCTTCCCGGAAGACGGCTGGCTGCTGAAGCAGGTCGAGAAGCTGCGGAAGATCCCCGGCTGGATCGTCCAGGGCCGCTTTGACGTGGTCACGCCCCTGGCCAGCGCCTGGGCGCTGCACAAGGCCTGGCCCGAGGCCGAGTTCGATATCGTCTGGGACGCCGGCCACGCCTCCACCGAGCCCGGCGTCATCGACGGCCTGATCCGCGCCACCGACGCGGCCCTGAGCGTCCGCTCGTGAGCGCCCCCCAGAACCGCGCCCCGGACGGTGAGGAAGCGCGCATCGCCCGCCTGCGCGAGGCCGTCCGCCTGCGCGACAGCGGCATGACCTTCACCCAGCTCGGCGACCACTTCGACGTCGGCCGCGAGCGCGCCAAGATCCTCGTCGAGCGTGGCCGCAAGCTCCCGCCGGTGGACGCCGCCGAATAGGCGATGCTGCGGCTCGCCGAGACACCAGCCGACTACCAAGCCTTCGGGGCCATCTGCCGCCATTACGTCGACTGGTGCCGCGCGCGCTACGCGTCCCTCCCCGCCTTCGTCGATGAGGTGTTCGGCCACCAGGCCCTCGACGCCGAACTGCCGCTGCTGGCCCAGAAATACGGCCCGCCGAACGGCCGCACCCTCCTCGCCTGGCGTGACGGCGAGGCGATCGCCGGCGGCGCCTACCGCCGCCATTCCGCGACCGAATGCGAGCTGAAACGCCTGTTCGTCACCGACCGCGGCCGCGGCGAGCGGCTCGGCCGCCGGCTTACCGAAGCCCTCTGCGACCAGGCCCGCGCCGACGGCTACACGACCATGAAGCTCGACACCGCCGACCGCATGGCCGAGGCTCTGGCGCTCTACGATGGGCTCGGCTTCCGCCGCATTCCGCCCTACCTTGAGTACCCGCCGCACCTCGCCGGCCACATCGTCTTCATGGAAAAGGCCCTGTAGCCATGAGCGCCTTCGAACTGCTGTTCTCCTACGGCACCCTGCAGGACGAAGCGGTGCAGCTGGCCACCTTCGGGCGCCGCCTCGCCGGCCAGAAGGACGCCCTTCCCGGCCATCGTCTCGGTGCGCTGACCATCAGCAATCCCGAGGTCGTCGGCCTGAGCGGCATCGAGGTCCACCTCGTCGCCGAGCCCACAGGCCGCGTGGCCGACGCCGTCGACGGCGTGGTGTTCGAGATCACCGCCGACGAACTGGCCGCCGCCGACAAGTACGAGTCCGCCGACTATCGCCGGCAGCGGGTGAAGCTGGTTTCCGGCCTCGACGCCTGGCTCTACGTGCGCGCCTAGCGCTTCAGCCGCGCGACGATCCGGGCCGCGAGGCTCGGCGGCGGCGGCGCCGGGGGCATGACGATCTCGTCCACGAAGGCGACCACCGCCTCCAGGCTGTCGGGTTTGCGCGCCGCCAGCCGCACGAAGTCGTCGCAGCGCTCGCTGAGCAGCAGCGGCGTGATGGCGTCGACCCACAACTCCGGCCAGTCCCACCAGCGGCGCGCCAGCAGGGCCTCGACCACCGCAGGCTCGAACCGAGAGCGCACCACCCGCGCCGGCGCGCCGAGCACCACGGCGTAGGCCGGCACGTCGCGCGTCACCACCGACCGCGCCCCGATCACCGCCCCGTCTCCGATGGTCACGCCCGATCCGATGAAGGCCCCGGCCCCGATCCACACATCGTTGCCGATGTTCACGTCGCCCCGCGTCACGTGATCGACGCCCTCGAACGGCGCCGAGGGCCACTGCGCGCGCAGGCTCATGAACGGATAGCTGGAGACGTTGCTCGTCTTGTGGTCGGCCAGAGCCACCGTCACCTCGGCCGAGATCGAGCAGTAGCGGCCGATGTTCAGCTTGGCGTAGCCGGCCTCGAACACCGCCGGCGCGCCGTAGCTCTGCGCCCCGATGCTCCAGCCGTACTCGGCGGCCTGGGCGGCCAGGACGCGCCGCGTCGCGTTCTCCGGCTCCGGCCAAGGCAGGGGCGCATGCCCCGTCAGTTCGAACCGGATCGAGGCGTCGTGCGCATATGGGCCTTCAAAGCGCGGCGGCTCGCCCGGCGCCGACGCCAGATCAAGCACCGCCGTCAGGCCGCGCCCGGAGTTCAGCAGCGTCAGCCGCCCATCCTCAAACGACCAGAAGTACTCGTTGGGATGCCGATAACCGGCGATCCGACCGCCCGGCAGCAACCGCATGTGCTCGGTCGCCGTATGGCCGCCGCCGGAGAACCGCCATTCCAGGGCCAGGAGGTCGTCACGGGTCAGCAAGGCGCGGTCAGGCCTTCTCGACGAAGCTGTCGATGACCTTCTTCTCGCCCGCCTTGTCGAACGACACGGTCAGCTTGTTGCCCTCCACCCCGACCACCTTGCCGTAGCCGAACTTGACGTGGAAGACCCGCTCGCCGCGCGCGTACTTGCCGCCGGCCGAAGGTTCGGACACCGCCACCAGGCGGCCCTCGCCCTCGATCACCCCACGGCTGGAGCGGGTCGGCGTCGCGCCCCGATCCTGCGCCCGCCGCCAGCCGGGCGACGAATAGCCGGAGCCGAAGCTCGGCGTGTCGTCCCAGCGCGAGGCGGCCGTCTGCTGCATGCCCGGCCCGCCGCCGTAGTAGCCGGTCTCCGACGCGGCCTCGACATTGGCGGCCGGCAGTTCGTCGACGAAGCGGCTCGGCAGCTGGCTGGTCCACCGGCCGTAGACCTGACGGTTGGCGGCGAAGGAGATGCGGGCCTCCTCGCGGGCCCGGGTGATGCCGACGTAGGCGAGCCGCCGCTCCTCCTCGAGCCCCTTCTCGCCCTTCTCGTCCATAGAGCGCTGCGAGGGAAACACGCCCTCCTCCCAGCCCGGCAGGAACACCAGCGGGAACTCCAGCCCCTTGGCCGAGTGCAGGGTCATGATCCAGACCGAGTCCTCGCCGGCCCCCTTGTCCAGGTCCATGACCAGCGACACGTGCTCCAGATAGGCCTCGAGCGTGTCGAACGAGCCCATCGACTGCACGAGCTCCTTCAGGTTCTCCAGCCGCGTCTGGCTCTGCGGGCCTTTGTCGAGGCGAAGCGCGTCGGTGTAGCCGCTCTCCTCCAGGATGGTCTCGGTCAGGCGGGCGTGCGGCCGGGTCTCCTTGGCCGCCCGCCAGCGATCGAGGTCGCGCAGGAAGTTGGCCAGCTGGGTGCGCGTGCGAGCCTGCAGCTCATCGGTCTTCACCAGCTCGCGCGCCGCGCGCACCACCGAAACGCCGTTGGCCCGCGCCACCTGCAGCAGCTTCTGCACGGTGGTGTCGCCGATCCCCCGGCGCGGCACATTCACGATCCGCTCGAAAGCCAGATCGTCGTCTTCCGACTGGATCAGCCGCAGATAGGCGTGGGCGTCGCGGATCTCGGCCCGTTCGAAGAAGCGCGGGCCGCCGACAACCGTGTAGGGGATCTGCAGCATCAGGAAGCGCTCTTCGAAGGCGCGCATCTGGAAGCTGGCCCGCACCAGGATCGCCATCTGGCTGTACTTGCGGCCGCCCCGCTTGGCGCGCTCGATCTCGTCGGCCACCAGCCGGCTCTCGGCCTCGCCGTCCCAGACGCCGCGCACGCGCACCTGCTCGCCGCCCTTGGCCTCGGTCCACAGCGTCTTGCCGAGGCGGCCCTTGTTGGTGCTGATCAGCCCGGCGGCGGCCGCCAGGATGTGCTCGGTCGAGCGATAGTTGCGCTCCAGCCGGATCACCTTGGCGCCCGGGAAGTCGCGTTCGAAGCGCAGGATGTTGTCCACCTCCGCCCCGCGCCAACCGTAGATCGACTGGTCGTCATCGCCCACGCAGCAGACGTTCTGGCTCTTCTGGGCCAGCAGGCGCAGCCACAGGTACTGGGCGACGTTGGTGTCCTGATACTCGTCGACGAGCAGGTATTTGAACCGGCTGTGGTAGTCGGCGAGCACGTCGGGCGACGATGTGAAGATCGTGATGTTGTGCAGCAGCAGGTCGCCGAAGTCGCAGGCGTTCAGCACCCGCAGGCGCTCCTGATACTGGCTGTAGAGCGCCTGGCCCTTCCCGTTCGCGAACTCCTTGCCCTCGTGGGCCGGCAGGCGGTCCGGCGTCCAGCCGCGGTTCTTCCACTGGTCGATCAGCCCGGCCAGGTGCTTGGGCGTCCAGCGCTTGGCGTCGATGTTCTCCGCCTCGATCAGTTGCTTCAACAGCCGCTCGCCGTCGTCGGTGTCGAGGATGGTGTAGTTCGACTTCAGCCCCACCAGCTCGGCGTGGCGGCGCAGGATCTGGGCGGCCACCGAGTGGAAGGTGCCGACCCAGCGCAGCCCCTCGGCCGCCGGGCCGATCAGATGGCCGATCCGCTCGCGCATCTCGCGTGCGGCCTTGTTGGTGAAGGTGACGGCCAACAGTTCCCACGGCTTCGCCCGCCCCGTCGCCAGGATGTGCGCCAGCCGCGTGGTCAGCACCCGCGTCTTGCCCGTGCCCGCGCCGGCCAGCACCAGCACCGGGCCCTCGACCGTCTCCACGGCTTCGCGCTGCTCGGGGTTCAGCCCCTCGAGGTAGGACGCGCGGCTGTCGACGCGCGCGAGGTCGGAGATACGGGGGGACGGCACGTCGGACACTCAGGCTCTCGGATTCGGCAAGAGAACATATGTAGCACGCCGCGGCGGCGACTTAAGACCCCGCGACCAGGAACCCCACCCCCTGGCGTCTCGTTTTAAGGACAGGGAGTTCCGCCCATGTCCATTCCCACCACCGACCGACACAAACTCAGGAACGACGGCATCGCCCTGGCGATCCTGACCATCATCGTCATCGTCGCCGCCCTGGCTATCGGCTACCTCTACGCCCGCGACAGCGCCGGCTCCATGCGCGCCGAGCTCGTCCTGCCGGACACCCCGGCCTTGCCCTCGCCGTCGCAAATGCCGAACCCGGCGCCGATGCCCACGCCCCTGCCGTCGCCGCGCTAGGCGTTCTGCGCCTTCTGCAAGGCGAACACCCGACACGCCGAGGCCAGCGGCCGCTCGCCCCGCATCGCATCGATGCCGCCGATCAGCGCCGCCAGGCTGCGGCCGTCCTCGGCGGCGGCCGCGTCCAGCACGGCCCAAAACTCCGGCTCCAGAGCCAGCGAGGTGGCGTGGCCCGCCAGGTTGATCGAGCGTTTGCGAAGGCTGGCCATCCGACTGAACCCTACGGCTTCGTGCGATTCACGGCGAGGTCCAGCACCGCGTCCAGAAGGCGCGGCTCGATCTCCTCGCGATAGACCCGCGGCATATGCACCAGCGCGCGATCGGCGTTGAAGGCCAGTGTGCCGGCGAGATCGCGCTCGAGCCTAGCAAGCTTCTCCTGCGGCATGGCGCACAGCCGTTTCAACTCACCGTAGACCATCTCGAACCGCACCGCGGGATCCGGCTCCGCGTCGTAGGCCTCGTCGACCAGGCCCCCGAAGGTCTCGAACCCGAAATCCCGGAGCAAGGCCAGGGAATGCGGATTGCCCCACATCAGCACCGGACTGAAATTGGCCAGCGCCTTGAACGGCTTCTCCGTGACCCGCCGGGTGCCGACCACCTCGGTCTCGTTGATCAGCGAAAACCAGACGTGGTCGTACTCCTCCAGTTCGGAATCCTCGGCCACAGACTTGAGCTTCCGCGCGCCGGACGCCGCCCCCAGCATGCTCGCGCCCTTTGCGTCGAGCGCGTCGAGCCACGGCTTCAGCGCCGCGCCCAGCGCCTCCAGGCCCGGCCCCGTGGTCAGGTCGCGCTCCAAGGCGGGCTTGCGGACCGCGCGGACGTGCTTGGTCGCATCGAACCCCGGAAAGCTGATGAAGCCCTCGTCCCAAAGGCCGTCGCGCAGCATCGCCAGCAGCAGCATCACCTTGGCCGTGCGGATCGAGTAGTTCAGGCAGACGAAGCGTTTCTCCCGCTCCGGCGAGCGGGCCTCGAAGGCCGCGAGGCGCTCGGTGAAGATCTCCCGTCCATTCTCGGCGTGGTCGAGAAAAAAGCGGCTGAGATAGTCGTCGTGCGTCACCACCTTCACCGGCCGGACGCCTGACCCGCACCACTCGACGTAGGCGGTCTGAAAGTCACGGTTCTGCGTCAGATAGGCGACGCACTTGGCCGGCAGGGCGAGGTCCCGCAGAAGCCGGTGAATCGTCGAGGCCAGTTGCGGTGTGAACGCCGGCCCTTCGCCCGATGCGTCGAGCACCAGCACGGCCCGTCGATCCAGGATGCGCTCGCGAACGCGCGGTGAGATCAGCTCGGCGCTGGTCTTCAGAACGGCTTCGCGCGCGGCCGGCAGCACCACCACGTCCGGCCAGGCGTCGAACGTCAGCTGGATGCGGGGATCGCTCGGGTGATCGAAGGCGTGCCGCCCGCCTTTCGCCGCGCAGGCGACGTGGATCGGTCCGGCGTGCTTGGGATGATGCGCCGCCATCAGGCCTCTACTCCCGCCATCGCGCTGTCGACGAAGCGCACATCCAATGTGTCGCGATAGACCGCCGGCAGGCGCTTGAGGCCCCATTCGGCGTTGAAGGTCAGGGTCTCCGCGACCTCGCCTTCCATGCGGGCGAGCGCCGCCTCGTCCAGCTCGCAGAGCCGCCGCACCTGGGCGTAGACGGCGTCGAAGCGCGCGCGCGCATCCGGCTCGGCGTCGTAGCTCTCGTCGAAATAGCCGTCGAAGGTGCGGAAGCCGAGTTCGCGGATCAGCGGCAGGGCCCCGGCGCTGCCGATCACGATGGTCGGGTGGAAGTCGATCAGCGACTTGAACGGCTTTTCGGTGATCCGGTGCGGCCCGGTGATCTCCGTCTCGTTGACCACCGTGAACCACGACCGCTGCCGCTCCGGCAGGTTGTGCTCACCCAGCGTCACGGTGAGCAGGAAGTCCTCGAGCGACTGATCCTCGCGCCGCCCCAACACCACCTGCCCCTTGGCGGCCAGGGGCTCCATGAAGGCGGCGAGCTCGCGCGCCAAGTCCTCGAACCCCGGCGTCGCCAGCATCTCGTCGCGCATGAATTTGGCGGTCTTGGCGTACTGGTTGGTCGCCTTGTCGAAGCCCGAGAACGAGATGAACCCTCGCTCCCACAGCCCGTCGCGCAGCAGGGCCAGCAGGACGAACAGCTTGTTCGAGCGCGCCGCGCGGTTGAGGCAGACGAACCGCCGCTCCCGCACGCCCGGCCGCGCGTGGAAGTCGGCCAGCCGCCCCTCGAAGGCCTCGTCGCCGGTCGTCTCGTACTGCTGGAAGAACCGCTTGATGTAGTAGTCGTAGTTCAACACCCGCATCGCCGGCGCGGCCGGATCATTCAGATGCGCGGCGTAGTCCCGCCCGTAGTTGCGGTCCTGAGTGACGTAGGCGCAGCGGGTCGGCGAGATACCCAGGCCGTCGACGAAGCCATGCAGCGCGGCCGTCCGCTCGGCGGTGTGCGGCTCGCCCTCGCCTGACATGTCGAACACCAGGGTCGCCTGCCCCTCGGCCACGCGCTTCCAGGTGTCGGAGTGCACTTGGGTGCGGGCGTCCTCGAACGCCGTGCGGCCCTGCAGCGGCATGACCAACACCTGCGGCGGGGTGCGAAGCTGCTTGGTCGCCTTCAGCATCTGAACGCGCGGATCGCCCAGGTGGCTGAACAGATGCTTGCCCGGCCCGGTGGCGATCACATGGATCGGCCGCTCGCGACTCCAGTTCGACGACACGTCACCTCCCGCAGAGGGCGCGGTTCTGCCCACCGCCGCCCGCCGTGGCAAGCCCGGCGCCGGTCAATCGTCGTCGCGCTTGGCCCCGTCGAGTATCCGTTCGATCTTCTCGCGCGCGGCGTCCTCGGCGGACTTGTCGGCCTTGCTGCGGCCGAACTTGGCGCGATTGGCGTCAGCCGCGCCGGCCTTTTCGGCCTTCGCCTTGGCTTTGCGGAAGCGGTTGAGGTTCACGACATCGCCCATGACGAGGAGCCTAAACCTCGCTCGCGGCAGGGCAACCCCTCAGAGGCTGGATCGTTAGGCCTGCCGACGGGCGCACCGCCCGCGCAAACGCATGGAGACATTCATGACCCAGACCTCCCAGATCCGCGAACATATGGAAGTCAAAGGCTCGGACGGCGGCCACGTCGGGCGCGTCGACCACGTGCTGGGCAATGAGATCGAACTCGCCAAGATGGATATCGCCGGCGGCTTCAAGCACCACCTGATCCCGCTCTCGTGGGTCGATCACGTGGACGAGCACGTCCACCTGAACGTCAGCAAGGACGACGCCAAGGCGCAATGGCGCGAGAAGCACTAGCTCAGGCTTGAGCTGACGATCCAATCGTCGCAAACGACCCCTCATCCGGCCAGGATGGGGGGTCTTTTCATGTACACGCTCTACTACGCGCCCAGCACCGCCAGCCTCGCTGTGCACTGGATGCTGATCGAACTCGGCGTCCCGTTCGAGACCGTGAAGCTCGACCTCAAGGTCGCCCGCGATCAGGACAAGCCCGCCTACCGCGCCCTCAATCCGGCCGGCACCGTGCCGACCCTGGTGGTCGACGGCGTGCCGGTCGCCGAGACCGCCGCCATCCTGATGCTGCTGGCCGAGCGCCACCCCGAGGCCGGCTTCGCCCCGCCGCCGGGCTCGCCCCAGCGCGGTCCTTGGCTGCAGACCATGATGCACCTGACCAACACCCTGATGCCGGCCTTCCGCTGCTGGTTCTATCCGGCCGAGGTCGCCGACAACGACGCGGCCCAGGCCGCCCAGGGCGCGCGGGTGATGCAGGTGTGGGACCGCATGGACGCCCAACTGGCCGACGGTCGCCCCTTCCTGCTCGGCGATACCCTGACCACCGCCGATTTCCTGCTCACCATGCTCACCCGCTGGTCGCGCAACATGCAGCGCCCGGCCACCGCCTGGCCCCACCTCGGCGCCTATGTGAACCGCATGCGCGCCATGCCGTCGCTACGCGAAGTCCACGCCCGCGAGGGCCTGACCGACTGGATCGACGGTTAGGCGACCGCGAGCGCTGGCGGCGGCGGTGAGCCTCGCAGCGCTTCCACGAAACCATCGCGCCAGGCGGCGACGTCCTCCCGTCGAACGTTGTCGATCATCTCGCGCCACCGTGACCGGCGCTCCGCCAGCGGCATCGACAGCCCCCGGCGGATCGCCTCGGCGACATCCTCGCGGCTGAACGGATTGACGACCAGCGCCGCCGACAACTGCTCGGCCGCCCCGGCGAACTCGGAGAGGATCAGCACGCCGGGATCGTCCGGGTCCTGAGCCGCCACGAACTCCTTGGCTACCAGGTTCATCCCGTCCCGCAGCGGGGTCACGAGGCCAATATCGGCCGCCCGATAGAGGCCGGCCAACTCGTCGCGACGATAGGCCCGGTTCACATAGCGCAGCGGCACCCAATCGACCGTGGCGTAGGCGCCGTTGATCCGGCCGCTGACCGTGTCCAGCCGAGCCCGCAGGTCCTGATAGGCGTCGACGTTCTCCCGGCTCAGGGTCGCGATCTGAAGCAGGAACAGGCGTTCGCGAAGGTCCGGATGGTCGGCCAGCAGCTGTTCATAGGCGAGGAAACGCTCCTCCAGCCCCTTGGAGTAGTCCAGCCGGTCGACGCCGAGCAGCAGGCGCCGCCCGACTGCGCTCGCCACTATGCGTTCATGGGCCGCCAGCGCCGTCTCTGACACGGCCGCCGTCTCGAACTCCGCCGCATCGATGCCGATCGGGAAGACGCCGGTCCGGGCGGACTTGCCGAACGCGCTCACCTCGCCGTCAGGCGTCACCGAGCCGTCCGCAGCGCCGGTGATGTAGTCGAGGAAGGCGTGCCGTGAGTCTTCGGTCTGGAATCCGATCAGATCATAGTCCAGCAGCGCGCTGACCAGCTCGGCGTGCCGCGGCAGCGTCACCAACAGGCGGCGGGCGGGCCAGGGGATATGCAGGAAAAACCCGAGCCGGTTGGCGACGTCCAGCCCGCGCAGTTCCCGCGCCAGGTGGGCCAGATGGTAGTCCTGCACCCAGATGAAGTCTTCCGCCTCGATCAGCGGCCGCAGGGCCTCGGCGAACCGGCGGTTGACCCGCGCATAGCCGGCGTCGAACGACCGCTCATAGGCGGTCAGGTCCGGACGGTAGTGGAACAGTGGCCACAGCGTTCGGTTGGCGTAGCCGTTGTAGTACTCGTGATGCTCCTGGGCCTCGAGATCGACCGTGGCCACGGTCACGCCGTTGACCTTCGAGATCGACAGCTGGCCGGTGTAGTCGTCCACCGTCCGCCCGCTCCAGCCGAACCAGACGCCGGAGTATTCACGGAGGGCGGCGGCGAGCGCCATGGCGAGCCCGCCGGCGGTGGCGACTGAGGGATCGTGCGGTGGGTTCACGCGGTTCGAGACGACGATCAGCCGCCCCACTGCGCATCCTCCAGGTCGAAGACACCCGAACTCAGGCTCCGGTCGATCCAGCTCAGCACCGACCGCGGCTCGTCGAGACGGCCGACGGCGGCCGTCGGCCGCTCTGCGCCAACCCGCACGCCGATCCCGCCGCGAAGTTGCGCCTCCACGAACGCCGCCTCGTCCGTCAGGTCGTCGCCGATCATGATCGGACGCGCGCCGGAGAACGGCGGATGCCCCATCAGTCGCGACAGCGCCGCGCCCTTGTCCGGCCCCGGCGTCCGCAGCTCCGCCACCATGGACCCATGCTGCACGGCCAGCCCCGTCTCCGAAGCCAGTCGCTGCGTGAATTCGATCACCGCCTCGCCCGCCCCCGGGGCCAGCCGATAGTGCAGGGCGACGCTATGGCCCTTGCGCTCTACGAGCAGCCCAGCATCGGCGGCGGCGAAATCGTCGAAGACCGCGGCGGCCTCGGCGACCGCCGGGTGCGCCGGTTCGGCGACAAGGCCCCACCGCGCGGTGCGCATCTGTAGGCCATGCACGCCGGCGACGTCATTGACCGCGCCTTGCAGGATGCTGTCGACCTCCATCACCGGCCGGCCGCTCAGCACGGCGAGGCGCCCGCTCAGCCTGTCCCGCGCCCGGCGCAGCAGGTCGATGCAGGCGCTGTCGGCCTGCACGTCGGCGGGACTGTCCTCGACCTCCACCAGGGTGCCGTCGAGATCGAGGAACAGGGCCACATCGCTCGCCTCGAGGCGATCGGCCGATGTCGGCTCAAAAAGGGAGACAACAGTCATCGTGGGGCCAAGCCCCCGTTTTGATTTGTCACGTGCAGACCTTGCGTTACGCCCAGGCGACGGGCCAACAGCCGAACATCAGTATTCGATCTCCGCGAACTCGTCGCAGAGGATGATGTTTGAGCGCACCGTGCCGAAAGTTTCGATCACAGCCCCACAGCTCACTGCAAACCTAGGCACGTAAACCATCTGAGTCTACCCGACCAAGGTCACAACATCTCACAGAGATGTCATGTCCCACGCAACGGAACTTAATGTTGCTGAGCCCGTTCGCGCGAGATTTCAGATATCAGCGATACTGACTGAAGTGATGCAGCGCCACGCCGCTTGTGGTGGCGACGTTTAGGCTGTCGAACCCCGGCTGCATCGGAATGCGGACCGTCGTCGTGCGGGCCAGCACCTCGGGCGCCAGTCCCGGTCCCTCGGCGCCCAGCAGCACCGCAGTGCGCGCGGCGGGACGCGCCTCGGAGAGCGTCATCGCGCCGCTCGGCGACAGGGCGAAGACGGTGAACCCCGCCGCCTCCAGCGCCGACGCCGGATCGGCGGCCCGCGCGTAGGGGACGACCAGGCTCGCGCCCACCGCCACCCGCAGCGCCTTGCGGTACAGAGGATCGCAGCAGGTCTCGTCGAGCACCACCGCGTCGGCCCCGAAGGCGGCGGCGTTGCGGAACAGGCCGCCGATGTTGTCGTGATTGCCGATGCCGCTGGCCGCGACGACCAACGCTTCCTCTGGCAGCCCCGCCAGCAGACTGGCCGCGTCCTCCCCGGCCGGCGTCTCGCCCAGCCCCAGGATGCCGCGATGCAGGTGGAAGCCGGCGATGGCGTCGATCACCGCCTGCCCGGCCGCATAGACCGGAACCTCGGGCGGCGCCTCGGCGATCAAATCGGCAAGGCGCTCGATGCGATGCGCCGCGATCAGCAAGGCGACCGGGCGATGGCGTCTGGCGCGCAACAGGTGGCCGAGCACCACCTGCCCTTCGGCGATGAAGCGCCCTTCACGACCGATCAGGTCGCGTTCCTTGATGTCGCGGAAGGCGGCGACCCGCGGGTCGTCCGGGTCGTCGATGGCGACGACCCGGTCCAGAACCTCAGAGCCTATTTGCGCACCCAGGCGCCGGAGGCGTTCTTGTAGTACTCGCCGGCCTTCAGGCGGCCCTGGATCACGGTGTTGAAGGCCGAGGCGCCGGCCGCTTCCGGGCTGGCGCCGCTCTTGGCGGCGGCTTCGCGATAGACGGCGGCGCGGCCGGCGTTGATCTCGGCCACCGCGGCGCGCAGGGCGGCGTCGCCGCCGCCGGCCACGAAGCCGAGCATGCCGTCCGACTGCTCGCCCACCGTGCCGGCCGCCTTGGCGGCGTCGACGAGGGCCTTGGTGGCGGCGGTCTGGGCCATGGCCGGGGCGGTGAAGGCGCCGGCGCTCAAAGTGAGCGAGGCGGCCGCGACGGCGGTGAGGAAGGTGCGACGGAGCATTGTCTGGTCCCCCTTAGAACAGGTTCGGGTTCTGCTGGATCAGCGACTTGACGTCCTGGTCAAGGCGCACGCGCACGTCGGCGTCCAGCTTCGCGTAGATGTTGATCGGCGCCACCTCGACCTTCACCGTCGCGCAGGCGGCGGTCAGGGCGGCGAGCCCCACGATGGCGGTGGTCGTTGCGGCGGTCTTGGTCATCGCGAATAGATCCTCGTGTGGCCCTGATGGTCGACGACTACGGCTGAACGGAAGCTGAACCGGACGTCGCCGTCGACAGGACGTCGCGCAACACGTCGTCCAGGTTCACCGAACTGTCCAGCGTCAGATTGACTTCCGTGCCCGAAGGCAGCGGCAGCTCACGCTGCAGGAACCTACGGGTGATCAGGTCGACCAGCGACAGCCGGATGGTCTGTCGCTTCGGCGGATCGTGTCGCCCGCTGATGTGGAACAGCCCGCCCAGACGCCCGCCCGGCAAGGAATTCAGCGTCACGTCCATGTGGTCGAACGCCAGGTTCTCCATGGCCTGATAGGCGAAGTCGGCCACGGTGTTCGGCGGCGGCGCTGGGGTCGCGGGCGCGGGCGCCGCCTCGGCGGTCGGCCCCTCGGTCACGGCGGCGGCCCCGCCGCTGGCGGCCACATTGGTCAGGGCCTCACGGCGAATCGAGATCCGCCCCGGCTGGTCGGCCGCCAGCTTGCCCTCGGCGATCCGCAGCCCCTCCGGCGTGATCGTGAACGGCACGTCGCCGCTCACCTTGGCGTCGACGTCCACCCGGTCGGCGAACGGCGAGGCTTCGATCAGGTGCGATAGCTGCACCCCGTCGACATGCAGACGCCCCTCCCAAACTGAGCCGTCGAGCGGCACGGTGATCGGGTCCAGCCGCAGATGACCGTCAGCGATGGCGAGCTGGGCGTCGGCCAGTTTCACGCTCTTGGCGTCGAGGCTTACCGTCGCGGCGATGTCGGTCAGCGGCACGAGCGACTGCACCTTGGCCACGGTGATCTTCTGGTCCGGCGCGGTCACCAGCGCCGGCACGAGGCTGGTGAACACGATGCGGCCGTTGGCGCCGGTCAGCGCGCCTGCCGGGCTCTTGAAGCCGACGTCAGTCAGATCGAGCGTCCCACCGCCCGTGATCTCCTCCGAGCCCTCGACCCAGCCGACCTGCCCCACGAACCGCGCCCGCCCGGTCACCGGCGAGGCGATCGGCGCGGCCATCGGCGACAGCGCCGCCGGCTGCAGCCCGCCTTGCTCAAACGTCAGCTGGCCCGTGTCGAAGCTCATCGTCCCCGACTTGGTCGCCAGGGTCTGCACCAGATGCCCCGTCCCCAGCTTACGACCTTGCAGATCGGTGGCCGCCAGATCGGCCGTCCAGTCACCCGCCCGCGAGACCGCCGTCCCCGAGATCAGCACCGGATTGAACCGCGTGATCGCCGCCACGTCGGTCACCTGCGCGGTCTCGATCGTCGCGTCGGCCTTCAGGTCCAGATCCTTGCCGGCCAGGTCGAACACGCCGGCGCCCTCGGCGATCTTCGCCTCCAGGAACGGCGCATTGACCGCCATCTTCCCGGCCCGCGCCCGCACGCGCCAGGCGCCGCCGTTCAGCGTCAGGATCGGATCCTTGGTCGGGCAGAGTTCGCCTGAGACCGTGTCGACGTCGTTCTCGCCCATCTCCAGCCGCGCCACCGTCACCGGCGAGCACTTGTCGGCCGCGAAGCTGATCACCTCATTGGCCAGCGAGAACCGCCCGCTGGTCTTAAGGTCGGCGTCGATCAGCGGCCCGAGCGAGCCCTTGGCCGCCAGACTGGCCACCGTCGCCGTCACCGCCCCGCTCGGCGCCACCGTATAGCGCGGCACGCCGGCCTCGACCGTCGGCAGGCCGCCATCGCGCAGGGCCAGGTTGAACGCCCCGCCGTCGCCCGCGAACAGCGCCGAGCCGCCGCGCGGCGAGATCACCGCCAGCCCGCCGCCGGGGCCGGTCAACCGCGCCGGCTGCGTCAGCCGCAGCGAGAGCCCCGGCTCCACCGCCAGCTGCACGCCCGGCGCCTTGAAATCGAACCGGCCGAGCAGCCGCTTGGCCGCCGCGATGGTCGGATCGTCCGCCTTCAGCGGCGCCCCCAGACCGATCCAGGCGCCCTGCGCCCCGGCGTCGCCCGCCAGCCGCATCCGCACGCCGTCCTTTGCGGTGAACCCGGCCGCGCCCTCGGCGGCGACG
>JAFKGN010000019.1 GCA_017307205.1 Caulobacterales bacterium
ACGTCGACAGCGCCCGTAGCCTGCTTGGCGGCGACGCCGCCGCCGGCCGCCGCCTGGACTTCCTGTCCCAGGAGTTCATGCGCGAGGCCAACACCCTGTGTTCCAAGTCGGCCCTGCCGGCCTTGACCGTCCACGGCCTCGACCTGAAGGCCACCATCGAACAGTTCCGCGAGCAGGTTCAGAATGTCGAGTGAGCCCGCCTTCAAGCGCCGTGGCCTGATGCTGGCGGTGGTCAGCCCCTCCGGCGTGGGCAAGACCTCCCTGACCCGCCGCCTGATCGCCGATCACCCGGATCTGCACCTGTCGATCTCGGCGACCACCCGTGATCCGCGTCCGGGCGAGCACGACGGCCGCGAGTACCACTTCGTCGACCGCGCCAGCTTCCAGGCGATGATCGACGACGACGCCTTCCTGGAGTGGGCCGAGGTCTACGGCAACTTCTACGGCAGCCCGAAGAAGCCGATCTTCGACAGCCTCGAGCGCGGCGAAAGCGTGCTGTTCGACATCGAC
The DNA here is from genome assembly GCA_017307205.1 of Caulobacterales bacterium. Classification (GTDB taxonomy): domain Bacteria; phylum Pseudomonadota; class Alphaproteobacteria; order Caulobacterales; family Caulobacteraceae; genus Caulobacter. Next base: position 511 of record JAFKGN010000019.1, read on the forward strand.
TTCCAGGGCTCGGAGATCATCCGTGATCACGCCCCTGAGGATGTGGTGCGGGTCTATGTCCTGCCGCCGTCCCTGGCCGAGATGAGCCGCCGGCTGCACGCCCGCTCGCAGGACAGCGAAGAGGTGATTCACAAGCGCCTCGGCCGGGCCAAGGACGAGGTCGCTCAGTGGTCGAAGTTCGACTACGTCATCCTCAACGACGATTTCGACAAGGCCTACGCCGAGCTGGCGCACATCTACCACGCCGAGCGTTCGCGCCGTTCGCGCAGCCTGTGGATCGAGCCCTTCATCCAGGGCCTGCTGGACGAAGAGATCTAGGCCCTCAGGGCCCGGGCCAGCTCCAGGAAACCGGCGACATCGATGGTCTCGGCCCGGGCGTCCGGGTCGATGCCCGCCGCCTCGCACAGCGCTCCGCCGCCCAGCGCCTTAAGGCTCGACCGCAGCATCTTGCGGCGCTGGCCGAAGGCGGCCGCCGTAACACGCTCCAGCGCCTTCAGCAGGGCGGGCTCGGGGCGAACGGGCAGGGGCTCCAGCCTGACCACCGCCGAGGCGACCTTCGGCGGCGGGGTGAAGGCGCGGGCGGGCAGGTCCATGACGATGCGGGCGCTGCAGACCGCCTGGGCGACCACCGCCAGCCGTCCGTAGGCGTCGTCGCCCACGTCGGCCACGATGCGCTCTGCGACTTCCTTCTGGAACATCAGGGTCATGGACAGCGGCGGCTCGGCGGCGGTCAGCCAGCCGATCAGCAGCGGGGTGCCGACGTTGTAGGGCAGGTTGGAGACGATGTGGTGGGCGCCGCCGGCCAGCTTGGCCTCGTCCACCCGCGTGGCGTCGGCCTCGACCACGGTCAGCCGACCCTCGCTGGCCTCCGCCAGTTCGCCGAGCAGCGGCAGGAAGCGCGCGTCCTTCTCCACGGCGATCACCTTGAGGCCCGCTTCCAGCAGGGCGCGGGTCAGGCCGCCGGGGCCGGGGCCCACCTCGATCACCGTCGCGCCTTCCGGCAGGGTGCCGAGGCGGACGATCTTCCGGGTGATGTTTAGGTCGAGCAGGAAGTGCTGGCCGAAGCTCTTGCGCGCCAGAAGGCCATGCGCCTCCAGCGACTCGCGCAGGGGCGGCAGATCGGCGAGGGCGCCGGTCATGGGTTGCGGCGCTCGGCGATCTCGGCCGCCAGGCGGATGGCGGCGATCATGCTGTCGGCTCGGGCGACGCCGCGCCCGGCGATCTCGAAGGCCGTGCCGTGGTCCGGGGAGGTGCGCACGATCGGCAGGCCGAGGGTGACGTTCACCCCGCCCCAGAAGTCGAGCATCTTCACCGGGATCAGCGCCTGGTCGTGATACATGCAGACCACCGCGTCGTAGCCGGCGCGAGCTTCCGCGTGGAAGAGGCTGTCGGCGGGATAGGGGCCCATCGCCTCGACGCCGAGGTCGCGCAGCGCGCGGACCGCCGGGACAATGGTCTCGACTTCCTCGCGCCCGATCGTGCCGCTCTCACCGGCGTGCGGGTTCAGGCCGGTGAAGGCCACGCGCGGCTTGGCGATCCCGTAGTCGCGACGCAGGGCCTGGGCGGTGATCAGGCCCGTGGTCACCACCTTCTCGATCGTCAGCTGGCGGCTGACCTCGGCGAGGGGCGTGTGGATGGTGACGAGGGCGGCGCGCAGGTCGCCGGACTGCAGCAGCATCACCGGGCCGCGCGCGCCGTCGAAGCGTTGATCGGCGGTCAGCTCCGCCAGGAACTCGGTATGGCCGGGAAAGCGGAAGCCCGCGGCGTAGAGCGGAGCCTTGGCGATGGGGGCGGTGACCAGGCCGCTGACCGCGCCGGAGAGCGCCAAGCCCGCCCCGGTCTCGATGCAGCGGATCACCTGCGCCGCATGGGCGCTGGACGGCTGGCCGGCGACGACACGGGCCTGCAGCGGCAGGTCGAGCACGGGCAGCGTATCGGGGAAGACGTCCAGCGCCTCCTCGGGCCGCGAAATCCTGCGGAGCGGAATCTGACCGCCGCCGGGTGCGCCGCTCAGCGATTCAGCGTCGCCGACCGCCAGAAACGCAGGCCCGGTCGACCGCAGGGCGGTCCACGCCTTGACGACAATCTCAGGTCCGATGCCGGCGGGGTCGCCGAGGCTGATGGCTAGCGGACGTCGGTTCAACGGGTCTCGATGGTCGCCGAATTGCGCAGGTCCCGCAGATAACGACGCGAGATGAGCGCCAGTTGCTCGTCGCGGAGCCGGCCTTCGATCTGCGCCGTCGTCGGTTGCACGGTGCCGGCCGCGCGCTTGCCGCAGAGCGCCACCAGATGGAGGCCCGCGGCGGTGCGGATCGGCGTCGACACCTGGCCGACGTTCAGCGGCTTGATCGCGTCCTGGAAGGTCGCGGCCAGATCCTTCAGCTCGCTTTCGCCAAGGTCGCTGACCATCACGCCATCGACCTTGCCGGCGACGGTGTCGAGGTTGTCGCAGCTGGTGACCTGCGGGCGCAGCGCCTCAAGCTTGGCGCGGGCGGCGTCGAGCTGGCCGGCGCTCGCGTCGGCCGGCAGGATGACGGCGGCCTGCTTCAGGTTCACCAGGGCCGCATCGGCTCCAGCGCGCTTGTTGCGCAGGTAGACGATGTAGACGCCGTTCTCGACCGGGATCGGGGCCGAGAGCTGGCCGGGGCGCAGCTGTTCGACCGCCGCGTCGACTTCCTTCGGCAGGGTGCCCACGCCGACCCAGCCGGCGTCACCGCCGTTGGCGGCCGTCGGCGAGGCCGAGAACTGACGGGCCACGGCCGCAAACGGCGCGCCCTGCTGCAGCTGGGCGACCAGCTGGCGGGCGCCGTTCAACGCGATCTCCTGGCCGCCGACGCGGGCGGAGTCGATGAACACTTCGCTCAGCTCGAACTGCGGCTTGGCCTGCTCTTCGTTGTAGCGGCGCTCGAAGGCTTTCACCTGATCCTGACCGACGCGGGCGCGCGAGCCGTAGCGCATGCCGACCCAGTTCTGCCACGACGAGCTGGCCCGCACCTGGGCTCGGTAGGTCTCGGCGCTGACGCCTTGCGACGCCAGTTGGCCCAGCAGGGCTTCCTTGGTGGTGCCGTTGCTGCGCGCGACCTGCTCGATCTCGTCGTCGATCTCCTTCTCGGTCGAGACGATGGTCATCTTCTGCTGCTTCTCAGCGCGACGCAGTTCCTGCATCTCGAGGCGCTCTTCGACGAGCGTCCGCAGGGCCTCCGCCTGCAACTGAGGTATGTTTTCCTCGGTGGGCTGAATCCCCGACGAGACCATGAGCAGGCGCATGCGCTGCACAACGTCGTAGCTGGAGATCACGTCGTCATTGACCACGGCCGCCACGGACTCCGACAGTCCGGCGCCTTGAGCTGACGCCATACCGGGGAGGGAGGCGGCAAGGGCGACGGCGCCTGCCATCGCCAAGGCTTTCACCTTCGCTGACCGCATCGCTGAACTGGTTCCTCTAAACTCTGGCCGCCCCATCATTGGCTGTAGCCTGTATCGCCCAATGTGGCGAGGTTTAGGCGCAGCATGAACTGCTGGTTGGGCCGAAGGGTCTGTCCACTGGGCGTGTTGAAGAATTGATCTTCGCGTTGGTAGACGAATTCCAGCGTGATGCAATCGTCGGTGTAAATCAGTGACAACTCACGGGTTTTCCAGAATTTTTCCTCGATGCTCCGGTCGCCCCGGAAGCCGACTTTCCAGTTGTCGGTGACATTCAGCCGCAGGTTGGCGTTGAAGCTCTGAATCTTGTCGCCGTTGATGTCGACCTCGTCGCGGCGGTAGTTCGCCCCGCCCGAGCCGAAGCGATTGAAAATCTCGAAGCCGCTCTCGATGCGGCGGATTTCGCGGGTCTTCGAGTCCAGGCGCGCTCGGGTCGTAACACTGAGCCCCTGCATGGGCTGGACCTGCGCGGCCACGATCCAGTCGGAGGACTTGGTGGCCAGGCCGCTGCGGGTCGGCATGATGGGATCGTCGGTGTCGCGGAACGAGCGGCCGAGGAACAGCATGCTCGTGAGGCCGCCGTCGGTGATGTAGGTCGCCCGCGCCGCGAGGTTCA
>JAFKGN010000020.1 GCA_017307205.1 Caulobacterales bacterium
CTTGTCCTTGGCCTGCTCGAAGTCGTGCATGGTGACCATGCGGCGGTTCTTGCGAGCGGCCATCAGGGCGGCTTCGTTGACCAGGTTGGCGAGGTCCGCGCCGGAGAAGCCGGGGGTGCCGCGCGACAGGGTACGCACGTCGACGTCGGCCGACAGCGGCACATTGCGCATGTGCACGCGCAGGATCTTCTCGCGGCCCGAGACGTCCGGGTTCGGCACAACGACCTGACGATCGAAGCGGCCGGGACGCAGCAGGGCAGGGTCCAGCACGTCCGGACGGTTGGTGGCGGCGATCAGGATGATGCCTTCATTGGCCTCGAAGCCGTCCATCTCGACCAGCAGCTGGTTGAGGGTCTGCTCGCGCTCGTCGTTGCCGCCGCCCAGGCCGGCGCCGCGATGGCGGCCGACGGCGTCGATTTCGTCGATGAAGATGATGCAGGGGGCGTTCTTCTTGGCCTGCTCGAACATGTCGCGCACGCGGCTGGCGCCGACGCCGACGAACATTTCGACGAAGTCCGAACCCGAGATGGTGAAGAACGGCACGCCCGCCTCGCCGGCGACGGCGCGGGCGATCAGGGTCTTACCGGTGCCGGGCGGGCCGATCAGCAGGGCGCCCTTTGGAATCTTGCCGCCCAGGCGCTGGAACTTCGACGGGTCTTTGAGGAAGTCGACGATCTCGTTGAGCTCTTCCTTGGCCTCGTCGACGCCGGCCACGTCCTCGAAGGTGACGCGGTTCTTGTTCTCGGTCAGCAGGCGGGCCTTGGACTTGCCGAAGCCCATGGCGCCCTTCGTGCCGCCCTGCATCTGGCGCATGAAGAACACCCACACGCCGATCAGCAGCAGGATCGGCAGCATGTTCAGGATGATGCTCATGAACATGTTGCCGCCGGGCGCCTTGAACTGGATGTCGGCGCCGCGCGCCTCCAGGCGCTTGACCAGGTCGTCGGAGTTCTCTGGCGCCATGACCTGGAAGGTCTTGCCGTCCGAACCCCGCACCTCGACCATCGGGCCGTGGATGACGGCCTGCTTGATCTCGCCGTTGTCGATCCGACGCAGGAGCTGGGAATAGCTCAGCTCACCGCCCGAGCCGCCCGGCCGGGAGCCCTGGGTGAACATCGTGTAGACGCCGATCAGGACGAAAACGACGACGCCCCAGATCGCAAGGTTCTTCAGGTTCATGCCGGTTTCGGCCTTCCGCTCAAACTACGCTCGGACAAGATAAGCCTTCGCGCTTCATTTCGCCACGCGCCCGATCGCCGCCCTCGCATTCGCGTGTCACCACGCCGCAAGCGGCGGCGAAGCGATCCGATACGAGCGAGGCGATCCGCACGCCAGCGCGCTCTGCAAGAAGCGGACAATTCACCGCGCCATTGACCGCGACGAGAGCAGGCAGGGCAGCGCGGGCGAAGGCGGGAATACGCGCCAGGGCGACGCGCTGTTCGGGGGGCAGGCGGGTCGCAAGACCGCCCAGGGCGCGCACGGTCAGACCGGGTTCGTCGGCGGCGATTTCGAAGCGGCCGTCCCAGATGACGGCGGCCACGGCGGGCAAGGCGATCTCCGGCAGGCCCTGGCGTCCGGGCTCGCGGGCGATCCGCACCTGCACTTCATCCGCCTCGATCCGGGCTCCAGCCAGGGTGGCGACGACCGGGCCGCTTTCGGTCAGCCGCGCGGCGAGCGCCTCGATCTCGCGCCGACGCGGCGGTCGGTCGTGGCCGGCGGCGCAGAGGCAGGCGGCGGCGAGGCTGTTGGGCGTGACGGCGGAACGAGGAAGGGTGACCACCCCGTCGTCGCCGGACGTGTAGGGCGGGGCGTCCTGATCGCCTCGGTCTGGCGGCGGCGTATCGCCCGCGAGGCTGGTCCGCGCCCGCGCCCGGGCGAACTTTGGGTCGTCATTGGCCGGATCGTCGAGCCAGCCTTCGCCGCGTTTGCGCAGAAAGGTCCGCAGGTCGGCGCGGGAGAGGGTCAGCAGCGGGCGCAGCAGGAAGACGCCTCGGCCTTCCGGCCAGACCGGCGAGGGCGACCACTCGCGCGGATCGCCGACGCTGGAACCCTCGGCGCGCATGACGGCTGCTTCGGCGCGGTCGTCGGCGGTGTGACCGAGCAGGAGAACCTTTGCCCCGGCGGCGCGGGCCGCGTCCGCCAGCAGGCGATGGCGCGCGTCACGGGCGGCGGCGGGCAGGCCGGACTCGGGCTTGACGCCCTCCCACGCCAAGGCCCGCGCTTCGGCGCCCAGGCGACGGGCCGTGGCGATGGCCGAGGCGGTCCAGGCCGCGCTGGCCGGCTGCAATTGATGATCGACGACAAGGGCCAGCACGGGCCGCCGATGGGCGCGAGCCCAGGCCAGGGTCAGGATCAGCAGGGCCAGGCTGTCGCCGCCGCCGGAGAGGCCGACCGCCAGCGGTCCCGGCGCGGCGGCGTCGAGGCGTCGGTCGAGCGCGGCGCGCGCCGCGGCCTCGACCGCGCTGGAGTTCGTCAGGCCGAACACTTGGCCTGGTTGCGGGTGGTCGCCGCCCGGCCGGTGATCGCGGCCGGCGCTTTCGGATAGCGGCGCGGCAGCTCGGCCAGGGTCTGGCAGGCGCCGGCGGTGTTGCCCAGCGACAGGAGGCTGCGCGACAGCTCGACCAGGGCGTCGGGCGCCCAGGCGGTCTGCGGCCAGCCGCGCACCGCGGCGAGGTAGTTGTCGGCGGCGTCGGCGTAGGCGCGGCGGGCGGTCAGGGTCTTGCCGAGCCAGTAGCGAGCCTCGGCCGCGCGGGGCGTCTCGCCGAAGCGCGACACATAGTCGGCGAAGCCCGCCTCGGCGCCGGCGGTGTCGCCTTCGTTCAGCAGGCGGCGGGCGTTGGCGAAGGTGTCGGCGGAGTTGGTCACGGCTGGCGGCGGGGCGCCGGGCGGGGCGTTGACCGGCCCGGCCATCGGCAGGCCTGGGCTCAGCGGCATGCCGGCGGTCGCGGCGGCCGTGGCGGCGGCCTCCATGTCGGCCGCCTTCTTCTCCAGGACCGTCAGACGCTGTTCGAGGCTGTCGGCGCGTTGACGCGAGGCGTTCAAGTCATTGCGGGTCTGGGCGAGATCGCGGGTGACGACCTCGTTGTCGCCGTTGGAGCGGCGGAGCGATTGCTCCAGGTCGTCGATCCGTTGGCTGAGGCTGAAGATCAGCTGGTCGGTCTCGGCAGGTTGCACCACCACGGGCTTGCCGGTGTCACGGCCTTGGAAGACGACGGCGCGCAGCTCGCGCATCACCTTTTCCATGTTGTCGAGGCGGCGCTTGGAGCGGTCGTCCAGCGGATCGTCGATGATCGGCGTCTGGGCGAAGGCCGGGGCGACGGCGGTCGCCAGGGTTCCCATGGCGAGAACGGCGGCGAAGGCGGAGGCGGCGAGCAGGCGGACTTTCATAGGGTCAGTCTCTGAACGGGCGGCGTCGAAATCATGGCCCTCCGAAACGGCGGGCCCAGAAAGGAAAAAGGGGGCGCGAGCGTGAGCCCGGCCCCCTCGATCACAGGTTCGGCGAACCGAACTTAGCGGGCGCCGCCGGTGATGGCGGTGCCGGCGTTACGGTTCTTGGCCCAGGCGTCTTCGCCCGCGCCGCCGTCGATCGGCTTTTCCTTGCCGTACGAGATGGTCTCGATACGGGTCGCGGCCACGCCGCGGGCGGCCAGGAAGTCGCGCACCGAGTTGGCGCGGCGATCGCCGAGGGCCAGGTTGTACTCGCGGGTGCCGCGTTCGTCGGCGTTGCCTTCGATACGGACGGTCACCTGCGGATAGCGCGACAGCCAGGCGGCCTGAGCGGCGAGCACCGGCTGGGCGTCAGCGCGGATCGTGTAGCTGTCGAGGTCGAAGTAGACGCGGTCGCCGACGTTGACGGTGAAGTCCTGCACCGAGCCGGGCACCGGGCCCTGGGCCACCGGCGGCGGCGGGGGAGCCGGGGTCGGCGGCGGCGGAGCGGGCGTGGGGGCAGGCGCGGGCGCCGGCGGCGGGGCCGCGGGCTCGGGCTTCGGCCGGGAGGCGCAGGCGGCGAGGGAAGCGGCGGCGGCCGCGATCAACGCCAGTCTAACGGCGCGCTTAGTGTCGAAGCTCATGGGCTCTTCTCCTGGATGCGTCTCAAACTCAACTCACGCATACTGGCGCTTGGCGCTCAGCACGCGACAAAAAACCTCACCTTGACCTCACAAAGAGGTCATCGCCGCCGTGAAGACGACGTTTGATTTCGCTGGGAGCCCTCCGAGCGTATCCCTGCCGGGCCTGCAACGCGCAAGCTCGGCCTTGGTTGCACGCTTAGTCGAGCAGCGGCGACCAGGCGGGGTCCGATCCCGACCCCGCATAGGGGGCGGGACGCAGGATGCGGCCGGTGACGTCGACCGTCCAAAGGCGCGGGCCGCCGCCATTGGCTTCACGGAAGAACATCAGCACCCGGCCGTTCGGCGCCCAGGTCGGGCCCTCGTCGAGGAAGCTGGTGGTCAGCAGGCGCTCTTCCGAGCCGTCGGCGCGCATGACGCCGATGTGGAACTGGTTGCCGGTCTGCTTGGTGAAGGCGATGTAG
>JAFKGN010000021.1 GCA_017307205.1 Caulobacterales bacterium
GCGCTCGCAGTCGCGCTTGTCGGCCTTGAAGATCGCCTTGCCCTCGCGGTCCTCGACCAGCTCGATCAGGTGGGCGTCCACCTTGCGACCGCCGTTCGGGAAGGCGGTGTAGGCGGCGGTCATGTTGAACGGCGTCGTCTCGCCGGCGCCCAGGGCCATGGCCAGCACCGGCGCCATGTCGCGCACGATGCCCGTGCGCTTGGCCATGTCGACCACCTTCTTCATGCCGACGTTCTGCGCCAGCCGCACGGTCATGCCGTTGATCGACAGCTCAAGGCCGCGCCGCAGCGGCTGGGTGCCGTAGAATCGCTTGTTGTAGTTCTCCGGGCTCCACTCCTGGCCGTGCGCCCCGCGGAAGGTCATGGCCGCGTCGGTGATCATGCTGGCCGGGGTGTAGCCGTTCTCCAGGGCCGTCGCGTAGACGAACGGCTTGAAAGACGAGCCCGGCTGCCGCATCGCCTGCGTCGCCCGGTTGAAGTTCGAAAGGCTGAAGCTGTAGCCGCCGACCAGGGCCAGCACGCGACCCGAATAGGGCTCCATCGCCACCAGGGCCCCGTTCACCGCCGGCACCTGCTTAAGCCGGAAGCCGCCGCCGTCGGCCTTCTGCACGAAGATCAGGTCGCCCTTGCTCAGCGCCCGGCGTCCATTGCGGGCCCAGGTCACGTCTTCCGACGCCAGGGCGCCCTCGTCGCCGTCCTCGGTGCGCACCCGCACGCCGCCGTCGGCCGATTCCACCAGGGCCGCGCGCCAGTCCTGGCGTTCGGCGGGCTTGGGATGCTTGCGCGCCTCCACCTCCCAGCCGTCGGTGCTTTCCGAGGTGATGTGCGCCCAGGAGCCGCGCCAGCCGTGGCGGCGGTCATAGCGCTCCAGGCCGTCCTGCAGGGCGACGCGCGCCGCCGTCTGCATGGCCGGATCGAGCGTCGTGCGCATGTAGTAGCCGCCCTCGGTCAGCTTCTGACCGAGCGTCGCCATGCCGCGCTGGCGCACTTCTTCGACGAAATAGTCGGCGTCGCGATACTTGGCCCGGGTCGGCGCGGCCTGGACCTTCAGGTCCTCGGCCATGGCCTTGGCGGCGTCCTCGCGGGTCACCCAGCCGAGATCGGCCATCTCGCCGAGGATCCAGTTGCGGCGGGCGATGGCGTTCGCCTTGCGCCGGGTCGGGTGATAGTTGTCCGGCCCCTTCGGCAGGGCCGCCAGATAGGCCGCCTCGGCCAGGGTCAGGTCGTTGATCGACTTGCCGAAGTAGTTGTAGGCCGCCGCGCCGACGCCGTAGCTGCGATAGCCCAGCCAGATTTCATTGAGGTACAGCTCGAGGATCTGCGGCTTGTCGAGCGTCTCCTCCAGCCGCCGGGCGAGGATCGCCTCCTTCAGCTTGCGGCCGATGGTGGCGTCGCTGGTCAAGAGCACGTTCTTGGCCACCTGCTGGGTGATGGTCGAGCCGCCCTCAAGCCTGCGCCCGCGCGCCGCATTGATCACGTTCTTGGCCATGGCCCGCGTGAAGCCCTGCACGTCGACGCCGCTGTGCTGGAAGAAGTTGCGGTCCTCGGCAGCGAGGAAGGCCTGCACCAGCTGCGGCGGGATGTTGTCGTAGGGCACGAAGATGCGCCGCTCACGGCTGAACTCGCCGATCAGGGTGCCGTCCCAGGCGTAGACGCGGGTCGCGGTCGGCGGGCGGTAGTCCTGCAGGTCGCCAGCGTCGGGCATGTCGTGAAACAGCCACGCGGCATAGATCGCCACCGCGAAGCCGGCCACCGCGATGGCGCTCAGCACGGCGACGCCTGCAATGGCGACCCATCTTTCGGGGGGTTTCAAGCCGACCAACCTCCGCGGCGACGCATCGCCCGCTTTGGCCGTGTCTAGCGTGGTCCGTTCAAGGCGCCAACGGCCGAGCGAGAGTCATCCCGCCGCAGCCGAAATCAGCGCGAGGCGATCCGCGTCTCGCGAGCGAAATAGGCCTCGATCGAGCGGCCGACCGCATCGACCACGCGCTTGCGCGTCGCGTCGTGAGTCAGGGCTTTTTCGTCGGCGCTGTTGGTGATGAAGCCCATCTCCAGCAGTACGGCGGGCACGTCCGGCGCCAGCAGCACCATCAACCCGGCCTCGCGGTGGCTGCGGCGCAGCAGCGGCCGCTCCTCGCCCACCTTCTCGATCAGCATCTCGGCGAAGGTGGCCGAGCGATTCTTCGTGGCCCGCTGCGACAGGTCGAGCAGGATCTGGCCGATGGCCCGGTCGCGGCCCGGCGCGTTGGCCTTCATCAGCCAGTCGTCGGGATCAACCACCTCGTTCACCCGGCCGGCGGCGCGGTCAGCCAGGGTGTAGACGCTGGCGCCGCGGGTCGTGGAATCGGGGCCGCTGTCGGCGTGCAGCGAGATGAACAGGTCGGCGTCGGCGCGGCGGGCGATCTGCACGCGCTGGTCCAGCGGCACATAAACGTCCGAGTTGCGGGTCAGCACCACCTCGAAGCGGCCGGTCTTCTCCAGACGCGCCTTCAGGGCCTTGGCCGCGGCCAGGGTGACTTCTTTTTCCTGCACCGAGGCGCCGAGCGCGCCGGGGTCGCGGCCGCCGTGGCCGGCGTCGACGACGATGACCTTCTTGAAGCGGATCGGCGGCGCCTTGATCGGCGCCGTGCTGACGGCGATCGCCTTGGGCAGCGGCTTGCCCGAGGTCAGCGACACCACCGGCGGCGCCTCGCTGCCGTCGGCGGCCTTGATGTCGAGCACATAACGATAGTGCGCCACGCCGTCGGCGGGCGGCAGCAGGAAGCGGCGGCTGACCTTGGCGCCCGGCGCGAGGTTAAGAGCCAGGCGGGCCCCGCCGGCCGCGCGATCCACCGTCCAGCTCTTGACCAGGCCTTCGCCGTCGCCGGCCTGGGCCGATTGGACGCTCAGGTCGCTAAGACCGATGACCAGTTCGGAGGCGCTGTCGGAAATCAGCTTGCCGCTGACGGCCTTGTCGAGGTCCAGGACCATGCGGGTTTCAACGCGGTCACCGCCGAAACGCACGCGCAGAACGCCCTGCCCGGCCGCCGTCACCGGCAGCGGACCAGCCATCGACCCAGCGATGAACCCCGCGAAAACCACGGCGCATGAGCGGACCCAGCCGTTCATTCTACGCTTAACACTCCCACCCGGGCGGACCCTGTAGCGCCTCGATTCGACGCCATGAAGACGTGCTTCTAGCTGGTTGCGCGTAGAAAAAGCATTAACCGAACCTCAAAACCCGCATTGAAATGGCGCGGCTTTCCTTTTGAGCAGGGTTGTGGCTAAGTCGCCCTGCGTGAACGCCGCCGTCACCCGATTTTCGAGGGCGGACTGGCGTAGCGCAGAACAGACCACCACCTACCGCGCCAGTCTCGCCTCCCTCAGGCGCCGGCGCATCCTCCGATCCGCGCCCTCGGCGCGACAGGGATTTAACCTCATGGGCTGCGTCGCAAACGCCCGCTCACGGATAACCGACATTCGCGCCATTCGAGGCGTTGGTCGGACCGTTGCGGCTGCGCGAGCCCCTGCATCATGGCGGCGGCGCGGCCCAGAGCTCGCGCGCCCCGGAGCCTCGTTACATGACCAAGAGAATGCTTATCGACGCCGCTCACGCGGAGGAAACCCGGGTCGTCGTCACTGACGGCGGCCGCGTCGAAGAGTTCGATTTCGAAAGCCAGACCCGCAAACAGCTTCGCGGGAATATCTATCTCGCGAAGGTCACCCGCGTAGAGCCCAGCCTGCAGGCCGCGTTCATCGAATACGGCGGCAATCGTCACGGCTTCCTGGCCTTCAACGAAATCCACCCGGACTACTACCAGATCCCCCTCGCCGACCGCGAAGCGCTGATGCGTGAAGAGGCCGAGGACGACGACGACCACGGCCCGGACCTCGACGAGGACGGCGAGCCCGTCGAGTCGGCCGGCGATGACGACATGGACGAAGAGGTGGCCCGTCGCCGCCGCCGTCTGATGCGTCGCTACAAGATCCAGGAAGTGATCCGTCGCCGGCAGATCATGCTGGTGCAGGTCGTCAAGGAAGAGCGCGGCAACAAGGGCGCGGCGCTCACCACCTACCTGTCGCTCGCCGGCCGCTACGGCGTCCTGATGCCCAACACCGCCCGCGGCGGCGGCATCAGCCGCAAGATCGAGGCGGCCAGCGACCGCAAGCGCCTGAAGACCGTCGTCCAGGGCCTGGAAGTGCCGCAGGGCATGGGCCTGATCATCCGCACCGCCGGCGCCAAGCGCACCAAGGTCGAGATCAAGCGCGACTACGAATACCTGATGCGGATGTGGGAAAACATTCGCGAGCGGACCATGCAGTCCGTCGCCCCGGCCCTGATCTACGAGGAAGAAGACCTCGTGAAGCGGGCCATCCGCGACCTGTTCGACAAGGACCTCGACGGCGTGTTCGTCGAGGGCGAGGCCGGCTTCCGTGAAGCGCGCGACTTCATGCGCATGATCATGCCGAGCCACGCCAAGAAGGTGCAGCTCTACCGCGAGGCCACGCCGCTGTTCGTGGCGCACAAGGTGGAAGACACCCTGGCCC
>JAFKGN010000022.1 GCA_017307205.1 Caulobacterales bacterium
ATAGGTTCCGGTAATCCGAATGCCGCCGCCCTGCACGCCGCCGCCGGTTTCCTGCACCACCATCACCGTGCTGTGCGCCGTGGCGTGGTTGCGGTCCTGGTAGGTGATCGGACCGAGCGAGGGCGCGTGGTGCAGCTTCTGGTCGGCGTTGGGATCGACCGGGCCGCCGGCGATCTTGGCCAGCTCGGCCGGCCCCTTGGCGCACCAGCTCGGGTCGCGGAAGACGCCGTCGGGGGCGAACACCTGCACGAAGCGCTCGGCGTCGTGCGTATCAAGCGCATGGTTGTAGCGGGCGTAAAGCTGGCTGATCTGCATGAAGTCGTCGGGCGCGCCGACATAGGGGCCTGAGTGGCTTCGAAACGCGAGCAAGCCCCCGGCCAACGCCGCCACCAACCCGACGCCGAACAGCTCCGGACGCACCCCGCCCCTTGGTTCGTTCACGCTGCCCTCCCCTGGTGTTTTGGGGAGCATGCCCGCCGGTCCGGCTACCCGCAATGGCGGCCAGGCAGCCTAGGATTTCGGCTTCAGATCCGGCCGCGACGCCAGGAACGCCGCCCGTTCGGCGGGGGTCAGGACCTTGGCCTTCTGCTGCCGCGAGACCTTCGGCGTCGGCGGAGCGTAGGTCTTGCTGTTGGCGGGCGATCCGCCCTTGAGGTCGGAGAAACTTTTGATCGGCGGCTTCACGGGGTTTCTCGCGATTTGGAGGAGCCGCCGGACGCCCGGACGGCGTTGTCAGCGTTTGATGAAACGTTTCGCGTCGGCTTCCAGCTTGGCCACCCAGCCCTCCTCCGCGTCCGCCGCGAAGGGCAGCTCGCCCGCCACGCCGCGCAGGGCGAGCCAGAGCTGCTGATTGAAATGCCCGAGGATGCGCAGCGGCCGACGCTTGTCGTCCGTCACGTCCCACCCGGCGTCCTCGAAGGCGAACACCTGCTTGGCTGGGGCTTGCGTCTCGATGCCGTCCCATCCCGCGGGGCGGGCGACCGCCTCGGCCTCGTCGGCCGTCAGGCCGAACAGCGCCCGCGAAACCTCATCCAGCTCCGGAAACTCCGCCCGCGCCTCGGGCTCGGCGAACTCGCGCTTCATCACGGCGCGAAACTCGAGGTCGGCGACGCCGGGCAGTTCGATCAGGCGGCGCAGCGGCGGGCGACTGGACATACCCCAGAGCTACAGCGGAAGGCGGCCCGTGGCGAGAGCGCCGCCGCCGAGATTATCGAGGTCGCCGCCTATCTATTCGCCGCGCCAGGCCCCATCTTCGCCCCAGTGCAGTCGAACCCGTGCCGCCACCGAAGCGGTTGATCTGGGCTCGGCGCGGCGCCTCCAGAGAACCGTGATGACCATGCTTCCCGCAGCGCTCGCGTGGCGTCGATGACGGCCGACCCGACGCACGACGCCCTCGTTCGCGACAACATCTATCTGCGGCAGCGCAACGCCCAGCTGCAGGACGACGTCAACGCCCTGCTCGCCGAGACCGCTCGTCTTCGGCAAACGCTTGAGCGGATGCACGGCCGCCGCGCGCCTTCGATGCCCAACCCGCTTCGCGGCGGTCAGAGTTGAGCGACGCCGTCGCGCCCCACGGGCCGCCGCCGGGCATGCGGCTGCACACCGGCTTCGAGCTCATCTACGACTGCGTGGCGGCGACGCCGATGCTGCTGATGCTCAGCGTCCACCCGTCCCGCCGCGGCGACCTCGAAACGCCGGACTGGCTGCGCACCGATCCGCCCGTGCAGGTGCGCCGCTACATCGATGGCTTCGGCAATATCTGCTCGCGCCTCGAAGCGCCCGCCGGCCGCATCTCGATCTCGGCGGATTTCATCGTCCGCGACACCGGCCTGATCGATATCTACGCGCCCGAGGCCATGCAGCATCCCGTGGCCGACCTCCCCGATGAGGCGATCGTCTACCTGCTCGGCAGCCGCTACTGCGAAGCGGAGCTGCTGAGCGAGACCGCCTGGTCGCTGTTCGGCGCCCTGCCGCCCGGATGGGCCAAGGTGCAGGCGATCTGCGACTACGTGCACAACCACATCCGCTTCGACTATCAGACCGCCCGGCCGGACAAGACGGCCTATCAGGCTTTCGTCGAGCAGGCGGGCGTCTGCCGCGACTACGCCCACCTCGCCATCGCGCTGTGCCGCTGCATGAACATCCCGGCGCGCTATTGCACCGGCTACCTCGGCGACATCGGCGTGCCCGTGGTCGGCGTGATGGATTTCAGCGCCTGGTTCGAGGTCTACCTCGGCGACGCCTGGTACACATTCGATGCGCGCAACAACATGCCCCGCATGGCCCGGGTGCTGATCGCGCGCGGCCGCGACGCTGTCGACGTGCCCCTGACCACCAACTTCGGCGCCGCCGTCCTCGCCAAGTTCGAGGTGGTCAGCGTCGAAGCGCCCGAGCCCCCACCCTCGCCCGGCGGATAGCGCCCCCCGATTGCGCCGCCTGCCGCACGGCTCCCGTGCGGCGGCGCCCGCTTGCCTCCAGCCCCTCGCCTGGCGTCTAAAAAGGCCCCTATGCGTCGCGGCTTAGCGAGGTCCGCCCATGCTCATGCCCCCGCCCGACCCCGCGCTGATCGCCGACAAGGCGCGTCACGTCGCGGCCCTGCGCGCCATCGTCCCCGGCGAGGGGGTGATCGACGACGACGCGGCCCTCGGCGCCTATGAGTGCGACGCGCTGACCGCCCACACCCAGCGCCCGCTCGCCGTCGTCCTGCCCAGCACCACCGCCCAGGTCTCGGCGATCCTCGCCTACTGCAACCGAACCGGCCTGAAGATCGTGCCGCGCGGCGCCGGCACCTCGCTTTCGGGCGGCTCGCTGCCGCTGGCGGACGGCATCGTCCTCGGCTTCGGCAAGATGAACCGGGTGCTTGAGGTCGACTTCGACAACCGCTGCGCCGTCGTCCAGCCCGGCGTCACCAACCTCGGCGTCACCAACGCCGTGAAATATCGCGGCTTCTATTACGCCCCAGATCCTTCCAGCCAGATCGCCTGCTCCATCGGCGGCAACGTGGCCGAGAATTCCGGCGGAGTTCACTGCCTGAAGTACGGCCTGACCACCAACAACCTGCTCGGCGTCGAGCTGGTGCTGACCGACGGCTCCGTCGTCCGCCTCGGCGGCAAGGGCATGGACGGGCCGGGGCTCGATCTGCTGGGCGTGGTCGCTGGCTCGGAAGGCATGCTCGGCGTCGTCACCGAGGTGACCGTCCGCATCCTGCCCGCCCCGGAAAGCCGCCGCGCCCTCTTGATCGGCTTCGCCAGCGTCGAGGCGGCCGGCGCCTGCGTCGCCGAGACCATCGCGGCCGGGTCGGCTATCCGCTCGATGTCGAGGCCCTGCTGATCTGCGAGCTCGACGGCGCCCCAGCCGAGGTCGACCACCTGATGATCGAGGTCGAGGCCATCGCCAAACGCAACGGCTGCGTCTCGGTGCGGGTCTCCACCACCGAGGCCGAGCGCCTGGCCTTCTGGGCAGGCCGCAAGGCCGCCTTCCCCGCCATCGGCCGCCTGTCGCCCGACTATCTCTGCATGGACGGCACCATCCCGCGCGGCCGCCTGCCGGAGGTGCTGACCAAGATGGCCGAGCTGTCCGAGAAGCACGGCATGCGCGTCGCCAACGTCTTTCACGCCGGCGACGGCAACCTGCACCCGCTGATCATGTACGACGCCGGCATCCCCGGTCAGTTGGAAACCGCCGAGGAGTTCGGGGCCGACATCCTCAAGCTCTGCGTTGACGTCGGCGGCGTGCTCACCGGCGAGCACGGGGTCGGGATCGAGAAGCGCGACCTGATGGAATATCAATTCGAACAGGCCGACCTCGAACAGCAGCAACGCCTCAAGTGCGCTTTCGACGAGGAGGGCGTGCTCAACCCCGGCAAGGTGTTTCCAAAGCTCTGCCGTTGCGCCGAACTCGGCCGCGTCCACGTCCATCGCGGCCAGACCCGCTTCCCCGACCTGCCGCGCTTCTGATGACCACGCTCACCCCCACCACGGTCGAGGATGTCGCCGAGATCGTCCGCGACGCCATCGAGGCGAAGCAGACGCTTGAGCTGGTAGGCTCCGGCTCCAGGCGCGGCTACGGCCGCGTACCGCAGGCCGACGCCACGCTCGACCTCTCCACCCTCTCCGGCGTCGTCGCCTATGAGCCGGCCGAGCTGGTGCTCACCGCCCGACAGGCCACGCCCATGGCCGAGATCCGCGCCCTCCTCGCCCAGCACGGCCAGAGCCTGGCCTTCGAGCCGCCGGACCTTTCCGCCGTCTGGGGTCGACCGCGCGGCTCCGGCACGCTCGGCGGCGCCCTGTCGCTCGGCTTCGGCGGCCCGCGCCGCCCCTACGCGGGAGCCGCCCGCGACCACTTCCTGGGCTTCAAGGCCGTCAACGGTTACGGCGAGGCCTTCGGGGCCGGCGGCCGGGTGGTGAAGAACGTCACCGGCTTCGACCTGCCCAAGCTGATGGCGGGCGCCATGGGCACGCTCGGCGTTCTGACCGAGGTCACCGTCAAGGTGCTGCCCGCGCCCCAGACGGTCGAGACTGTGGTCCTCACCGGCCTCGATCCGGCCCGCGCCGTCGCCGCCCTCTCCGCCGCCCAGAACAGCGCCGCCCAGGTCACCGGCGCCGCCGTCCTGCCGCCCCAGGTGCTCGCCGCCTTCCCCGACCTGCCAGACGGCGAGATGGTGGCGCTCATCCGCCTCGAAGGCGTCGCGCCCTCCCTGCCTAGCCGCCGCGCCGTCCTCGCCGACGTGCTGGCCCACTTCACCGCCCCCACCGAGCTGCTCGGCGAAGCCGCCTCCGAACGCGTCTGGACCGCCGTCGCCGACGCCGCCCCGTTCGCCGACGCCTCCCGCCCACTGTGGCGCATCACCCTGCCGCCGGCCTCCGCGCCCGACGTCATCATGGCCCTCGCCTACGACGACTCGATCGGCGGCCAGCGGGGCTACCTCGACTGGGGCGGCGGCCTGATCTGGCTGGAAGTCGACGGTCAGCATCCGGAACAGGCCGCCGCCCTGCGCGCCCATCTCGCCGCCATCCCCGGGGCCAACGCGACCCTTGTGCGCGGCGACGCGGCCCTCCGCAGCACCATCCCGCCCCTGCAGCCGCTGGAGCCTGGCCTCCTGGCGCTGACCCGCCGGGTGAAGGCCCAGTTCGACCCGCACGGCCTGTTCAACCCCGGCCGCCTCTACGAAGGGGTCTGACGATGAAGACCGACCTGACCGCCGCCCAGTTGATGGACCCGGACACCGCTTCCTCGGAGAAGGTGCTGCGCAAGTGCGTCCACTGCGGCTTCTGCACCGCCACCTGCCCGACCTACGTCCTGCTCGGCGACGAGCTCGATAGTCCGCGCGGCCGCATCTACCAGATCAAGGAAATGCTGGAGAAAGGCGGCGCTCCGTCTCCCGAGACGGTGAAGCACGTCGATCGCTGCCTCTCGTGCCTGTCGTGCATGACCACCTGCCCCTCGGGCGTGAACTACATGCACCTCGTCGATCACGCCCGCAGCTACATCGAGGAGCATCACGTCCGCCCGCTGCCCGACCGGCTGCTGCGCTCGTTGCTCTCGCGGGTGCTGCCGAACCGCGCCCTCTTCCGCCTGTCTCTGACCGCCGCCCGCCTCGGCAGGCCGTTCGCCGGCCTGCTGCCCGGCCGCCTCAAGGGCATGGTCGCCATGGCTCCGGCCAGCCTGCCCAAGGCCAGCCCCACCGAGCGCCCCGGTGTCTTCCCGGCCGTCGGCGAACGCCGCGCCCGCGTCGCCATGCTCGCCGGCTGCGCCCAGGCCGTGCTTGCGCCGCAGATCAACGACAGCGTCGTGCGCCTGCTCAATCGCCACGGCGTCGAGGTGGTGATCGTCTCGGGCTCGGACTGTTGCGGCTCGCTCGACCACCACATCGGCAAGACCGCCAAGGCCCATGCCCTGGCAAAGGTCAATATCGCCGCCTGGAGCCGCGAGGCGTTCGACGCCATCGTCGTCGCCACCTCCGGCTGCGGCACGACGGTGAAGGATTACGGCTTCATGTTCCGCGACGATCCGGAGTGGGCCGAGCGCGCGGCGAAGGTCGCCTCGCTGGCCAAGGATCTGACCGAGGTGCTGGACCTGCTGGAGTTGCAAACGCCCGTGGCGCCGACCGGCCTCGCCGTCGCCTACCACTCGGCCTGCTCCATGCAGCACGGCCAGAAGGTCGACCGCCAGCCCCGACGCCTGCTCGCCGCCGCCGGCTTCCAGGTGCTGGACGTGCCAGAAGGCCACATCTGCTGCGGCTCGGCCGGGACCTACAACCTGCTGCAGCCCGAGATCGCCAAGCAGCTGCAGGCGCGCAAGGTCGCCAATATCGAGAGCACCCGCCCGCAGCTCGTCGCCACCGGCAACATCGGCTGCATGGTCCAGATCGCCGGCGGCACGCAACTGCCCGTCGTCCACGTCGCCCAATTGCTCGACTGGGCTACCGGCGGCCCGAAGCCGGCGGAACTCGCATAAGAAAAGCGGCGGAGCTTTCGCCCCGCCGCTTCGCTTTCACTCCGGTCGGTGACCTCAGGCTCCGGTGGGCGCCTTGGCGATCGCGTCCTCGGAGACGTGCAGTTCGTTGCGCTTATAGCCGCCGCGACGGCGGTACATGAACAGCAGCACGAGGTAGAGCACGAACAGCACCGACGGCAGCACGGCCATGTCGCGCAGGGCGACCGACTTGCCGTTGTTGGTCGCGGTGGTCACGGCCTCGGCGACCGGGCCTTCCGTGACCTTCGTCTGGTCGATCGGCCGGTACTCGCCGAGCAGGCTGGGCTTGGGCGCGCCGAGCACCTGGGAGGCGACGGCGGGGCTGTTGCGGGTCAGATAGTCCTCGTTGGACTTGTCCTGCACCGTGCCCATCAGGGTGGCCCCGATGGTGCCCGCCGCCAGCATGCCGGCGGCGCCCACGAAGTTGATGCCCACCGAGCCCGCGCGCGGGAACTGCTCGGAGACGTAGCCCAGGGTCGTCGGCCAGAAGAAGGCAGTGCCCAGGCCGAACAGCAGGGCCGCGACGATGATCATCCAGCCCGAGGAATAGGCGAACATCACCATCGAGAGCGCCGAGACGGCGGCGCTGAAGGTCAGCATCGCCACCGGCGAGAAGCGGTGGACGACTTCACCGGCGGTCAGGCGGGTCAGCAGCAGCACGACGTTGGTCGCGATCAGCACCCAGGCCGCGTCGGCGCCGAGCTTGGCCATCTGCGGGCTGACCAGGTCGGTCACCCAAGAGGCGGTGCCCAGCTCGGTGATCGCCTGCGGCATCATCATCAGCAGGATGAGCACGTAGAGCGGATTACCCAGCGAGCGGGTGTAGGCGAAGAAGGCCGCACCCACGAGGATCGCGGCGATGGCCGCGTGGACCGCGCCGAAGCCCGGCACGAAGGCGCCGAAGATCGCCAGGAAGGCCAGGAAGGAGACGGCGGCCGAACCGCAGGCCCCGGCGTCCTTCAGCATGTCGCGGTACGACACCTTGGCGGCGACGCGCTCGGTCACCGGGAATTTCCGGCCGATGAGCAGCAGGCCGTAGATGGCCACCGGGATCACGATCAGGGCGATTTTCAGCTTCCAGGCATGCAGGCCGAACGTCGTGGTCTCGGTGACGCCCGTCAGGCCGAGGATGATGGTGAGCAGGCCGCCGAGCACCAGACCGCCGGGCCAGCCGGCGTGCAGATAGTTCAGCCAGCGGATGCGGTCGTTGCGGTAGACCGAAGCGACCAACGGGTTGGCGCCCGCTTCCACCGCGCCG
>JAFKGN010000023.1:0-8515 GCA_017307205.1 Caulobacterales bacterium
TTGAAGCTGTTCGAGGTGTGCCGCCTGCGCGACATACCGATCATCACCTTCATCAACAAGATGGACCGCGAGGCGCAGGACCCGCTGGAGCTGCTCGACGAGGTGTCGTCCAAGCTGGCGCTGGACCCCGGGCCGCTCTACTGGCCGGCCGGGTCGGGCAATCGCTTCCGGGGCATGATCGACCTGCGCGGCGAGCAGTTCATCCCCTACGCCAAGAAGAGCTCGAACGACGACGAGGGGCACCCTGAGCCGGTGTCACTGAAGGCCAACAGTCTGGCTCAGTTCATGAGCGAGCAGGAGCAGGCCGAGGCCGAGGAAGGCGCGGAGCTAATCCTCGGCGCCTCGAAGCCATTCGAGGTGAAGAGTTTCCTCGAAGGCCATATGACGCCTGTGTTTTTCGGCTCGGCGCTGCGGCATTTCGGCGTCGACCAGCTGCTGCAGGGCATCGGCGATTTCGCCCCGCCGCCGCACCCGGCCAAGGTCGACAAGGCCGGCGAGCCGAGCGAGATCGCGCCGGGCGACAGCGAGGTTTCCGGCTTCGTGTTCAAGGTCCAGGCGAACATGGACCCCAACCACCGCGACCGCATCGCCTTCTTCCGCCTGACCAGCGGCAAGTTCGCGCGCGGCATGAAGCTGAAGAGCCAGGGCACCGGCAAGCAGATCAGCGTCAACGCCCCGATCATGTTCTTCGCCTCGGATCGGGAACTGGCCGAGGAAGCCTTCGCCGGCGATGTGATCGGCATTCCGAACCACGGCGTGCTGCGGGTGGGCGACAGCCTGTCGGAGACCGGCACGCTGCGCTTCGCGGGTCTGCCGAACTTCGCCCCGGAAATCCTGCGCCGCGTGCGGGTGAAGGACCCGCTGAAGGCCAAGCACCTGAAGAAGGCGCTCGAGGGCCTAGCCGAGGAGGGGGTGACCCAGCTCTTCCGCCCCGAGATCGGTTCGGACTTCATCGTCGGCGCCGTGGGTCAGCTGCAGTTTGAGGTCATGGCCGACCGGTTGGGCGGCGAGTACGCCCTGGATGTGGTTTTCGAGGCGTCGCCGTTCGCCGAGGCGCGCTGGCTGGCGGGAGCCCCGGCCGACGTCGAGGACTTCGCGTCCAAGCACCGCTCGGCCATGGCGACCGACATCGACAACCAGACGGTGTTCCTGGCTAAGAGCGCCTGGGAGATCGGCTACGTCGCCGAGCGCTACCCGAAGGTGCAGTTCTTGCGGACGCGCGAGCGGGGATAGGGCTTCGGGCCCTAGCCCACTCCTGAACTCCGCCGGGGTGAGCGGAAGAGTGTGTCAGGTTCTCTTGACACCTCAACGTATGTCATCCATACCTGACATAACGTCAGGAGGACGTGACATGGCCTTTTGCCCTACTGAAGCATCCGGAACCGCCGCGGGTCGGCGCTACACGATCCGCACCCTGGCCTTCATGGCCGGCTATGTGGCGGTTAACGTCGCCGCCATCTTCGGCGCCTTCGACGATGTGAAGGCGCCGGGAAGCTACGCCCTCGCGCTGATCGTCGCGGCCCCGGTGATCGGTCAGCTTTGGGCCACGCTGAAGCTGATCGAGGAGAGCGACGAGTTCGTGCGCGCCTTGATGACCAAGCGGATGATCCTGGCTTCGGGGCTGGCCATCGCGGCGGCCAGCGCCTGGGGCTTCATGGAGAGCTACGCCGGCGCGCCGCACCTGCCGGGCTGGCTGGTCTATCCGCTGTTTTGGGGCTTCTTCGGCGTGGTCAGCCCGTTCGTGCGGTCGACGCGATGAAGAACACCTTGCGCGTGCTGCGGGCCGAGCGGGGCTGGAGTCAGGCCGACCTGGGGGAAAGGCTCGGCGTTTCCCGCCAGGCGGTGAACGCCTTGGAGACCGAGAAGCACGACCCATCGCTGGACTTGGCCTTCCGCATCGCGGTGCTGTTCGAGCGGCCGATCGAGGCGATCTTCGAAAATCCGCATCACAAATCGGTGTGAGGCGAGGGGCCTTTCCCCAAAAACTTATGGTTAACAGAGCGGTAATCGAGCTTAACAACTTGTTAAAGCGCTCGGCTCCGGCTTTGCTCTTCAGGCGTTAGATCAAGGTCCGGCGTCCCGTGGTGGGACTCTGCCGATCGGGAGCCGCCTGATGTTCGATTTCGGCCGAGACCTGCGCCGCCGCTTCCAGGCGGGCGTTGCTCCGAAGTCGGCCCGCGGCGGTGTCTTCAAGGGGACGCCGGTCACGGCCGACCGGTCGCTCTACGAATTGCTCGACCTTTCCCTGCTGACCGCCGAGGCCCGAAGCGCCGAGGCCGTGGCTGCGCGTGGCGTGGCCGAGCCGGCGGCGGCCGCTCTGCACGCCGCCGCCCTGTGGCACGAGGTCGCCCGCCGGGCCGGAGACGCCGTCGCCCTGCGCAAGGCCGCCGCCCACGCCGAGACTGCCGCCACTGACGCCAGCGGCGCGATGCTGACCCGCGCCCGTTGCGAGCAGGCGCAATGCGCCCTGCTGGGGGCGGAGCTGTTCGGCGACGAGGGGCTGACCGCCGCCGCCGGGCACATGCTGACCCTGACCACGGCCTCGCCGATGGCGCGCGCGCTGGCCGCGGGCCTGGCCGGCCGGGCCGCCCTGGCCAAGAACGATTTCGATGAGGCCTTGGCCTCGGCCCAGGCTCTGGAGGCCCCGCTGCGGGTGCTGAAGGCGGAAGTGCGTGGTCGCCACGACCTGCGTCTGGCGCAGGCCGAGCAGGTCGCCGTGCGGGCCGACCTGCTGATCGCCTGCGGCGCGCGCCTGAAGGATCGCACCCTGATCGACCTGGCCTTGCAGGAGCTGGGCGAGCTGCGCCGCACGCTCGATGCCGCCTACGAACCGCTGGCGTCCGCCCGCGTCGACGCCCTGCGCGGCGGCGGCCTCGTGCTGGCCGGCGAGACCTCGGGCGATATCAGCCTGATCCTCGATGGCGTGGAATTGCTGAATGGCGCGTTGGACCTGGTTCCGCCCGACCACAGCCCGCTGGATTGGGCGCGTCTGCAGGCCGCCCTGGGTCTGGCGCTGCAGTCGCTGGGGGAGGCGACCACCGACGAGCGCTCTTTCGAGCAGGCGGTCACCGCCCTGGATCGCGCGCGCGGCGTGCTGACTGATCATCCGGCCCTGCAGCTGACCGCCATCGTCGCCAACAACCGCGCTCTCTGCCTGGCCCGTTGCGCGGAGCTGACCGGCGACCTGGCCGTGCTGGACGCCGCCGAGGCGGCGCTGAAGACCGAGCTGATCTCGGGCCAGCCGCGTCGTCATCCGGTGGCCTGGGCCCTGACCCAGGTGAACCTGGCGCGACTCTACGAAGCCCGCGTGGAGATCACCGGCCGCGACAAGGGCCAGCGCGCCGCCGCGGCCATCGCCCTGACGGCCGCCTTCGACGTGTTCGCGGAAGAGGGGCTGCGCTCGCTGGCGAGCATGGCCTCGGACAGCCTGGAGCGGCTGCGCAGCGGGATTTCTGCGTCCTAGGCCGCCGCGACGTCGCCGGTCTGGCGGCGGAGCTTCCAGAACTGGATGGTGCGACGGGCCGAGGCGGGCGGCAGATCGTTGTAGGTCTGGCCGTACTCGCGGGCGCGTTCCATCACGTTGACCGCGCCGTCGAGGATCAGCATCACGAAGGTGAGGAACAGGGCGCGGTCGAAGCCGGCGGCCTTACAGACGATGGCCAGCACATCGAGCTCGCGGCGCTCAAGGATGCGGCGGGCGGTGTGGAAGTCGACGTCGGCCAGCTCGGCCAGGGCGACGAGGAAGCGAGTGGTCTGCTTGGCCCGCAGCATGCCGGCCAGGGCCTGGGGCGTGACGCCGCCGGTGACCTTGAGGTTGCGGACGTACTTCTCGGCCTCGTCGTAGTCAGCGGGGAAGGCCCCGTCCTGCACGGCGACGCGGTGGCGGCCCGCGCGCAGCGCGGCCTCGAGGTCGGCCGGGTTGATCTCGGCGTTGCGCTGCAGGATCTGCTCGCGCAGGTCCGCCTCGACCTTGAAGTACATCTCGTTGAGCAGGTCGATCGGCACGGAGGCGCGATTGACCACGGCGGCGTGCAGGGCCGGATTGGCGTGGGCACGGTCGACCACCGTCTCGTGGGCCTGGCGTGACAGCTCGGCGCCGTTGTTGCGCAGGAGGACGCCGAGGGTGTCGTCGTCGCCGCGCTCGACAATGGCGTCCGACAGGCGGGTCGACACCGTGGTGCGCAGGGAGATGGCGCGCAGGTGATCCTGGCCTCGCTCCTGCACGACTTGCAGCAGGTCATCGTCGCTGAGGGCGGCCGAGCCGCACAGCATCGGGGCGGCGACCTCGATGTTGTCGTTGGCCAGGCGGCGGGCCAGCTGCGGCGGCGCGAAGTGCGACATCGACAGACGGGTCGAGAGTTCGGCCCGCACGGCGGCCTCCATCTCGTCGGCCAACTGGCCCATGACCGCGTCGAAGAGGGCGGTTTCGGCGGTGTTGTAGCCGTCGCCCTCGAAGAACATGTCGGTGACGTTGCGCAGCAGCTCACGCCTCATTGCACGCCGCCCGATTGCACGACGTCGACCTGGCCCACGCCGGTCTGGTCGAGCGGGATGGGGTCAGGAACCATGCCGTAGCCGCTGTGCACCGAGTAGAGGCGCGGCATGGCCTGGCCGGTCGCGCCGGTGTTGGCGGCGTTGGCCGCGAGGCGGGCGCGGGTGACGGCGGAGTTGGAAGCGGTGACTTCGACCGGCGCCGGGGCGCCTTCGAACAGGGTGCTGGGCAGGGGCGCGGTGATCTGGGCGACCTGGGCGGGCTGCGGGGCGGGCGCCTGGACGGGTATTTGGGCGGGCGGGCCGCCGGCGAGGGCGATCTTGGCCGGGGCCGGCTTGGCGGCCATGGGGGCAGCCATGGGCGCGGCCATCGGAGCGACGGCGACCTGCTGAACGGCAGCGGGCGTCGCGACGGGCGCGGCGATGGGTTGGGGCTGAACTTGCGGGGCGGGCTGGGCGACAGCGCGCGGGGCCGGCTGCGTGGGGACCGACGCGGCGACCGAGGGGGCGATCCGCAGGCGGCCGTTGGACGCGACACTGGTGTTGCGCAGCAGGCCGTTCGACAGCGGCTGCGGCTGGGCGGGCAGGGACGAGGCCATCGCGACCGGTTGAGCGGCGGTCTTGCCGGCCCAGCCGAGCGGCGTGGAGGCGGCATAGGCGTTAGCCGCCGACGGCGTGGCGGCGGCCGCGCGAGACGGGCCGAAACGATCCTCCGCGCTTACGGCGGTTGATGCGCCGGCCAGGCAGGCGGCGATGACGACAATAGACGACAGGCGCATTGCGGATCGATCAGCTGACTTGAACCCCAGTCAACCTTGGGCATAGAGCGCTTAATCCACGCCTAACGCGTGCTTATTCTCCAGCCAGCGGCCGAAGAATCTTCGTTCCACTAGGGTGAAACCGAGGTGGAGCAGGCCCGCGAGCAGGGCCAGGGCGACGATCGCCGCCAACATCCGCGCGGTCTGCAGCCGGTTGCCGGCCTCCAGGATGCGCCAGGCGAGGCCCTGAGCCGCCCCGGAGCCGGCGACGAACTCGGCCACCACCGCCCCAATGACCGCCAGGCCGGCGGCGACGCGAAGGCCCTCGACCACGAACGGCGCGGAGGCTGGAACCCGCAGCCGGAACAGCGTCTGGCGGCGGCTGGCGCCGTAGAGGGCGAACAGGCGGTGCAGGTCGCGGTCGGCCGACTGCAGGCCGGTGAGGGCGCCGGAGAAGATCGGGAAGAAGGCGGCGAGCGAGGCCAGGGCGACCACTGCCCGCTCGGGGTGGGCGACGCCGGCCCAGATGGCGACCAGCGGGGCGACCGCGATCATCGGCGTCACCTGCAGGGCGAGCGCCAGCGGGCGCACCGCGCGCTCGACGGTGAAGCTGAAGGCCGAGACGAGGGCGAGGCCGAGCGCGGCGACGGCGGCGAGGGCCAGGGCGGCCATGGCCATGGCCAGGGTGTTGAGCGCCGAACGGGTCAGGGTTGCGGCCTCGGCGACCAGGGCGGCGGCGACGGCCGAGGGCGGCGGCAGGAAGTAGGCGGGGATAGCGAGAATCCGGCAGGCGGCTTCCCAGGCGCCGAGCAGCACCGCGATCAGGGCGAGGGGCGCGACGATGCCGACGAGGCGCTTCATGCGGACGCCCCTTCCATCGCCTGGGCCAGGCGGGCGGAGACCGTCTCGGCCGTGTCGCGGAACAGTGGCGTGGCGCGGAAGCCGGCGGGGCGAGGCAGGGGCGCGGTCACCGCCGTCTCATAGGCCGTGCGGCCCGGGCTCGGGGTCATGACGACGACGCGGCTTCCGACGTAGACCGCTTCCTCGACGTTGTGGGTGACGAAGCAGGCGGCGCAGCCGAGCTCGGCCACCAGGGCCAGCATGTCGTCGGCCAGGCGGCGGCGGACGGTCTCGTCGAGGGCGGCGAAGGGTTCGTCGAGAAGCAGCAGGCGTGGCTCGGTGACCAGGGCGCGGGCGAGGGAGACCCGCATGGCCATGCCGCCGGACAAGGCGCGCGGAGCGCTGGAGGCCGCCTCGGCGAGGCCGACCCGGGCAAGCGCCTCGATGGCCCGACGCCGAGCGGCGGCCTTGCCGACGCCGGCCAGCTCCAGCGGCAGGGCCACGTTGGCGGCGGCGTCGAGCCAGGGCGCGAGGGTAGGGCTCTGGAAGACCAGGGCGGTCTCGCCGCGGCCGGCAGCGCGGACGACCTCGCCGCGCGTCGGGGCTTCAAGGCCGGCCAACAGGCGCAGGGCCGTCGACTTGCCACAGCCGGATGGGCCTACGAGACTGACCGTCTCGCCGGCGTTCAGGACAAGGTCGAAGGGTCCAAGCGCGCGCCATCGCCCGGATTTGGGTCCGGGGTAGTCGACCTCGACGGCGTTGAGAGCGGCGACCGCTGCCATCCCACGAAGCTACGCCTTCACGGGCGCACCATCTACCCGCTCTTCCCGGCGAAGGCCGGGATCCAAGCGGATGCTCAGCAACAGGCAAGACGACGCAGCGGCCGCGAGGCCGGCGCTTCGTTCCACAAGCTCAGCATGGGCCCCGGCCTGCGCCGGGGTGAGCGGGCTATTTTACAGCCACTCGACCTTGGTGATTTCGTAGGCCTTCACGCCGCCGGGCGTGTTGACCTCGACGACATCGCCGACAGCCTTGCCGATCATGGCGCGCGAAAGCGGCGAGGAGAGGCTGATGCGGCCTGACTTCACGTCGGCTTCGTGCTCGCCGACGATCTGGTACTTGGCCTCGTCCTCGGTGTCCTCATCGACCACGCTGACGGTGGCGCCGAACTTCACCTGCTCGCCGGACAGCCGCGACACGTCGATGACCTGGGCGCGGGCGATCTTGTCCTCGATCTCGGCGATACGGCCTTCGATCCAGCCCTGACGCTCCTTGGCGGCATGATACTCGGCGTTTTCCGAGAGATCGCCATGGGCACGCGCCTCGGCGATCGCCGCGATGACGGCGGGCCGCTCGATGGTCTTCAAACGCTTCAGTTCTTCGTCGAGGGCCTGGTAGCCCCCGGCGGTCATCGGCACTTTTTCCATTGCGGATGTTCAGCTCGGCGCGCCCAAAGGAGGCATCCACCGGTCGCGGCGCGAACGACCGGGGGCGGAAAGGATATGAGGCCGGTCCCTGAAAAACAAGGGCTGACGCGGATTAGGCCCGGCGGCCTAGCTGGAGGCCGATGCGTTGCGACGCGCTTTCGTGGCCAATCGGGCGAGGCCGACGAGCAGCAGCACCCCGCCAACCGCCAGGGCCGCTAGGCCGATGACGGCGCCGACGACATAGAACAGGCCGAATACCGCGACCCCGGCGACGCCCGCAAGCGTGGCGACCGCCACCCCGCTGAGAAGACGCGACCGTGTGGACGGATGAGCGGGAGGGGCGAAATCGGTGTCAGTCAGGGCCATGGCCGAGAAACGCGCCGGCCACGCCTTGGTTCTGGCGATCAGGCGTAAGCGTATGGA
Source organism: Caulobacterales bacterium (assembly GCA_017307205.1). Taxonomy (GTDB): domain Bacteria; phylum Pseudomonadota; class Alphaproteobacteria; order Caulobacterales; family Caulobacteraceae; genus Caulobacter. The sequence continues at coordinate 7,940 of JAFKGN010000023.1, forward strand.
CCGCCGCGTTCGAGCGCCCGCTTGTAGGCCGGGCGAGCATGAATGCGGGCCAGAAAGGCGGCGGCGTTCGGGCGTTGACCGTTGGTTGCGCGCTGGGCGGCGGCCTCCAGCGGGAAGCTCATCATGATGTCGGCGGCTGAGAAGGCCGGGCCGGCAAACCAGCCTTCGGTGGCCAGTTCCCGCTCCCAGTAGGCGAGGTGATTGTCGAGTTGCGGCGTGACGAAGCCTTTCATCGCCGCCTTGGAGACGGCGCCGACCAGGCCGCGCGCCAGAGCCGGGGCGCGCCTGGGGAGCATCGAGAACACGAGGCTGAGCAACAGCGGCGGCATGGCCGAGCCCTCGGCGTAGTGCAGCCAGTAGCGCCAGCGCAGGCGCTCCGGCGTTCCCGGCGTCGGCGCGAGGCGGCCCTCGGGGTCGTAGGTCTCGACCAGGTATTCGACGATGGCGCCGGTCTCGGCCAGGGTCAGGCCACCGTCGGTGATGACCGGCGACTTGCCGAGCGGGTGGACGGCCTTGAGCTCGGGCGGCGCGAGGCGAGTGTTCGCATCGCGGGCGTAGCGCTTCACCTCGTAGGGA
>JAFKGN010000023.1:8561-14505 GCA_017307205.1 Caulobacterales bacterium
TCATCGGATCGCACCGTGGTGGTAGGGGGGCGGCATTGCGCGTCAGACGCGTCCTGTGCTTGATCACCCTACAGAAAATCGGGTGGCGGCGCGTCGATGGCGAAGAGCAAGAAGATCTACGCCTGGAAGGACCCGGGCGCGCTAGGCAAGTGGTCGGTCGTCCTGCTGGCGATCACCGTGGTGCAGCAGCTCGCCGCCCTGGGCCTGAACCTGATCTTCGGCGCCGCCGCCTCCTACGCGCCCGACATCGAGACCTTCACCGCGCCGCAGCTCGCCAAGTGGGCTGTCGATATGGTGGAGATCCTGCTGCTGCTCACCAGCATCGTGTGGGGCGCGTGGATCTGGCGCGTGAACAGCAACGCCCATGTGTTCAAGCCGAGCGTGCGCTTCTCGCCTCTGGGGGCGGTGGGCTTCTACTTCGTGCCGTTCGTGTCGCTGTTCCTGCCGTTTCAGGCGATGGAAGAGATCTGGTTTGTCAGCGCCGGCAAGACCACGCAAACGCCGCTGGTGATGCGTTGGTGGTGGGCTGCGCTGCTGCTCAGCAACTTCCTGGGTCTGTTCGCCCTGCGGCTGCCGCCGGCGGACGCGGCGCCGCTGAGCGCCCTCGGCAACCTCGGCTCGATCGTCTGCTGTCTGACGTTCATCCACATCGTGCGGCAGATCACGGCGATGCAGCGCGAGCGCTATCCGCTCATTCAACTGGGCGATCTGCCGTCGGACGGCGACAGCGTCATCGAACGCCTCTCCGCCGGATAGGCAGAGAGGCGGCCGAACGTCAGCCGTAGCTCTGCAGCGGACGCACCTGCAGGGCTTCCAGCGGCGCGGCGGTGATCGCCTGGGCGGCCGCGAGGGCGCCGGCGGCGGTGGTGAAGTAGGGGATCTTGGCCATCAGCGCCGTGCGGCGGATCTCGAAGCTGTCGGCCAGGCTCTGCTTGCCTTCAGTGGTGTTGAAGACCAGCTGGACGTCGCCGTTCTTCACCGCGTCGACGATGTGTGGGCGGCCTTCGAGCACCTTCTTGACCATCTCGGTCTCGACGCCCTGGGCTTTGAGGTAGGCGCAGGTGCCGCCGGTCGACAGCACGCGGAAGCCCGCGGCCTTGAGGCGGCGCACCGGCTCGACGATCCAGGGCTTGTCGCTGTCCTTCACCGAGACGAACACCGCGCCGGCCTGGGGCAGGACGACGCCGCCGCCCAGCTGGGCCTTGGCGAAGGCGCGGGCGAAGGCCGGGGCGAGGGTGGTTTCGTTGGCGCGGCGCCAGTCGAGGCCCATGACCTCGCCGGTCGAGCGCATTTCCGGGCCGAGCACGGTGTCGACGCCGGCGAAGCGGGCGAACGGGAAGACCGCTTCCTTGACCGCGATGTGGTCGAGGGTCTGCGACTTCAGCTTGAACTGGGCGAGCTTGGCGCCGGCCATCACCTTGGCGGCGATGGAGGCCAGCGGCTGGCCGATGGTCTTGGCGACGAAGGGCACCGTGCGGCTGGCGCGCGGGTTCACTTCCAGCACGTAGATGCGCGGGGCGTCCGAGTGCGGCTCCTCGATGGCGAACTGCACGTTCATCAGGCCACGCACGCCGAGGGCCAGGGCCATTTCCTTGGTCTGGCGCTCCAGCTCGGCGATGGTCTCGGCCTTCAGCGAGAAGGGCGGCAGGGAGCAGGCGCTGTCGCCCGAGTGCACGCCGGCTTCCTCGATGTGCTCCATGACTCCGGCCACGAACACATCCTCGCCGTCGCAAAGGGCGTCGACGTCGACCTCGGTGGCGCGCGACAGGTACTGGTCGATCAGCACGGGGTTGTCGCCCGAGACCTGCATGGCGGTGCGGATGTAGCGATCCAGGCCCTGCTCGTCGTGGACGATCTCCATGCCGCGGCCGCCCAGCACGTAGGACGGGCGGATGACGACCGGGTAGCCGACTTCATTGGCGGCGGCGAAGGCCTGCTCGGGCGTGCGGGCCAGGCCGTTGCGCGGCTGGGCGATCTCCAGCTTGTGCAGCAGCTGCTGGAAGCGTTCGCGGTCCTCGGCCAGGTCGATGGCGTCGGGGCTGGTGCCCAGAATAGGTACGCCGGCCTGCTCCAGCGGGTGGGCCAGCTTCAGCGGAGTCTGGCCGCCGAACTGCACGATCACGCCGAGCAGCGTGCCCTTCTGGGTTTCGACGTGGATCAGCTCCAGCACATCCTCGGCCGTCAGCGGCTCGAAGTAGAGGCGGTCGGAGGTGTCGTAGTCGGTCGAGACGGTCTCGGGGTTGCAGTTGACCATGATGCTCTCGATGCCGACGGCGTCGAGGGCGAAGGCGGCGTGGCAGCAGCAGTAGTCGAACTCGATGCCCTGGCCGATGCGGTTCGGACCGCCGCCGAGGATGATCGCCTTTTTGCGGTCGGACGGCTCGGCTTCACAGTCCGGGGTCTGGCCGAGGGCGCCGGTCTCGTAGGTCGAATACATGTAGGGCGTGGTGGCGGCGAACTCGCCGGCGCAGGTGTCGATGCGCTTGAACACCGGACGGACGTTTAGCTCCTGGCGGGCGGCGCGCACGGCGGCTTCGGCCTGGCCGGTGAGCTTGCCGAGGCGGATGTCCGAGAAGCCCATGGCCTTCAGCTTGCGGAAGCCGACGGCGTCGGTGGGCAGGCCGGCAGCGCGCACGCGGCCTTCGGTGCGCACGATGTCGGCGATCTGGCGCAGGAACCACGGCTCGTAGAAACAGGCGCCGGCGATCTCCTCGACCGAGAGGCCGTGGCGGAAGGCCTGGGCGATGACGCGCAGGCGGCGCGGCCGTTGTCGGGATCATCGGCGCCCTGGATCTCGATCTCGTCGAGGCCGGCGAGGCCGGTCTCCAGCCCGCGCAGGGCCTTCTGCAGGCTCTCGGCGAAGGTGCGGCCGATGGCCATGACCTCGCCCACCGACTTCATCGAGGTGGTCAGATAGGGCTCGGCGCCCGGATACTTTTCGAAGGCGAAGCGCGGGATCTTGGTGACGACGTAGTCGATGCTCGGCTCGAACGAAGCCGGCATGGCGCCCTTGGTGATGTCGTTGGCCAGTTCGTCGAGCGTGTAGCCGACCGCCAGGCGGGCGGCGACCTTGGCGATCGGGAAGCCGGTGGCCTTCGAGGCCAGGGCCGACGAGCGCGACACGCGCGGGTTCATCTCGATGACGACCATGCGGCCGTCGGCCGGATTGATCGCCCACTGGACGTTGGAGCCGCCGGTCTCGACGCCGATCTCTACTCTTTGTCGGTCAGCGTCAGGGCGGGGGCGCCGGTGATCGAGTCGCCCGTGTGCACGCCCATCGGATCGATGTTCTCGATGGAGCAGACGATGATGCAGTTGTCCGCCGTGTCGCGGACGACCTCCATCTCGTATTCCTTCCAGCCCAGCACCGACTCCTCGATCAGCACCTCGGTGGTCGGGGAGAGGTCGAGGCCGCGCAGGACGATCTCCTCGAACTCCTCGCGGTTGTAGGCGATGCCGCCGCCGGTGCCGGCGAGGGTGAAGCTGGGGCGGATGATCGCCGGCAGGCCGACGAACTCCAGGCCCTCGAGGGCCTCTTCCATGGTGTGGGCGGCGAGCGAGCGGGGCGACTCGAGGCCCAGCTTGTCCATGGCGTCGCGGAATTTCTGACGGTCTTCGGCCTTGTCGATGACGTCGGCCTTGGCGCCGATCATTTCGACGCCGAACTTCTTGAGCACGCCGGCGCTTTCGAGCGCCAGGGCGGTGTTGAGCGCGGTCTGGCCGCCCATGGTGGGCAAGAGGGCGTCCGGCTTTTCCTTCTCGATGATCTTGGCGACGATCTCGGGCGTGATCGGCTCGACGTAGGTGGCGTCGGCCACGTCCGGGTCGGTCATGATCGTGGCCGGGTTCGAATTGACCAGGATGATCCGGTAGCCCTCGGCGCGCAGGGCCTTGCAGGCCTGGACGCCGGAGTAGTCGAACTCGCAGGCCTGGCCGATGACGATGGGGCCGGCGCCGATGATCAGGATCGACTTGATATCTGTACGTTTCGGCATCGGTCCACTCGCGCGCAAAGGGGCGCCGCACGTCACCGCGCGTCGTCCCCGCCAAGTTCTAGGCTAAGGCGCCCGTTTAGAGAGGGAGTCGACCGGGGGCAACCCCATCGATCACGCTCAAGATGTCGCTCCGCGCGTCGCTTGTGCTGACGCTCGCCGCACCCTAGTTTCGGCGCCTTTCTCGGCGACCTGCGTTTGGGGTTCATGGCGACGCACTATCTCGACTTCGAACGGCCCATCGCCGAATTGGAAAGCAAGATCGAGGAGCTGTCGCAGCTCTCCGACGACGCGGGCGCGGGCGGCTTCGACAAGGAGATCGAGGCGCTGAGGAAGCGCGTCGATAAGCAGCGCAAGCAGGCCTATTCGAACCTGGACGCCTGGCAGAAGACCCAGGTGGCCCGGCATCCGGAGCGTCCGCACTTCAAGGACTACTGCGCGGCGCTGATCGAGGAGTTCGTCGAGCTGCGCGGCGACCGCAAGTTCGCCGACGACCAGGCCATCGTGGGCGGCCTCGGCCGATTCCGCGGCGTGCCCGTGGTGGTCATGGGCCACGAGAAGGGCGCCGACACCACCACCCGCCTGAAGCACAACTTCGGCATGGCCCGGCCGGAAGGTTATCGGAAGGCCGTGCGCCTGATGGATATGGCCGAGCGGTTCGACCTGCCGGTGATCACCTTCGTCGATACGGCGGGCGCCTATCCGGGCGTCGGCGCCGAGGAGCGCGGCCAGGCTGAGGCCATCGCCCGCTCGACCGAGCGCTGCCTGACCCTGGGCACGCCGATGGTGGCGACCATCACCGGCGAGGGCGGCTCCGGCGGGGCCATCGCGCTGGCCGCCGCCAACAAGGTGCTGATCCTCGAGCATTCGATCTATTCGGTGATCTCGCCCGAGGCGGCCTCGTCGATCCTCTGGCGGGACGGGGCGCACGCCAAGCAGGCGGCCAACAACATGAAGATCACGGCGCAGGACCTGCTGGGCCTGAAGATCGTCGATCGCATCGTGCAGGAGCCGGCCGGCGGGGCGCATTCCGACCCGGAAGCCATGATCCGGGCGGTGGGCGACGCGGTGGAGCAGGAGCTGAAGGCGCTGTCGAAGCTGAGCCCCGACGGGCTGCGCGCCCAGCGGGCCGAGCGCTTCTACGCCATCGGCCGGGCCGGGCTGCAATAAGCGAACACGGTTCGTTTGTGACATTAAGTCGACGTTTTTAAGACGCTGATTTCATTGATTTATTCGCTCGCGATTCAGCGGGTGGTAATCTGAGCTGAGCCATATGCCCCGCGATCCATGGGGGTATCATGTCTTCAGTTCGCGCCTTGCTTCTCGCCGTTGAGCCGGTTGGTCCCGACGCGCTCGGCGGTGATGTCTATGATCGCTTCAAGGCCGAGCAGGACACCCTGATCGTGCCGGTGATCGACGAGGAGGGGCGCCCCGTCGGCATCATCGAGCGCAACGCGTTCTTCCTGCGGATGGCCGCCGAGTTCGGCCGCGCCCTTTACGCCAGGCGCCCGATCCACTTGGTGATGGATCCCAATCCGTTGGTGGTCGAGGCGGACGCCCCGATCGCCGACTTCATGGGGCGGATGCTGACCGAGCGCCCGTCCGACCTGCTGCGGGGCTTCATCCTGGCCGAAGACGGCCGCTACATCGGCGTGGGCACGGCCCTGGGGCTGATGCAGCACGCACACCAGCATGCACAGCTGACCATGCGGCAGATCGAGAAGCTGGCGCACTATGACCCGCTGACGGGCCTTCCCAACCGCGCCCTGTTCCAGAAACAGTTCGCCGACGCCCTGGCCCGCGCCGCCCGCAGCGGCGAGGGGGCGGCGGTGCTGTGCATCGACCTCGACCACTTCAAGAGCGTCAACGACACCCTGGGGCACAACCATGGCGACCTCTTGCTCGGCATGGCGGCACAGCGTCTGCAACGCTGCGTGCGCGAGGGCGACACG